>CAKZUK010000061.1 GCA_937921775.1 uncultured Saprospiraceae bacterium
CCCACAATCTTCCCCCAACTCTTCATCAAAAACAAACTACCCAAAACCGTCAGCCCAGTCAATCCAGCAGCCAAAGTATAATTACCATAAATCCAATTGCCAGTAGCAAACAGCGCTGCATAAACCGAAATAGTTCCTACCACAAAACAAAGCAATTGCAAAGGCAATTGCACATTCGCCTTGTTCAAAACAATCCCTCTAGCTTTCGCTTTTTTGATAATTGGATTCCAGCCATTGCCGCCAGGTTTTATTTTTTGATAGAATCTGATCAAAGTTTGTTCATCGGTTGGTTTCGTTAAGAAAGTGGCACCAACCCAAATCGCAGTAGTCAAAATAGCACTATAAACAATCTTTTCCCAACTCTCAAATAAGTCCGCAGCGCTAGAAAAGGTGAAAAATGCCGCAATCACTAAAGATGCAATCATCGCCACCACTTCTGTCATTGCACTAATACGCCACCAAAACCAACGAAGAATATAGATCAAGCCTGTTCCAGATCCCAAGAGTAAGAGCAAGTTGAAGGCCTGCGTAGCATCCGTCAATAAAAGTCCCAATCCCAAACCAAGTATCGCTGAAACAACGGTAAACAATCGCGCCGCACGAATCTGATCTTTGTCATTCGCATCTGGGTTGATAAAACGCAAATAAAAATCATTGACTAAATAACTTGCTCCCAAATTCAACTGAGTAGACATGGTAGACATAAAAGCAGCAATCAAAGAAGCCGCTACCAATCCCAATAAGCCCGACGGCAATTTGGAAAGCATGGCAGGATAAGCAATGTCATGTCCAACTTTTCCTTCCGAAAGATTTGGAAATACCCGCTCTATATCTGACAGCTCCGGAAAAACAATAAGCGATGCCAAAGCAATCAAAATCCAGGGCCATGGACGAATGGCATAATGCGCAACGTTGAAAAGTAAGGTTGCACTTAGCGCATTTTTTTCATCTTTCGAAGAAAACATTCTTTGTGCAATATATCCCCCTCCGCCAGGTTCTGCTCCCGGATAATAAGAGGCCCACCATTGTACGGCTAATGGAACCAGTAAGACTGGAACCCAATTGTTAGGATCAGAAAAATCAGGTAGAATATTGATTTTTCCAATTACATTCTTGTGTGCCAAGAGTGCGTCTAGCCCGCCAACTTCAGGAAGGCTGACAATATAAATAGCTGCCCAAATAGAGCCAATCATCGCTAAAATAAACTGAACGAAATCTGTAAGAATAACTGCCTTCAATCCGCCAAGCGTACTATAAACTAAGGTAATGGAACCAGCAATCAATAGTGTTTGCCAGCCAGGCATACCTAATATAATTTCACCAAATTTCACTGCAGCTAGAGAGACCGCCCCCATGACTAATACATTAAAAATTAAACCCAAATACAAGGCTCGAAAACCACGCAGAAAGGCCGCCACGTCACCACTATATCTCAGTTCATAAAATTCAATATCAGTCATTACCATAGATCTACGCCACAAGCGCGCAAATACAAAAACGGTCAACATCCCCGTAAGTAAAAATGCCCACCAGCCCCAGTTTCCGGCAACGCCATTTTCACGTACAAGTCCCGTAACCAGATTAGGTGTATCAGCAGAGAAGGTTGTTGCCACCATAGATACACCCAATAACCACCAAGGCATGTTTCTACCAGAAAGAAAAAATTCAGAGGAGTTTTTACCAGATTTGCGCGAAGCATAAATTCCGATGCCTAATGAAATAACAAAAAAAGCAAGGATTAAGCCCCAGTCGAGTGTACTTAAATTCATAGTATTGGTTTTATTTGGATTTCCTTTATCTAATGTAGTACTGCGGACTTAGACCAAGCCATTTGTTAAATAACTAAAAATATGCCTGTGGAAACCCCGTTTTGTTCCCTCAATATAGCAGAAGTTTAGATAAAATCGTATTTTCAATAAGCTGAACTTAGGCTCAGCCAAAAAGGGACTAAAACAATTCTTAAGTATATGCTGTTCTTTATGGACATAAGAATAATCTAAACAAGTTTGGGAAATCAAAAATGGAGCTTGAAGAAAGACTACCGTTAATGTGGTAGAGGAAAATTCCGATAGGAAGTTAGACCAAATGGAAAATAAATAAAACGCCAAAAAAGATGTCATACGTAATAAAGAATAACGGAGATAAATATTTCCAAACCGATGAAATCCCGTTTAGGTTAAGTTTTAGCTTTTATAGGCTTTTTGAATTCTGGGAAAAACTTGCTCAGAAAAATAATGAAATGGCTGTTTTAGCAAAGCCAATGCTAAAGAAGTTGGAGAAATATAGCATTCTGAAAGAGCCTCTACAAGACAGCGAAATTTTGGAAACTCATTCGGAAATTCTAAGCGAACTGTTTTATCCGATGTTTCCTGAGATGACTACTACCAATGAAATTCAAACTGTCGGGATTCCATTTACTCCAATATGGTTCAATGGGACTCAGCGATTTAGAAGTATTATTGAAGAAGCAGGAGGGCCTAGTAATGTCGTCATGCGTGTAGCCGGAATGGAAACAATTTATATTACTTCTTGTGTATGGATATTGAACTATGTTTATGGTGCCAAGATCAATTTTTCTAAATCGATGTATTTCGATATACCAGATAAGAAATCAGGAATTAATCGCCATTATAGAGTACATATCAATGCAGATTTTTCAGAAGTAAAACCCAATGAGCTAACCGTCCCGTTGAGCAAGGAAGAAGTACAGGAATTGATTGATAATTTTGAAGATGTCGATCTTTGGAAAAAAAAGATACCACCAGGAAGTTATGATTATGAAGGTTTTGCTATCTTAAAAATGTTTGACGTGACTCGAGAAGATGCAGAGTCTTCTTTGCGTTATAATTTATTGGATAAGGATGCTTTTCAATCATCGGAGACAATCGGAAAAATTAAAAACAACATCAGAGAAATTTTAAATTTATCTGATATTAAAGTAAGTTTCTCTTCTTATGATGAAGATAAGCATTCACTGAGTTCCTTAGGTTTTTGTTTTTGGAAAGATGAAACGACAGATCATGATTTGGATATCAACAATTGTTATTGTGAATATACACACAATCATTTGTTTGAGGAGAAAAAAACAGTAGTGATACCTCGTTATGATTTAGAAAATGTAACGAAGAGTAACTTACTGAAACGCTTGGATAGTCATGGTCTGAAAAGTTATATCGCAGCACCAATACTTTATGATGGTAAATTGATCGGAGTATTAGAATTAGGTTCTGAAAAGCAAGAAGCATTAAATGCACCAGTGGCAACGATGCTACGAGATTTAATTCCGCTTTTTACCACAGCCTTGAAACGCTCGCAGGATGAATTAGAAAATCAGTTAGAGGCTATTGTATTAGAAAAATTTACAGCTATACATCCTTCTGTTTCTTGGCGATTTTTTGATGCGGCTAGTAATTATTGGCAAAATAAACTGCTGAATAATTCCAACGAGATGGAGCAGATCGTGTTCCCTGAAGTTTATCCACTTTTTGGTCAATCAGATATTAAAGGTTCTTCTACCGAAAGGAATGCTGCAATTCAGGCAGATATGATTGCACAACTCAAAGCTGCTAACGAAGTGATGACTTTGGCCATCAAATCTCACCCTTTGCCGATCTATAAAAAAATGCAATTTCGAATACATAAGTATATTGCACAGATGTCAAAAGGACTTGGAGCTGGTGATGAGATCAAAGTGTTAGATTTTATGAAAAGCGAAGTGTATCCTATTTTTAAGCATTTGGAAGTGTTGAATTCAAAGTTGAAAACGGCCGTTGACAATTATTCAGATCAACTGGATGAAGAGCTACACGTTATTTATAACAAAAGAAAAGATTACGAACAGAGCGTCAGTATCATCAATGAAACGATAGCAGCGTATATTGATAATGCGCAAGAGGATGCACAAAAAATGTTTCCGCATTATTTCGAAAAGTATCAAACAGACGGAGTCGAGCACGAAATGTATATTGGTGCTTCTATGGTGTCACGGCTGCCATACAATGAAGTGTATTTGCAAAACCTTCGCCTCTGGCAATTGATGATTACCTGTGAAGTTGAGAACCTAGCAAAGGCGCTTCACCCAAATCTTGCAGTGCCTTTACGGGTAGCCTCCTTGGTTTTAGTGCACAGTAATCCAATCACAATAAATTTCCGAACAGAAGAAAAACGATTCGATGTTGAGGGGGCCTATAACGTTCGCTATGAAATTATTAAAAAGCGGATTGATAAAGCACTACTGAAAGGAACTTCCGAGCGGCTGACGCAAGTCGGAAAAATTGCAATTATTTATTCACAAGCAAAGGAAGCTACAGAATATCTAGGCTATCTGGAATACTTACAATCGATTAATTATATTGGACCAGTCATCGAAGATGTAGTATTGCATGACATGCAGGGGGTTACTGGGATGAAAGCTTTACGAGTGGATGTGGTTTACCACAAAGAAGGAAAGGTGGACTCGAAATCAAAGTCAGTTGTTGATGCAAAGAGATAACTGGTTGAGACTGCTTCGCTGAGAAATTTCACTCGGACGGATACTCCATTGCGGAGCTACGTTATCGGGGAGTCTTTCAGCGAAGCAATCTCTCAGTTGAGACGAAGCGCCTACGATGTTCTCGCGGCGCAGCGGTCTCACCGTCTATCAGAATTTCAAATGCTTTACTGTTAGCGATTTATTAATCAATTGCTTAAGCGAATCAATTCCAATTTTTAAATGTCGTTCTGCAAATTGTTGGGTAACAACGATATCGCTCTTTTCTGTTTTTACACCTTCTGGGACCATCGGCATGTCCGACACCAATAAGAGTGCTCCAGCAGGGATATGATTTTTAAAAGCAGCCACAAATATGGTCGCTGTTTCCATATCGATAGCAATAGGGCGAAGTGATTTCAAATACTTTTTAAAATCTTTCCGGTGTTCCCAAACACGTTTGTTGGTCGTGTAGACTGTACCTGTCCAGTAATCTTGATCGTAATCTCTGATCGTAGTAGAGATTGCCTTTTGTAAGGCAAATGAAGGAAGGGCTGGTACTTCAGGAGGAAGGTAGTCATTAGAAGTTCCTTCTCCACGTATAGCAGCAATAGGAAGTATCAAGTCACCCACCTTATTTTTTTTACTTTTGATACCACCACATTTTCCAAGAAACAAGCAAGCTTTTGGTTTTACAGCAGTGATTAAATCAATAATAGTTCCTGCATTGGGACTTCCCATTCCAAAGTTAATCATGGTGATGTCGCCAGCGGTAGCAGAGGGCATGGAGCGCCCTTTTCCTTTGATTTCAACGCCATGCATTTTTGCAAATATTTCGAGGTATTTGCTAAAGTTGACCAATAGGATGTATCGTCCAAAATCTTCTAAAGCGGTTCCTGTATAACGTGGTAACCAGTCTTCAACTATTTCTTTTTTTGTTTTCATAAGATCAAAAGTAAGAACAATGAGGGAATTAGTGGCAGTACACAAATGTTTTTACGTGAAGTTGTTTAAGAATGTTCACAGAAAGTGACAATCAATGACTTTTTTTGGACTAATATTCATCATTATGAGTAAATATTTAAGAGCTAGTAAAATTTACGTTAATCGAGTAATTTTTAAGTTTCATCGACTTTAAGTACTGGGTGTGTCAATATTTCGTAACTATGACGTGCATTTATTGCTAAATGTCTTGTATTCATTGGTATTTGTGTTAAGGTGCTAGATGTTGAACTAGAGAAGATAGAGTGAAAAAAAACTAAATGGATCAAAAAAATAAGAATTGGATTAGTGGTGTTGTACTATTGTTTATAGCTGTTGGATGTTTTATACTTAAGTTTAAGTATCATGAACTATGGAAAGACGAGTGGCAACCCTGGTTGCTGGCTCGTGATAAATCCTTTCCTGATTTATTGCAATTTTTGCATCTTGAGGGCCACCCCTCTCTTTGGTTTACCTACCTAAAGCCTTGGGCGCTTGTTTCCAATATTGCCGGACTTTTACCTGATCAGCAGGTGTTACTATTCGAATCGGCGCACGGATTGCTTTTCCTTGTAGCACTTTATATACTTCTCTTCCGATTTAAAATGCCTTTAGCCTTTCGTCTTGCGATGGCTTGCGGGTTTTATTTCTTTTACCAATATGGCGTTGTTAATCGCGGATATGTTTTACTCATTTTGCTTAGCTTTTTGCTGGTAGATTTATTAAAAGAAAAAGGAAAAATCAATGGCTGGACAGTGGTGATACTGTTTTTACTTTGCCAGACAGAGGTGTACGGTGTCTTCGTAGCTGGTGCTTTAATGCTTGGTTTTTTAGTTGATTTTTATCAAAAAGAAAATACGATCTCCTTTTGGAAAAACAAGTCACTTTTGCTGAATGCAATGGCTGCTTTAGTAGGCTTAGCACTCTTTGTACTGACGGTTTATCCGCGAAGTAGCCATGAGGTAGTAGGACTTAATACAGATGAGATTCTAATTGATAATTTGGCGCACTCCATTCAAGGTAATTTTGCCAACGCTTTCTGGATAGGAGTAATTCCCGATACCAATGTTTTTGGTTATTCCGCCTTGGATGTAATGGCAGGTCTATTGCTATTGGGATTTTTTGTGTGGTTCTTTTGGCGCGACAAAAGTTTGCTAGCAGCCTTTCTCGTTTATATGTTGGGAGCCGTTTTATTTGGTACGTTTATCTATCAAGGAGGTGTACGTCACTGGGGGATTAATTTTATTTTCTTCATGGTTCTAACCGAAATGTATTACCGAAGAAATGAATCACTTCCTAAAGTTAAAATGGCTTTAGTTGCGACTTTTCTTTTGTGCCAATTGTACTACAATTTTTTAGCCATCAATAAAGATGTCAAACACCCTTTTAGTAATGCCTACGCCACTGCACAATTAATCAAAAGAGAAGTGCCAGAAAATGCCATCATTGTAGCGATTAATAAATTTGAAACAGTTCCAGTCGTAGCTTATGTAGGAAGAGATATCTATTCTTTACCTGACGGAAATCCATTTACCTATTACAAATGGCTTGATAAAGTTTACTTTCCAATAGAAGCAGAGCTAAAGGTATTTGCACAATATAAAAAACGCACAGGTCTCATCATTCTTTCACCTAAGCCTTTGTCAAAGGATCGTTACCCAAACATAAAAATTTGGAAGTCCTTTGAGAATTATAATATGAAGAAGGAAAATTATTACCTCTATTTGTTAGATGCGAATTGAGACAGTTGTACCGTCAGATCGCTGCGCCGAGAGGTCGGCCGTTTTATTTTCGGTAAAATAGAGAGACCGCTTCATTGAAAGATTTTCCCACTGACGCAGTTCCACGATGGACTGTTGCGGTAGAGTGATTCTCTCAGCGAAGCGGTCTCTTAGTAATGCCCTCCGGCATTACGATCTCACCGCCGTTTAAGACGGTGATCTGACAGCGAAGCGATCTATTATCGAGTTAAGTATACAGAACGATTCCGTTCCAACTCTCTAAAGAAAGGATCTTTCAAGTCTTTAATAAAGTGAATCGCTTCTCCAGTAGATTTCATCTCAGGTCCCAGGTTCTTATCTACGTTAGGGAACTTATCAAATGAAAATACTGGAACCTTAATGGCGTAACCATCTAGTTCCTTTTTGATATCAAAGTCAGATAATTTGTGCGTACCAATCATCACTTGTGTTGCAATTTTTAAGTAAGGTACTTTGTAAGCTTTTGCAATGAAAGGTGTTGTACGAGAAGCTCTTGGGTTTGCCTCGATTACATATACCTTTTCACCTTTTATAGCAAATTGAATATTGATCAAACCTTTGATGCGAAGTGCAAGAGCTAGCTGCTTTGTATACTTTTTCATTTGGTCCAGTACATCATCCGACAAACTGTAAGTTGGCAATAATGCATTACTGTCGCCAGAGTGAATACCTGCTGGTTCTACGTGCTCCATGATTCCCATGATGTGTACGTCTTCACCATCGCAAATGGCATCTATCTCCGCTTCTTTTGCTCGTTCAAGGAATTGATCAATCAGTACTTTATTGTCAGGTAAGTGTTTGAAGATACTGAGTACATGTCGCTCCAGTTCATCATCGTTAATCACGATACGCATGCGTTGACCACCGAGTACATAAGATGGGCGAACGAGTACAGGATAAGTAACACGATTTGCAATTGCAATCGCGTCTTCTATATCATCAGCCACACCATATTCAGGGTAAGGAATGTCTAATTCTTTGAGTAGGTTAGAAAATGCGCCGCGATCTTCTGCAAGGTCCATTGATTTGAAGTCTGACCCAAAAATCTTGATACCGTTATTATGAAATTGCTCTGCCAATTTTAAAGCAGTTTGGCCACCTAACTGAACGATTACACCTTCTGGTTTTTCTAGTTCAATAATCTCTTTGATGTGTTCCCAGTAAACTGGTTCGAAGTATAATTTATCTGCAATGTCAAAATCAGTAGAAACTGTTTCAGGATTACAATTGATCATGATCGCTTCATAGCCAGCTTCTTTAATAGCAAGCAAGCCGTGTACACAACAGTAGTCAAATTCAATTCCTTGACCAATTCGGTTTGGACCAGATCCCAGAACAATGATTTTCTTTTTATCACTAGGAATACTTTCATTCTCAGTATCAAAAGTAGAATAGTAGTAAGGTGTTTTTGCTTCAAATTCTGCAGCGCAGGTATCTACTAACTTGTAAGTTCTACGGATGTCTAGTTTTTTTCGATGGCGGGTAACTTCTCTTTCACTGATACGAAGTAACCAAGCAATCTGTGCATCCGAATATCCTACTTCTTTCAGTTCTCTGAAAAAGTCGGAAGGAATATCTTCTGCTACATTGTACCGGATCAAACGTTCTTCCATTTTTACCAAGCGCTTAATCTGCGTGATAAACCAAGGATCAATTAATGTTAGTTTGTGAACGGTCTTCGCCGGAACGCCTAATCGAAGCGCATCTTTCACTCGGTAAATTCGATCATCACTTACCTTCTCCAAACGCTCCATGATATCGGAAGTTCGAATCCATTCTTTCTTATCCGCTCCAAGCCCTGTTCTATTGTTTTCCTGAGATTGACAAGCCTTCTGAAGTGCTTCCAGAAAGTTTCGGCCAATAGCCATCACCTCACCTACTGACTTCATCTGCAAGCCTAGTCGGTGATCCGCTCCAGCAAATTTTGCAAAATTCCAACGAGGCATTTTTACAATCACATAATCGAGCGTAGGCTCGAACATGGCGGAAGTCGTTTCAGTAATCTGATTCTTTAATTCATCTAAGTTATAACCGAGTGCTAATTTGGCAGCAATTTTTGCAATTGGATATCCAGTTGCTTTACTCGCTAATGCAGAAGATCTTGATACCCTTGGGTTGATCTCAATGACAATCAATTCTTCTGTTTCTGGGTTTTGCGCAAATTGGACATTACAGCCTCCAGCAAAATTCCCCATTGAGCGCATTAAAGTAATGGCTTGAGATCTCATCTCTTGGTAGGCGGTATCTGAAAGAGTCATTGCAGGTGCCACTGTAATACTATCACCTGTGTGGATTCCCATAGGGTCCAAGTTTTCTACCGTACAAATAATGACTACATTATTATTGCTGTCTCTCAGTAGTTCTAGCTCGAATTCTTTCCATCCCAATACGGCCTTATCTATTAGCACTTCATGGGTTGGTGAAGCATTTAGTCCTCTTCTAAGGGCTTCGTCAAATTCCTCAGGCTTCATAACAAAACCTCCTCCTGTTCCTCCCAATGTATAGGAAGGTCTTATTACAAGCGGAAAACCAATTTCTTGAGCAGCTTCCATCCCTTCCAAAAAGGAGTTGGCAATTTTTGAAGGAGCAGATCCAAGATTTAGCGATGTACAATGATTTTTGAAAGCTTCTCTATTTTCGGCTAATTCGATTGCATCGAGATCGACCCCTACCATGCGAACATTATACTTTTCCCAGACACCTTGTGCACCAGCTTCAATAGCTAAGTTAAGGGCAGTTTGTCCACCCATAGTCGGGAGTACCGCGTCAATTTGGCGTTCTTCTAATATTTGGATAATACTTTCTACTGTAAGGGGGAGTAGGTAAATGTGCTCAGCCGTTACAGGATCAGTCATGATAGTTGCAGGATTAGAATTGATTAGGCTAACCTCAACCCCTTCTTCTCTGAGTGAGCGAGCAGCTTGAGTTCCAGAATAATCAAATTCACAGGCTTGACCAATAACGATAGGTCCGCTACCTATAATTAGGACGGATTTGATGGAAATATCTTTTGGCATTGATGAGTGGAAGTTAAAAGACGTTTAGAGAATTCTTAGAGGTACTTTGAAATCGTGCTGGGGCATAATTGCATGGTAACTTAATTTTGGCCTAGCACTATTGAGTGTCCTCTCATTTAGTTTCGTGGCGCAAAAATAAGACAGGATTGATTGTAAAAAGAGTATTTGCAAATGAATTTTAAAAAAAAACGAAAGAATTAGAATGGCACTGTATGATGCGAGGGAATTAGAATGGGAATCGAAATTAGAATTAGAATTAGAATGCACATGAAATGCGGAGCTCCGCGATAGAAGAGTATTCTAATTCCTCAAGTCTACTCACTCACCTCAATATCAATAGGCGCCGTATAGTATTCCAAAACAGCAAAGCTGCTTCGATTGGTTTCATCTTTACGGACTCTATTCTTTCGAACTAGATAAAGCTTTCCTTCTCCAGCAGTCAAAGCACTCAGCTTTTCAGAAGGAATGTTGATTTGAGCTCCTTCAGTAGGGCCTTTGAGTACAGTATTGGTGGTTCTGTTGTTTCCATCACTAAAGAGGCAAATGACACTTTCTTGATCAGTAAGAGCTTCACCTTCCCAAGTGAGTGTGACTCCTTTTGATTTGCTAACAAGTCCTTTTGTTGCCAAGTTTTTCATAGACGAAAAAGAAAAGGACTGTGATTCCTTCTGTCCTTTGTCGTTGATGAAGCTGAAGACTAAATTTTTTGAAGGAAAATCACCAGTAGTATTCAGGACATATCGTTGGTTGGCATCGCTTAGTTTTTTGAAAGCCATTTCCTTATTATTGAAAAATACGCCGGAATAGATTTTGGCTGCTGCATTTTCTAAGCTATCACCTTGGCGGAAAGTTGCTTCCGTTTTTAACTCTTTCTCTTCTTCTAAATAGCGTAGATAATAGCTGGAACTAATAAACGAGACTTTAGGAGAACTAGGTTTTTGATCTGCTTTGCAGGCAAAAAAGAGGAATAAAGCAAAAAATGGAATGATATAAAGCGATTTCATATAAGAGAATTGAAAGGACATCGTTAAATTAATTCTTGCAAAGTTAGCAATTTCAGCCTCAAGACCTACCTCTTTGATAGGCTTGTAAATTGAAAACGAAAATTACTTCTACCACTCAAATTGTGTCTACCATTGAAATTGAATTTACTACCTTTGTATTCTTGTAGAAGTTTGACAAGAAGTAGCTGGCTCCAAATAGATAACAAATAAAGGCTTGGATTTCGAAAAGACTAAATCATAGCGTCACTGCAATTGCCACTGAAACTGCCATTGAATTATGAAAAAGGTATTAATTACAGATGGGGTACATCCAATAATGATAGATGAATTTACGTCTGCGGGCTATGACTGTGATTATCAACCAGATATAAAGTTGGAGCGGGTTCATGAAATCGTGGGCGACTACGTGGGGATGATTATTAATTCAAAAATCAAGCTTGATAAAAGGATGTTAGACAATGCTAATCAACTTACTTTTGTAGGTCGTTTAGGCTCAGGGATGGAGATCATCGATCTAAAATATGCCGCAAAAAAAAATGTAGCGATATATGGTGCACCTGAGGGAAACTGTAACGCAGTTGGCGAACATTCGCTAGGGATGTTACTTGCTTTGGCTAATAACCTGAATCGTGCAGACAGAGAGGTGCGAAAAAAAATATGGAGAAGAGAAGCAAATCGCGGATTTGAACTCTTAGGAAAAACGGTCGGTATTGTTGGCTTCGGTCATACTGGTGTCAGTTTTACAAAAAAATTAGAAGGAATGGGAGTAAACGTGCTAGCATACGATAAGTATAAGAAGCACTATGTCGATCCATATCGTTATGTGACCGAAGTTAATTTGGAAAGATTACAAAAGGAAAGCGACATTATAAGCTTTCATCTTCCCCTTTCTGAAGAAACGCATCACTTTGTAGATGAGGACTTTATTAAAACTTGTAAAGATGGAGTTATTCTGATCAATACCTCTCGAGGACAGGTTATCAAAACCGATGCTCTAATCTCAAATCTAAATAGTGGAAAGGTAGCTGGCGCTTGCCTTGATGTATTTGAAAACGAAAAGCCGAATACTTTTACTTCAAAAGAAAATCAGAGCTATGCTCAGTTGTATGCTTTCGAACAGGTGGTGCTGACGCCACACGTGGCAGGCTGGACCCTAGAGTCAAAAAAACGATTAGCTACAGTGCTGCTGAAAAAGATTTTGAAGAAGGACTTTAGAAAGGACTAATTGGCGACATCCCATTGCCATCCTATTGTCATAATATACCGATTTTAAATTCAGACTTTTAAAAAAAGACGAAAAATAGTAATCTCTTGATAAACAGAAGATTACTTGTTTTTCATCTTCAATTATTGAACAATTTTCTGAATTTAAGAATTTAGAAACCTGACTTATTTACTTAATCCGGCAATGTAATACATAGTTAAATAAATAACTTGTGTTCATAAAGTAGTTCAAGGACCACTTTATCATCTACTTAGGGTGTCGCAAAAAAATAATTTCAAGCCCAATCGGTTTTAATTTTAATTACAAACATTAAATAATCAAACCATATGAAAACTACCAATTTCATATGGTTTCTACTGAAAAGAGACGAAGCGAATACCCGGAAATTACGAATTGGAGACACAGACTTGGTAAGGCGACTAGACAGTTGAACGACACTTAAGGAACTAAGCTATTTCAATCTGTCAAAACACAGACAAAGGCACAGAGGTTTTTCTTTGATAAATCTGTTAATTTTCTTAACATTGTGCCTCATTTTTTTTGCGAATCTAAACTGACTTTTTCAAGCTTTTGATTGTAAGTGCTAAATGCATATCATTTGCCACTCAAAATCAAAAACTTTAAACAAGTTTTTAACGTCAATTTTTTTAAAACAAATTTATATGGCACGTTATTTTTTACTCACACTGGTTTTTGCTTTAACCAGTACAATAACCTTTGCCCAACAAACCTCTCTCGCAGGTAAAATCACCGATGGTGAAAGCGGAGAAGAACTGATTGGGGCAAACGTTACTTTGTACAAAGGAGGTGTACTGTCTACCGGGGCAAGTACAGATTTCACAGGTAACTACAGTATCAATGTAGATCCCGGTAACTATGATGTAGAAGTTTCCTACATAGGATACTCAGCTACAAGAATTACAGATGTAGTTATTAAGTCAGGTCAAGCCAATAAGCTAGATGTTCAACTAGGAGCAGGTGGACCAGGTCTAAACCTTGACGAAATTGTAATAACGGAATTTAAAGTTCCACTAATCGAGCAAGATAATACGACGCAAGGTGGTATTAAAACTGCTGAGGAAATTTCAAGACTTCCAACTAAAAACATCGGAGCATTAGCAGCTTCTACTGCAGGGCTTTCACAGCTTGATGAAGGAGATGCTATCTCTGTAAGAGGTTCTAGATCAAATGGAACAGATGTGTATGTTGATGGTATTCGTGTAAACGCGAATGCGGTTCAATCAACTGACATTGAACAGTTGCAAGTAATCACCGGTGGTATTCCTGCCAACTATGGTGACGTAACGGGTGGTGTAATCTCTATTACCACCAAAGGCCCTTCTTCAACTTTCTCAGGGGGAGTCGAAGTAGAGACTTCTGAATATTTAGATGAATATGGTTACAATGACTTTAGAGCTTTTATTAGTGGACCAATCTTGAGAAAGAAATCAGGTGAATCTATTATAGGTTTCCGTTTTTCTGCGAGTTATATTGCTCGTAAAGATGATGACGCTCCAGCTACTGATGTATTTGTCATTAATGACGATAAATTAGCAGAGATAGAAGCAAACCCAATCGAGCGAGTTGGTGAAGGAAAAGTTGCTGCAGCTGAACGTTTGACAAGTGAAGATGTATCTGCTCAAGGATTTCGTCCTAACGAAGAATCTGCAATCCTAAACATAACTGGTAAGATTGATGCACGACTTAGTAAGAACGTAGATATTACGCTAACGGGTGCTTACGTTGACCAGCAAAATAAATTTACACCTGCTGCAAGCTGGCGTTTAATGAACACGCATAATAATCCGACCAACTATACGGACAGATACAGAGGTAACATTCGTTTCCGTCACCGTTTAGGTGGAGGTGTTAATGTTGAAGACGGTGAAGAAGCAGCTAAGAAGGCTTCATTTATCCAAAATGCACAATATATTCTACAATTTGGATATGAGCAGGGTAAAGTAACTAGATATGATCCTCGCCATGAGGACCGATTCTTTGACTACGGTCATGTTGGGTCATTTGGTTATGAATGGAATCCTGCCATCAATACAGAGATCGTGTTTGATCCGATCACAGGAGTACCTACAGCGGTGTCAAATCATGTAGATTATTCTCAAACGTATACGGGCTATGACCCAACGACTGCAGCTAACCCAGTGTTAGCCAATTTTAATAATATTGCAGATGTTTCAAATGAGAATGACTTCGCAATACGAAATGGAGAGTATGATACTGACGTGAATATTTACGATGATTTTCATACGACTGCTGGTGTTGTTTACAATCAGTATAATAAATCTCAAAGTGATTTGTACACTGGTAATGCCAGCGTATCATTTGACTTGTTACCTGGTGGTTCTGACAAAGGACGTCACTCGATTCAGGTTGGATTGACATATGAGCAACGATTTGATCGTAACTTCTTCCTAGCCCCTTTCGGTCTTTGGGAAGTAGCTCGTCAGTCAGCCAATGATCGACATATTCTCGGTATTGATACAACAAACATTATAGGCATGATTGATACCTTCGGTCAATCGATTCCTCAATTCGGTACTTCAATCGTAACACCTAGTGACTTACGTTTTTACAAAAGAGTTCGAGATGTCAATAATGTATCTTTAAACGATTATGTAAATGTTCAAAACTTTAATCCAGATCAACTGTCTTTAGACATGTTTGCTCCTGCAGAATTATCTGCATTCAATAATCTGATTGATTATTACGGATACGATCACACCGGACAGAAATTACCTAATAGTGTAACTTTTGATGATTTCTTCTCTGCTAAAGACGAAGATGGCGTTCGATCTTTCTTGGTTCCTGCTAACCAGCCTAACTACTTGGCCGTTTATATACAGGATAAGTTTACATTTAAAGATGTCATCTTACGTTTAGGTGTACGTGTGGATCGATACGATGCGAACACTAAGATCATGAAAGACCCTTACTCTCTTTATGAGATTAACAATGCTAACGAATTCTTTACAAATGGAGAAGAACTACCTGGTGCAATTGAAGGCGATTACAAAGTGTATCTTGAAGGCGACAATTCTTCAGTAGTTAAGGCATTTAGAGATGGAGATACTTGGTACGACAAAAATGGAACTCAAGTTAATAGTGGAACTTTAATTTTTGGTGGTGAGCCAGTATTCCCTTCTCTAAAGAGAAAGGAATTATCTATTAAGGATGATGGTTATGATACCAGCAATTCTTTTGAAGATTACAAACCACAGATTAACGTAATGCCTCGTTTAGCATTTTCATTCCCTATTTCTGATGCAGCCAATTTCTTTGCACATTATGATATCCTAGTGCAACGACCACAAAGTAATAACTTAGTAACACCATTGGACTACTACTATTTTTATGACCAACGTGCTCCTGAGAATAATGCAAGTCTTCGTCCTGAACGAACAGTTGACTATGAAGTTGGTTTCCAACAGAAATTGTCAAACTCTTCTGCTTTGAAGATTGCAGCTTACTACAAGGAAATGCGTGATATGATTCAGTTGAGAACTTACCTACACGTACCAGTAATTGGTAGCTACACTTCCTTTGGCAACCTTGATTTTGGTACTGTAAAAGGTTTTACACTACAATATGATTTGAGAAGAACAGGTAACATTCAAGCTTCTGTAAACTATACCCTCCAATTTGCGGAAGGTACAGGATCTGATGCTGAATCACAGCGTGGTTTAACTACAAGAGGAAACCTTCGTTACTTGTATCCATTAAACTTTGATGAACGTCACCGTATCGTGACTTCTGTAGATTATAGATATGCTTCTGGTAAGAAATACAATGGACCAAGATGGTTTGGTAAAGATATTTTTGCTAGAACAGGAATTAACATACAGGCAGTGACCGTTTCAGGTCGTCCATATACAGTTACAGAAGTTCCTTCTCGTTTAGGAGGTGCAGGTACAGTAGGTGCGATCAATGGAGCACGTAAGCCATGGAACGTTACAGTTAATGGAAGAATAGATAAAACATTTGAGTTGAATAAGCCTAAAGATGGTAAGCGACCATTAAGTCTGAATGTATTTTTCCGTGTACAGAATCTATTTGACTTCAGAAATGTTGTCAATGTTTATTCTGCTACTGGTTCTCCAGATGATGATGGATTTATTAGCTCTAATTTGGGTGCTGATGCTTTATCTTTTATTCCTGAATCAAAGACTCAGTCATACCTTGATTCTTATAGCTGGAGGGTATTGAATCCTAATAATTACACGCTCCCTAGAAGAATGTACGTTGGTGCATCTTTCTTCTTTTAGTGTCAACAAAAAAAGTAAACAACATTTTTAAATTGTTTTGTGTTAGATTTTTTGAAAAAAAAGTAGAAATACATAAACAACTATATTAAAAGAATGCGGGGTTTATTTTTTGAATAACACTTATTTTAATTAAGAAATTTTAAAAATAATAGATATGCGAAATTTTATTAAATATTTGATGGTAGGCCTACTCTTGGGGAGTGTCTTCCCTGCGATGGGGCACATTGGGCCCAAGCAGGAAGGAAACCAAGGAAGTACCATCACTTCAGCTACTTTACGAGCTGATTGTACAGTGGCACAGGCTTCTATAGATCAATCCCTAAATAATGTACGTACTACTCTTTTAACAGGGGGAGACGTTTGGTGGAATGGTAACGAAGCCCGATATATAGTACCTAAGGTTGATCCGCTTTCAGGATTACCTGAAGTGTCTTCTATTTTTGCTGGAGCAGTATGGTTAGGTGGTTTTGATGAAGCCGGAAACCTTAAGATTGCTTGTCAGCAATACGGTACAGGTAGTGGTGAAACAGATTTTTGGCCTGGTCCTCTAACTGAAATTGGAACGACTAGCCAAGATACTTGTGCAGATTGGGATCGATTCTTTAAAGTAACGGGTGAAGAAATTGATCAGCACTTAGCAAATTATGCATCTGCTGTTCAAAGCGGAGAAGCCTATAACCCAGACCTTATTCCTGATGGAGTTAAGTTCTGGCCTGGTAGAGGTAATCCTTTCTTTAACGATCCTGGAGGATATGACTTTGAATTACCTGGTACTCAGCAAGGACTTGCAGGTTACCATGATGCTCCTGGAAGTATTCTTGGTGTCTATGATCCAGATGGAGGTGATTACCCAATTATCGAAATCCGAGGATGTGCAGATATCTATTATCCAGACGAAATGATTTACTGGATTTATAACGATGCAGGAGCAGCTCACACAGAAACGAATGGAGATGCTATTCGTATGGAGGTACAAGTACAAGCTTTTGCTTATAAAACCAATGACGAGGTCAACGATATGACTTTCATGCGTTATAAGTTGATTAACAGAGCGATTGAAACAATTGATAGTACTTTCTTTGCCATGTGGGTAGATCCGGATTTAGGATGTTATCTTGATGATTATATTGGTTGTGATACTTCACGTAGTTTGATGTATATCTACAATCAAGATGGTGCAGATGGTGAGCCTGGCTTTACTTGTCCAGGTGGAGTAAACACTTATGGTGATGAAATTCCAGTTTTAGGAGTTGATTATTTCCGTGGACCTACAGCACCTAAAGTTTTTGGACCAGATTCATTGTTATATAACCCACTCCCTGGAGAGACGGCAGATACCATTATAGAATTGGGTATGTCTTCCTTTACTTACTTCAACGGTGCAAACGCAACTCAGGGTACAGGAGACCCTGCGACGGCTCCACAGTTCTATAACTACTTATCTGGTAGATGGCTCGATGGTTTGCCATACACTATTGGAGGTGATGGACACAATCCTGGACAAACCAACGTAACCAACTATGCCTTCCCTTTTCCTCCTGATCAAATTGGAGCATGGAGCATGGCACAAGAAGGTTTAGGTACAGCCGATCGACGTACAGTACAAGCTTCTGGTCCTTTTAGATTGGAGCCAGGTGCAGTGAACGAATTAATCGTAGGAGTAGTTTGGGTTCCAAATGTAGATCACCCAGCTCCGGATATTACAAGATTATTAGCAGCAGATGATGTAGCTCAGGCACTTTTCGATAACTGTTTCGTATTGCCTGATGGTCCTGATGCACCAAGTGTTGATTGGATCGAATTGGATCGCGAAGTAGTAGCTGTACTTACAAACGATAAGTTATTGTCTAACAATGCATTTGAATTGTATGAGGAAAATGATTTACGTTTTAACGGGACAAACGATGATAGTACTTATGTTTTTGAAGGGTACAAATTATATCAATTGGCTGCATCAGACGTGAATATTTCACAACTTGATGATCCGGATAGAGCGAGACTTATCGCACAGGTTGATGTAAAGAATAATGTAATGGATTTGTACAACTGGGAATCAATAGCGAATCCAACTGCTGAAACATCAGGAGCAAGTAACGCAATTTGGACTCCAGTATTGAAAGTAGAGGACGCTAGAAATGACGGTGCTAAACACCTTTTTAAAATTACAGAAGATCAGTTTGCAACTTCAGATCGTAAGTTGATTAATCACAAAAAATATTATTTCGTAGCATTAGCTTATGGATTTAATGAGCATGCACCTTTTGATCCTGGAATTCCTGAAATCGGTCAGAGAAAACCATACATCGAAGGACGTAAAAATATTGGTGATAAACTCGCAGGTACTGATTATTACACCGTTATTCCTCGACCAATTATTGATCGAGATCTTAACGCTGGCTTCGGTGACGGTCCTGAAATTACAAGACTAGATGGTCATGGAGTAGGTCAGAACTTTATACGATTAACTGAAGAATCAGAAACAGCTATCCTAAATGGAACTGATGATGGAGAAGTTGTTTACCAAGGTGGTTCAGGACCAATTGGTGTAATTGTCTACAACCCATTAGATCTAAAAGAAGCAGATTTTGATATAAGAATTGTTGATAGTAACTTGGATGATAAGATTATTGACGAAAATGCCAACTGGGTATTGCGTGAGTTTGATGATGGTGGTAATGTTATAAACACCGTTGAATCAGAGAGAGATATCTCATTCTTCAATGAGCAAATTTTAGCTGAATATGGATTTGCTATTTCGCTTTCACAATCTGACATTGTTGGTGGTAATGCTGACGAATCGAATGGTCTGATTGGTGTTGAAACATCTTATGAAAATGAAGAAGGTAACTTATGGTATGGAACCGTACTGGAAGGTCCAGGCTTTCCTAACTTTTATAACTTCATAAAGACGGATGCAAACGAAGTAGATTTTAGTCTTGACCCTGAGCAATCGTTGTCAACTATTGGCAATGGAGACTGGGTACCATACACACTTTGTGACTGGCGTCCACAAGCTGGAGGTGCTGAATTTATTTCTCCTTCATGGATTGATCCTAACTCTGATATAGTACGAGTTGGTAATGGTTTGGATAGTCTTAATAATGTCGATATTGTTTTCACATCTAATAAAGATCTGTGGAGCCGATGTGTCGTCGTTGAAACTGCAAATAGCTTCTATGCTGCTCAAGGAGTAGAAACGGAAGGAGGTGCTCAGCACTTCGATCTTCGACAAGGAGAGTCAGTTGATAAAGAAGGTAAAGGAGAAGGAGGATCAGGTATGGGATGGTTCCCAGGTTATGCGATTGATCCAATGACTGGTGAGCGATTGAATATCTTTTTTGGTGAAAACTCTGCTTTCTCTTGTGATGAACCAAACATTTATAGCAGCGTTTGCGATCAAGGAGGTTTTACACTAGGAGATCCTACTGGACGTGATATGATTTGGAACCCAAGTGCAGAACGATTCATTCAAACTGGAGCGCCTTTCTTTAACGTATTGAACGCTCTAGAAGGAGGCCAACACTTTATTTATGTTACTCGAGAACAATATGATGGATGTGAAAAGATTCGTCAAGGTTTACAAGGTACAAATATTGATAAGCTGTTCCAGTTGAGAAAAATTACTTGGAGTTCATTCCCTGTTTTACCAGAAGGAGTATCTCTTCTTCCTGTAAGTGAAGGTTTGATTCCTAATAACTATAAGGTAAGTTTACGTGTAGACCGACCTTATACAAGAGATCAAAAACCTAAACTGGAGGAATATACAGGTACAGGTATCAATAACAGGTATCCAACTTATGCTTTCAGTACAATAGGACTTGGGGCTACTGAGTTAGATGAGGCTGGAATTGATTCTGCATTAGATATGATTAATGTGGTACCTAATCCTTACTATGGTTTCTCTGCATATGAAACATCACAATTTACCAACGTGGTAAAAATAACCAACCTACCTGCGCAGTGTACAGTTACTGTTTTCTCGTTGGATGGTAAGTTTATCCGTCAGTACAAACGTGATGCTCAAGGAGTTCCAACGAACGAGCGTAATAATCCGGCACTTGATATTTCTCAGTATGCACCAGATATCGAATGGGACTTGAAGAACAACAAGAGTATCCCAGTTGCAAGTGGTGTTTATTTGATACACATCGATGCAGGTGATATGGGAGAGCGAGTGATTAAATGGTTTGGTGTAGCTCGACAGTTTGATCCATCAGGATTATAAAATCTTTGAATGAAGCGAACAAACATCGAGTCTTTGACTCGGTGTTTGTTTAGCTTTCTTCATTGCTTTTAAAATGATTTTTAATGTTTTCTGTTTTTATCAAACGATAACTCAGACAACGATCTTTAAAAATAGAAGTTAGTTAAAAAACATATTCAACCATGCAGGTAAAACATTGACCGCCAAAATACTTCAGCTTTTCTCGTCCGCTAGCTTAGGCTACGAAACTCAAAAAAAAGCGTTGTCTTGACAATCAAGTTTTACCCTCGGTTCTGAACATAGTTTTTCAATAACTTCAGACCTAAAAAAGAAATTATGTTAAGGTTTATATACATTTTAGCTTGTCTCCTCTTAATGTTCATGCCAATGGATATGGAGGCTGGTAATCCTGACCGACAAGGTGAGTCGGGGGCTGCTCAGTTGCTCATGAATCCATGGGCAAGAAGTGCAGGCTTACACGGAATGAATACCGCCAATATTTACGGAGTGGAATCACTACGTATAAATGTTGCGGGTTTGGTTCGTGTCGAACAAACACAAATTATTGCTTCTCATACTCGTTACCTTCAAGGAACGGATATTGGATTAAACGCAGTTGGTGTTGCTCAAAAAATAGGTAAGAATGGTGCCATGGGTATCAATATTATGGCTGTTGATTTGGGCGATATTCCTATTACAACAGAAGCTCAGCCAGGAGGTACTGGAGGTGTTTATTCTCCAGCACTTTTCAACCTTGGTTTGTCATACGCACACATGTTTGAGAACAAAGTTTCTGTAGGTGTAACATTCCGATTCGTTTCAGAATCTATCCAAGATGTTGCAGCTTCAAGCTTCGCACTTGATGCAGGCGTACAGTATGTTACTGGTCCACAGGATAATTTAAAAATTGGAATATCTCTACGTAATGTTGGTGCTCCAATGACTTTTAAAGGACAAGGACTTTCGGAAACGGGTCTAAATCCTGATGGGCAAAACAACTATAATTTGACTTATTTCCAACGTGCTCAGAAATTGGAATTACCATCAATGGTAAATATTGGAGCGTCTTATGATTTTGTGATTAATCCAAAAAACCGTTTGACGATCCTTGGTAACTTTACTGCAAACTCTTTTTCTCAAGACCAAATTGGAGCTGGTGCTGAATATGCATTCAACAACATGTTTATGCTGAGAGGAGCTTACCGATTCGAATTTGGATCTACTGCAGATGGTGGTGAAAAAGCACCTGTTTATACCGGTGTTAGCGCTGGTGTTTCTATAGAAGTACCACTAAAGAAAGGGAGCAATAATACATTTGGTATTGACTATGCTTACAGACATACCAAACTATGGAGTGGTTCTCACACCATTGCTTTGCGATTTAATTTGTAATCAAAAGAATTGCTAAGCCGTTCATAAAAAAAAGCTTCTCAGATTGTTGAAATAACAATTTGGGAAGCTTTTTTTTTGCTTTTTTGAATAATAAGAAGACCTTTCTTTACTATAAGAAATTTCCTAAGTATAGATTTCGATCTATGAAATATGTTGAATTTGACTCATTTATTCGTTAAATTTTATAACTTTACGTACAACAATAGTGTCTGAGAACGTTTCCTCTTGATTACAGGAGGAAACGTTCTTTGATATATAAGTAAGACCCTTTTTAAGTACTAGGGACTTTAATTAAAGAAGTAAACCAAATACAATGTCAAATTATACTTACCTATCACAAGAAGGCTTTGACAAGCTTGAGAAGGAGCTGGAAGATTTAAAGTCAAGCGGACGCTCGAAAGTAGCGAAAGCAATTGCTGAGGCAAGAGAGAAGGGAGATCTTTCGGAAAATGCAGAGTATGATGCAGCTAAGGAAGCGCAGGGGATGTTAGAGTTGAAAATCAACGAAATGGAAAAGGTAATGGCTACTGCTCGTATCCTCGATGCAAGCGAACTAGACACCTCCTCTGTTGTTGTATTCTCTAATGTGACCATCAAGAATGTAGCAACGGCTAAAGAAATAACGTATAATCTTGTTTCTGAAACTGAAGCAGATCTGAAACTAAAGAAAATTAGTGTGACCTCTCCTATCGGCAAAGGCTTGCTCGGTAAGGTTATTGGCGACATTGTAACTATTTCTACTCCAAGAGGTGATCTCAAATTTGAAGTTATAAATATCTTTATCTAAAGATGAGTAGTATATTTTCCAAAATAGTAAGAGGAGAAATTCCTTGCCATAAAATAGCAGAATCAGAGGACTACCTAGCTTTCTTAGATATTAATCCTCTGGCGAAAGGGCACACACTGGTGATCCCAAAAGAAGAAACAGATTATATCTTTGATTTGGATGATGAGGCATTAGCTGGACTGATGGTTTTTTCCAAAAAAGTAGCTAAGGCCATCAAGGCTCGCATTGCTTGTAATCGTGTTGGAGTGACCGTCATCGGTTTGGAAGTAGCGCATGCACATGTACATTTGGTACCGATAAATGTGATGAATGATATCAATTTTTCAAAAAAGAAATTGGAATATACACAAGAGGAATTGGCAGCAATTGCTACTGATATAGGAGCCTTCTTTCGAGGGTAACTTTAACCAATCTTTCCTGGGTTATCTTTCAAAAAGCTATCCCATCCACTATACTTTTTCTTACCACCTAGAGGTGAGCCGGCTTGATAGAAATGACAAACGGCAGCACCTAATGCGTCTGTTGCATCTAGGGTTTCTCCATCTAATTTTTCATTGAGTATACTTTCCAGCATGGCAGCTACTTGCTCTTTTGAGGCATTACCATTTCCGGTAACGGACTTTTTAATAGACTTAGGAGAGTATTCGCACATCTCAAGCCCTTTGGTCATCGCTGCAGCAATAGCAACGCCTTGGGCTCGCCCAAGCTTGAGCATAGATTGTACATTCTTGCCAAAGAAAGGAGCCTCAATCGCCATCTCCTTAGGATTATGTCGATCAATAATGGCTTGCAGTCGCTCAAATATATGCTTCAATTTTATTTGATGACTATCAAATTTCCCCATTTTTACGACCCCCATTTCCACCAACTTGATCTTCTTACCAGTTACTTCAATAATGGCATAACCCATTATGTTGGTACCAGGGTCTACCCCCAAAATTCTATATTTTTCTTTTGCTGCCAATATGGTTACTTTTGCTGCAAGGTACGAAAAGGAAGAAGGAGTATTAAAGAAAAAATAACATTTCAATAAGCAACAAATAGTGAAAATAGCAGTCTTATTGAAGAAGCCTTTTTATTGTCCTATATTAGAGTTTAGAAGGTATCCTAAGAAGACTACTTATATTTGGAAAAAGAACAACATACACTGAGTCCTATTGCTACACAAGAACAAACAGCAAAAAAGCCGCGTTCCAGAAAATGGATAGAGTGGCTGATCAAGCTATTGGTAGTAGCAGGCTTGGCTTGGGTGATCTATAAACAAATTATCAGTCGTGATAATATTGATGAATTATGGGCCACCTTTTTGAGTAGTATGAACTGGAGCGCTATTGGTTGGCTGATTGGAGCAGTTCTTTTAATTCCGGTCAACTGGGCTTTCGAAACCTGCAAATGGCAGGTATTAATTAGGGAGATTGAAAAGCTGTCCTTCTGGAAAATGTATAAAGCGATTTTAGCAGGAGTTACATTTTCAGTTTTTACACCAAACAGGATAGGAGAATATGCTGGACGCGTATTATTCGTAAAACCAGAAAATAATTGGAAGGCAGTAGTCGCAACTTTGGTCGGGAGTTTTAGTCAGTTGCTGGTTTTATTATCAATGGGCTTAATTGGATTGATTTACTTTATTTATACCTTTCTCGAATTGGAAACCTATCTATTGCAAGGGATTCTATTTTTGGGTCTAGCTTTGGTCGCCTTGATGTCGTTTTGTTTTTACAACATTGATTTGGTGGTTCCCATTGCTAAGCGATTACCAATGGCGGACTACTTCAAACGCTACGTAAAGCATGTAAATGTATTGAGGAACTATAGTTCAAAGGAATTGTCTAAAGTAATTATTTTTGCACTAGCCCGTTATACCGTTTATTCAATGCAGTATTACCTGATGCTGCGGTTTTTTGGCATTGAAGTGGCCTTGTTGACAGGACTGGCTTGTATTGCTACCATTTTTTTGTTGCAAACATCCGTACCCCTTCCTCCGTTAATGGGCTTGTTCATGAGAGGAGAAGTCGCGCTATTTGTGTGGGGATCTTTTTGTTCAAATGAATTGAGCATTTTAGCCTCAACTTTTAGCTTATGGGTTATCAATATGATTTTTCCGGCTCTATTAGGCGCAATTTTTATTGTCAATATTAATGTATTAAAATCTCTTGGTTATGAAAATAAAGATGCTTAGTATCGCTTTTCTTGCCATTATTTTGGTAATGACTACAACAGCTTTTGATTCTTCTGGTACAACAGGGAAGTTTAAAAATTTTCCAATGGCGCGCGTTAATCCTAGTTTGGATACCAATGAAAATGTGAAAGCGAATGAAACTTTCCATAGTCTATTGGATACAAATCAAAACTACGGTGCACCTACTCTGCTTGTAGACAAAAGATGCGACGTTTATGATGAAGCGCAGCGCAGCGGCACTCGCGATAAAATATCTAACACATCGTTCATTCTAGCTAACACAGATGCCTGTTCCTCCGAAAATAAGGCATTCGCTGTCGGTGAAGAAATTACCTATAAAATTTACTATAACTGGGGCGTCATGTGGATTCCCGCGGGTGAAGTAATTTTTAAAGTAGAAGACCATGAGCAGCTCTTTCATATTTCTGCAACAGGTAGAACCTATAGCACCTATGAGTGGTTTTTTAAAGTACGAGATAAGTATGAAGTTTATGTAGATAAAGAAACCTTATTGCCAGTCACCTCTATCCGAAATGTGAGAGAAGGTGGCTACAAACTTTACGATAAAATTGAATTCGATCAACAACAAAATAAGTTGACCTCCCTTCGGGGTAAAACCAAAGAGCAAGCCGTTCTCCGCCCTTTTGATGTGGAAGCTTGCATGCACGATGTGCTTTCTATCGTCTATCATGCTCGGAACATTCAATTCAATAATTATGCAATAGGAAATGAATTCCCAATCAAAATATTTATGGATAAAGAGGTTTGGCCACTCAAGGTGAAATACGAAGGAAAGGAAGAAAAGAAAAAAATAAAAGGACGAGGACGTTTCAATACCATTAAGTTTAGTCCGGAAGTAATCGTCGGAGATGTTTTTACAAAAGATGCCAAAATGAATATCTGGGTAAGCGATGACGCTAATAAAGTTCCATTACTAATCGAATCGCCTGTATCTGTCGGTTCCATAAAAGTGGTCTTGAAAGATTATAAGAATCTACGTCATGAAATGACATCAAAGACAAACTAGGAACGCGTATTTACGAATGACGAATACTAAAAAATATCCAGCTAAATTGTTACTCTTTGGAGAGTATACCATTATTCAGGGTTCTAGAGCACTGGCGATTCCTTTGCATCGGTATGGGGGGCAATGGCAACAAGCACCTTATGGGAAAGTAGAAGAGAACTTGCAATTAGGCTTACCCAATTTACTCAAGCATGTTAATACTGCTCAAGAAAAAAATCAGCTTCAAGAGATTGATATATCAGCTTTCGCAAAAGCATTAAGTGAGGGCGATTTTTTTGAGTCTAACATTCCTCAGGGGTATGGTCTTGGAAGCTCAGGAGCTGTAACTGCTGCTGTTTATGATCGTTTTGCTAATGTACAAACAGAAAATTTAAATCAGCTTCAACAAACACTGGCTTCTATTGAATCCTGCTTCCATGGGGCAAGCTCAGGAGCTGATCCACTCATTTCCTTTCTAGATCAATCCGTCTTTTTTCATTCCAAAACAGAATCGGAAGTTGTTGATGTAAATGATAAGAAACTGGAGCAACTCTTTCTAATAGACACAGGTATTGCTCGCCAAACAGAACCTTTGGTTCAATTGTTCCTAGAAAAATGCAAAGACGATTTTTATCAAAAGAGGTTACTCGCAGAACTAATCCCTCTGGTAGATGATGCCATCGTCTCATTTTTGAAACATAAACCAAATCAACTGCTGGATCTCGTTCACCAAATAAGCTACTTCCAATTTAAATATTTTTCAGAAATGATTCCAGCTGCCTTCAAAACTATCTGGTTAGACTGCCTTAATAGTGACCACAGCAAGCTAAAGTTATGTGGGGCAGGAGGGGGAGGCTGCATTCTCGGATTCACAACTAATCCCTCTGAGACGAAAGCCTTACTAAAAGATCAAAATTTGATCTTCATAAATGAACCGATTAAGTGAAGTATCCGTTAATCCACTAAGTAATTAAAATGAAAATGGAAAGTCCATTGAGTAAATTTAAATTGAACACCTGCTTAAAAGGCCTTTCATTCAAATTAACATTCCAATTCCCATTCTAATTCATCTGTTATTTATTTACCAAACGATTTAGATTTAACTATTTTTGCCACATGGATACACAGTTAAAAGTACAGAACAGTCTTACTCGTAAGAAAGAAGTTTTCAAACCTATACACGAAGGCCGCATCGGCATGTATGTTTGCGGTCCTACCGTCTACAGCGATGTCCACTTGGGGAATGTTCGAACCTTTGTGGCATTCGACGTCATTTACCGTTACCTTTTATTCCTAGGATATAAAGTACGATATGTTCGAAATATTACTGATGTAGGTCACCTTGAGGGAGATGTAGATACAGGGGCTGAGGATAAACTAGCTAAAAAAGCAAGATTAGAACAACTCGAACCAATGGAAGTGGCGCACAAATATACGGTTGGGTTTCACGACATGATGAATATTTTTAACACCCTTACGCCAAGTATTGAACCGCGAGCTACAGGACATATCATCGAACAAATAGAAATGGTACAAGCAATTCTTGATAATGGATTTGCCTATGTCAAAAATGGTTCTGTTTATTTTGATACCCTTAAATTTTCAGAAGCAAAAGGTGTTTATGGTAAATTGTCCGGTCGTGTACTGGAAGACTTACTTTCGGAAACTCGTGAACTGAAAAATCAAAGCGAAAAAAATCATCCTGCAGATTTCGCTATTTGGATAAAAGCTGATGAAAAGCATATCCTTCGATGGAACTCTCCATGGTCTGAAGGCTTTCCAGGCTGGCATCTTGAATGCTCTGCTATGAGTACTAAGTACCTAGGAAAAACATTCGATATACATGGTGGAGGTAACGACCTTAAGTTTCCTCATCACGAAAATGAAGTAGCACAAAATTTTGGAGCTTGTAACTGCCACCCCGCTCAATACTGGTTGCATACCAATATGCTTTTGATGAATGGGAAAAAAATGTCAAAGTCTGCGGACCCAGAAACAGGACTAAGTAATTCCATTACACCGCACGAATTATTTAGTGGAGATAATCCAAATATCACCAAAGGTTATAGTCCTATGGCAATTCGGTTTTTTATGCTGCAATCGCATTACAGTAGTACCCTAGATTTAACTAACGATGCGCTACTCGCAGCAGAAAAGGGCTACCGTCGTTTGATGGATGCCAATAAAGTTTTGGGAGATCTAAGCGCCACGAGCGATGGTACAGATGCGGATCTAGGAAAAGAGATAAATACCTTGATAGACACGGCGCACGAGCAGATGAACGACGACTTTAATACTCCTATGGCAATGGCACGCTTATTTGAACTAGTGTCAAAAATAAACGGACTAAAAGATGGTCATCTCTCAATGTCTGATTTATCAGCAGCAACATTAGAGCGATTACAAAAAACATTTAAGGATTTTATCTATGAAGTTTTTGGCTTGCAAGATGAATTGGAAGCAGGAGGAGCTGACGGAACTATGGATGGATTGATGCAATTAATCATCGACATTCGTCAAACGTCAAGAGAGAAAAAAGACTGGGGAACTTCTGATAAGATTCGAGACGTATTGAAAGACCTAAGCATCGTAGTAAAAGACGGAAAAGATGGAACAAGCTGGGGCAAAGAATAAAAGCTCCCTAATCAAAAAAAATCATGAACAAGCATATACTTCAAATCATTACTTGTCTACTAGTTGTTTTAGTACTGGGCGCCTGCAAGTCAGATCCGCCAGCAGTAAAAGAGGATGACAAAAAAGTGGAGACGCCAGTAAAGAAAAAACCACATGTAAAAGTCCCTCGATTCAATCGAGACTCTGCTTATGCTTATGTTGAAAAACAAGTAGCCTTTGGGCCACGTGTTCCTAATTCAGCTGCACATACCGCTTGCAAAAATTGGCTTGTAAGTAAGTTTAATTCTTTTGGAGCAACAGTTATAGCAGATGATTTTGAGGCAAAAGGTTATACTGGTACTATTTACAAAGCCACCAACATAATTGCACAATATAATCCGGAGCATAAAAAAAGAATTCTATTAGCAGCTCACTGGGATACTCGTTTTATCGGAGATTACGATAAGGATACCGCTAAGCAGAAAGACCCAATCCCAGGAGCAGATGACGGAGGATCTGGCGTAGGTGTGCTCTTAGAAATAGCTCGACTCTTAGGTGAAAATAATATTGACATGGGAGTAGATATTATCTTGTTTGATGTAGAAGATCAAGGCGAGGGGAAAGGAGTAGAAACGACTTGGTGCCTCGGCGCACAACATTGGGCTAAAAATCCACATGTAGCCGGCTATCAGGCTGAGTTTGGAATCCTTCTAGATATGGTTGGTTCAAAAGGAGCTCGCTTTACACGTGAAGGAATATCAATGCAAGTAGCACCTCAGGTAGTTAACAAGATGTGGAAACTGGCTAAAAATATGGGCTATGGCAATTACTTTGTAATGGATCAAACACGCGAAATTATTGATGATCACTATTTTGTCAATAAATACAGCAAAACCAGAATGATCGATGTCATTAATCGTCCTGCCAACACCCAAACCGGATTTGGCCACTACTGGCATACACATGATGATGATATGGATGTAATCAACAAAACAACGCTTCGTGCAGTTGGTCAAACGGTACTTGCAGTACTATATCGCTCGTCAGATGGAAGCTTTTAAGAATGGTGGGAAAGAATTAGAATTAGAATTAGAATTGAAATTAGAATGCCCTCTATCGTGAGATCCCGCGTTAGAGGGCATTCTAATTCTAATTTCGATTCCAATTCCCATTCAAACCCGCGTTAAAGGGACATTCTAATTCAAAACCCCCCTTCCCCTTCCAAAAAAAAGGTTAATTTTAGGTCTTTCCCCAATAGACCATTTTTTTACATTAGATGAACAGATATGGCTACCGATAAATACATCAAAAATTATATTAACGGCGCACTATTACCCCCTGATTCAGGAGCGTATTTCGACAATTACAATCCGGCGACTGGAAAGGTATATTCTCAAATTCCAGATAGTGACGCCAAAGATGTACAGCTAGCGGTAGAAGCTGCCGAACGTGCCTTCCCCGCTTGGTCAAAGACAGACGTCAATACTCGTTTCAGAATATTGGCGCGAATCGCGGACATCATTGAACAGAATCTAGAGGAATTTGCAAAAGCAGAAACTATTGATTCCGGTAAACCTATTAAAACGTCTACTACCATTGACATTCCTAGGGCTCACCAAAATATTCGCTTTTTTGCAACAGCAGTTCTGCATTTTGCTTCAGAATCGCATCACATGCCTGGTGAGGCCATCAATTATACTTTACGCCAGCCAATTGGAGTCGTTGGATGTATCTCTCCTTGGAATTTACCTTTGTATTTATTTACTTGGAAGATTGCACCGGCATTAGCAACAGGAAATTGTGTAATTGCCAAGCCTTCAGAAATGACACCGATGACGGCCTTTCTTTTGGCGAAAGCTTGTATGGAAGCAGGTTTGCCCGACGGCGTTTTAAACATAATTCATGGCTATGGCCCAAAAGCTGGACAAGCAATAGTAGCGCATCCAAAGATAAAAGCGATCTCTTTTACTGGAGGTACTGAAACGGGAAAGAAGATTATCCAAACTGCTGGACCAATGTTTAAGAAGATGTCATTGGAACTCGGAGGTAAAAATCCCAACATTATTTTTGCAGATTGTGATTTTGATGAAATGATGATCGGAACTCTGCGTTCTTCTTTTACTAACAACGGACAGATTTGTTTGTGTGGCTCACGTATTTACGTAGAACGATCCATTTATGATAAATTCAAAACAGAATTTGTCAAACGAACTCGATTCTTAAAAGTAGGAGATCCGTTTTCTACTGTGACCGATATGGGAGCACTCGTCTCAAAAGCACACATGGAGAAAGTGATGAGCTATTTAGCTTTAGCAGAAGTAGAGGGAGGGACAATACTTTGTGGTGGTAAGCCCGTTAAAGTCAAGGGAGAATACGAAGAAGGTTACTATCTGTCTCCTGCTGTAATTGAAGGTTTGCCAATCGGTTGTAGAACGAATCAAGAAGAAATATTCGGTCCAGTGGTTACCATCACGCCATTTGATAAAGAAGAGGAAGCTATAGCAATGGCCAACGGAACCCAATTCGGATTATCTGCTACCGTATGGACTAAAGATATAACTCGTGCCAACCGTATTTCTGAACAACTACACGCTGGTATCGTATGGATTAACTGCTGGTTGCTAAGAGATTTGCGAACACCATTTGGAGGAGTGAAGGCTTCAGGCGTTGGAAGAGAAGGAGGACTTGAAGCATTGCGCTTCTTTACAGAAACTAAAAATGTTTGTGTTAAGTATTAAACTACACTGTTAAATAAAAAAAAATAAAAATTTTGAAAATCAAGCTAAGCATCTTTTTCCTATTCATCTTGTTTTCTTTGACAGCGACGGATTTGACTGATCCTCCGGGGAGGACACCAGAAGATTTGAAAAAAGAAACGGAATGGGTGGACCAGATCTTTAATAGTATGTCCGCTGATGAACGGCTAGGGCAGTTGTTCATGATTCGAGCGCATTCTGACTTAGGTCCCGATCATGAAAAAAAGGTAGAGCGTCTGATTAGGAAATACCATGTAGGCGGACTTTGTTTTTTTCAAGGTACGCCAGAGAAGCAAGCCCAGTTGACAAATCGATATCAGAAATTAGCTACAAAAGTACCTCTCATGATCTCGATGGACGCAGAGTGGGGACTTGGAATGCGCATGAAGGAATCAACGATTAGTTATCCTAAACAATTGATGTTAGGGGCGATTCAGGATAATCGTTTGCTTTATAATATGGGAAAAGAAATAGCTAAGGAATGCAGAAGGCTAGGCGTTCATGTTAACTTTGCACCAGTAGTAGATGTCAACAATAATCCCAATAACCCTGTAATTAATACCCGTTCTTTTGGAGAAGATCGACATAACGTTGCGGTAAAGAGCTACATGTACATGAAGGGGATGCAGGATGGTAATGTAATGGCCTGCGCCAAACATTTTCCAGGACATGGAGATACTGATACGGACTCACATTATGACCTTCCAGTTATTGAGCATGATAATCAGCGACTTGATAGCATTGAACTATTCCCATTTAAAGTTTTAGCTGAACATGGTATTCAAAGCATGATGGTGGCGCATTTACATGTGCCGGCGATTGATGCAACTGCGAATTTGCCAACTACCCTATCCGTCGCTGCGGTAAGAGATTTGTTGAAAACAGATATTGGTTTTGACGGTTTGATTTTTACTGATGGATTAGGAATGAAGGGAGTAAGTAAGCATCATAAAGCAGGAGAAGTAGAAGCGAAAGCATTGGTTGCTGGAAACGATGTGATGTTGCTGCCACAAGATATGGAAGCATCAATAAAAGCAATAAAAAAATATTTGGCGGAAGGTAAGTTGCAACAATCGAAGCTGGATGAAAGCATAAAGAAAATTATCCGTGCGAAATATCGTTTAGGCTTGACCGAGCAACAAAGAGTTGAAGAGCGAAATATTCGATCAGACTTAAATAGCCCCAAAGGAATTAGATTAAAAAAAGAACTGATTGAAAACTCTTTAACGCTGGTTCGTAATAAAGCAGACTTAATTCCTTTTCGAGATGTTTCCGAAGTTAGTATGGCTACGATGGCTTTAGGATCTGATCGTAAAACAAAGTTCCAAAAAGTATTAGGTAACTACGGTAAAATTGAACATTTTAATGCTGGTAAGGAAATTTCAGCATCAAAGCGTGACCGTTTAATTAAGCAGCTCAAAAAGAAATCAGTGGTAGTGGTAAGTATCCATGATATGAGTAGCTACGCCAAAAAGAAATTTGGAATTACTGAAAGTCAAAAACAATTTATAGAAGCTTTACGCAAAGAAACAAAAGTGGTCTTGGTTGTTTTAGGGAATCCTTATGCCTTACAATACTTTGATAATATTAACTGGGTGCTGCAAGCTTATGATGAAGATGTAATAACGGAGGAGCTGGCAGCTCAGGCACTCTTCGGAGTTTTTAGTATTCGTGGTCGTTTGCCGGTAACAGCATCTGAGGCCAGTCGATTCAATGACGGTGTTACTACAAGCTCGCTCTTTCGACTAGGTTATGATATCCCCGAAAGCGTAGGTTTGAATGCTGCTGTTCTAAACCGAGGGATCGACTCACTGGCCAAAGCTGCTATTCGGTTGAAAGCAACACCAGGTTGCGTTGTTTTAGTCGCAAAAGATGGTAAGGTTGTTTTTAATAAAGCTTACGGTTATCATACTTACAGTAAGAAACGAAAAATGGGGAAAGACGATATTTTTGATCTGGCTTCAGTTACTAAGATAGCAGCCACTACTCTTTCAGTAATGAAACTGCAAGATGAAGAAAAGATTAATATTTATCAACCTATTAGTCGTTACTTACCGGAACTGAGGGGAACGAATAAATCACAAATGACGATTCAGGATATCATGGCGCATCGATCAGGTTTACGTCCTTGGATTCCGTTTTATGAAGACACTATGGGAGGTAGTAAACGTAGCCCTCGTCCATCCAAAGAGTTTTATAATAAAACTCAAAATGATAAATTCAGTGTTCCTGTAACGGCAAGTCTGTTTATGCTTAATTCATATAGAGACTCGATTCATGCAAAAATCCGTGATTCAGAATTGCGCACCAAGCGAAATTATAAATACAGTGATCTTGGTTTTTATATGCTTGCAGATATGGTAGAAACGCTAAGCGGTAAAACGCTGGATGAATACACCGCGGAGCATTTTTACAAGCCTTTGGGCTTAAGCTCTATGACTTTTAATCCCTGGGAAAAATACAGTCCATCTACGATTGTACCTTCTGAAAAAGATAACTATTTCCGTCGAGAAAAAGTACAAGGCTATGTTCATGATATGGGAGCAGCTATGTTGGGTGGTGTCGCAGGCCATGCTGGTTTGTTCGGTAATTCAAACGACTTAGCCATTATTATGCAAATGCTTTTAAATGATGGTTATTACGGCGGAGAACAATATTTAGAGCCTTCTACTGTTCGAACATTTTGCAACCGACATCCTGCCTGTACTCGACGTGGTATTGGTGTAGATATGAAAGAAATGAATGCAGCAAGAAGCCAGAATATGTGTCCTGAAGCTCCCTCTACAACATTTGGTCATTTAGGATTTACGGGAACGGTTACTTGGGCTGATCCTGAAAACAATATCATCTATGTGTTCTTGTCTAACCGGACTTATCCTTCCATGAAGAATTATAAGTTGAATAAGGAAGATATTCGTCCAAATATGCAGAGTGTTATTTATAAGGCAATGGATAAGAACTAAAATTTGGAAAAAGTAGGGCTAAAAAAACGAAGATTATACTGTAACTTAATTTTGGCCTAGCACTTAAACTCTACTAAGTAAAACAAAATGAACCTACCATTAAAAATAGCACGCAGATATTTATTTGCGAAAAAATCTACCAACGCCATTAATATCATTTCCGGTATTTCTGTCTTTGGTATAAGTGTAGGTACAGCAGCGCTGATCCTAGTGCTATCCGTTTTTAATGGTTTTGAAGATTTACTAACAGGCCTTTTTAGTAGCTTTAATCCGGATGTAAAGGTATTGCCAGTTGAGGGTAAAATTTTTGAAATTAATCCGGAGGAGATGGCTGCACTAGATAGCTTGGAAGGGATTGAATTTATGTCCTCTACATTAGAGGAAGTTGCCTTTTTTGAATATAAAGGAAGTCAAGACTTTGGGGTACTAAAAGGAGTGGATCAATATTTTGAAGAAGTAACAGGTATTGACTCTACTATCCGTGAAGGACAATATTTGTTGAAAGATAATGAACGGGTAATGGCAGTGCTAGGTGTTGTGATGCGGAATAATTTGTCGATAAATGTAGATGATGAATTCTCCATGATGAGCGTTTATATGGGGAAACGGGGAAAGGTTAGCGCATTCGGAGAACCATTTAAAAAGCGATTTGTATCTCCTGCCGGAACATTTGTAATTCAACAAGACTTTGACTCACGATATGTCTTGACCGACTTGGATTTTGTACGCGAGCTGCTAGAGTATGAAACTGAAATAAGCTCATTGGAAATAAAATTGAGACCAGAAGCTGATGGCGTAGCAGTTATAAGAAGTATCAAAAGTATTTTAGGGCCAAGAGTAGAAGTGAAAAACCGCTATCAGCAAGATGAGGCATTTCTGAAATTGATGAATGTAGAAAAGTGGGTAGCTTTCGCTATCGTTCTCCTAATGCTGGCACTCATTCTTTTTAATATGATAGGTGCCCTGTGGATGATTGTGATGGATAAGAAAAAGGATATAGCCATTCTCAAGTCAATGGGAGCAGTCAACAGTACTATACGGAATATATTTATCAACGAAGGTTTACTCCTTGCTCTACTAGGTATTTTTATTGGATTTGCCTTGGCTATACTGCTTTACTTGACTCAGAAATATATGGGTATTGTTCCTATTCCTGCTGGTTTTGTAGTAGATGCTTACCCGATCAGCATGCGTTTGATTGATTTTGTTGTAGTAGGTAGTACGGTCGTTGTGTTTTGTTTTCTTGCGTCTATTCCACCGGCGATGCGTGCATCACGTGTTTCTGCCTTGATTCGAATTGATTAAGTAGCAAAAGTGTAGGCCAAAAGCCCTCAATTGGCTGAATTTAATTGCCCCAAATCTAAATTCCCAATTTCTTATTTATCTTTGCACCTTTATTAGTGCAAAAAAAATGATTTCGACATTTTTACATTCATTCGTTTTAATATTTTATTCTTTGAAAGTTCTTAGGGCTTCAGGACGATTGAAAAGGTCAAAGTTAATTTTTTGTTGTTGAACAAAACAAACCTATAATGGAAGATTGGGAATTTGATTTTGAATGGTTGCGTGTGAGGCATCTGGTTAAAGAGCAAACTGGGAAAGAGGAAATTCCTGATTTAAATGGCATTTTATTTCTAATAGGTATCCAAGAATTGGGACGCTGGCAGGAAGTATTTACCAAAGAAGAAAAACAGGACTTGATGCATATCGCTGTTTGTCGCTTGTTGAGTTATCAAGAACATTATCGATTCGCAGGCAGAGATGAAGATGGTTGGCCCCACTGGGAAGAATTAAAACCACTCACTCTAAAAGGCCCTGAGAAGCAAGAGCGATTATTAAAGGAAAACGTGATTCGCTATTTCAATGATTTGAAAAAGGAGTGGAAAGAGATAGGCCTAGATGAAGAAGAGTAAAGCTTGAAACTAAATTTCATTACTAAACTATTTTAAACACTAAATATATCCATATGAAAAAGTTGATACCAATATTTGCAATGTTTGCGATACTTAGCCTATTATCATGTAACTCAAAAGAAAAACATGAGTATATAGAAATTGAAACAAGCTTTGGAAACATGGAGATCATGCTTTACAACAGTACTCCAGGGCATAGAGATAACATTGTGAAGTTAGTAAAAGAGAAATTTTACGATGGTTTATTGTTTCACCGTGTTATCGATGGATTTATGATTCAAGGTGGAGATCCGGATTCAAGAGGAGCTGGACCTGAAGTGAATTTAGGAGGAGGTGGTCCTGGCTATACGATTCCTGAAGAAATAGGAGCGCCACATCTCAAAGGAGCATTGGCAGCAGCACGGACTCCCAATCCTGAAAAAAATTCTTCTGGTAGCCAATTTTATATCGTGCATGGAAAGAAGCTTAGCGATAGAGAAATAGATAACTTTGAGAACCGCAACAAGGTGAAGTATAACGAAGAACAGCGCCGAATTTATAAAGAAATCGGTGGATCACCAATGTTGGATATGGGATATACCGTTTACGGAGAGGTGACTAAGGGACTCGAAGTAGTTGACAAAATAGCAGTAACTCCTAAAAATGGTGAGCGACCTATAGAAAATGTCACAATGACTATTCGTTACCTAGGTAAGAAATAGACAGCTTCAATAAATGCATTGTTTGTCAAAGAAATTTTAAGAAATAATAGATAATTTTTGAACATGAATACGATCAGATTAGTAAAAATATCAAGCCTCTTTTCGCTACTACTCCTTATTGGGTGCGCAAAACCAATGGCTGACTTTGCATACAATGGTAAAGAGCGGATCGCTCCAACAAACGTAACTTTTGAAAATAAATCAAAGAAAGCGGAAACCTACGAATGGGACTTTGGTGATGGTGCAACATCTACAGAGGAGGCACCTTCACACAGATATACCTCTTCAGGAAATTACACAGTTGTGTTGAAAGCTACCAAAGCAGGTAAGTCTAACACGAAAAAGAGAAAAGTGGTAGTGGATGCACCCGTTCAGTGTCTCGTAGAGATGGAAACGAATTACGGCAACATGACTATTTTGTTGTCAAACGAAACTCCACTCCACCGTGATAACTTTATCAAATTGGTAGAAGAAGGTTACTATGATGATTTATTGTTTCACCGTGTGATTAATGGATTTATGATTCAAGGAGGTGACCCTGAATCGAAAAACGCAGGGCCAAAGAAAAGGCTAGGCTCTGGTGGCCCAGGTTATCTAATTCCAGCAGAATTTTCTGATTCTCTTGCACACATAAAAGGAGCATTGGCAGCAGCGCGTACCAATAACCCAGAAAAAAAATCTTCAGGAAGCCAGTTCTACATTGTTCATGGAAAACAAATAAACGAAGCTCAATTAAAAATGGTGGAAGCTTCAAAAGACATGACTTACACGCCAGCTCAACGAAAAGCTTATTTAGAATTGGGAGGAACACCTCATCTTGATAAAGGATACACGGTATTCGGAATGGTAATCGAAGGCCTTGATGTAATCGATAAGATAGCTGCAGCTAAAACGCTTCCGGGAGATAGACCTGAGGTCGACGTTAAGATGAAAATAAAGGCGATAAAATAGCCGGCGATCTACACCATAAATTGAAACGATTGAAAAATAACAGTGAAATGAGTACCAATAAAATTTTAGGCATTGATATAGGCGGTTCCGGTATTAAAGGAGCTATTGTAGATATAACTACGGGAGAGCTTTTATCTGAGCGTAAACGAATTCCAACACCTCAACCAGCCACACCTGATGCGGTAGCTAATACAGTTGCAGAGCTGACAAGAAGTTTTGATTGGAACGGTCCTATTGGTTGTGGCTTTCCTGCTGTGGTTAAAAATGGAATGGTGTATACCGCTTCAAATATTGATAAATCTTGGATTGGGACAAACGCTAGGACTAAATTTCAAAAAGCAACGAACTGTGATGTTTTTGTCGCAAACGATGCGGACGTTGCTGGACTGGCCGAAATGGAACACGGTATAGGTAAAGGTGAAAAAGGAACTGTTATTCTGATTACCATAGGTACAGGACTTGGGTCTGCTTTTTTCTATGATGGCGTATTAATCCCAAATTCAGAATTGGGACATTTTGAAATGGAAGGGATGGTCGCAGAAAAATATGCTTCCGGGTCAACTCGAAAGAAAGAAGGACTCAGCGATGAAGAATGGGGCTTTCGCCTAAACAAGTATTTGAAGCAGGTCGAACGATTATTTTCTCCAAACATGCTTATTCTTGGCGGAGGTGGTAGCAAGCGTTTTGAAAAGATTGAAGATATGCTTGATGTACAAGCGGATATTGGACCTGCAAAGCTTAGAAACCATGCTGGTATCATTGGTGCTGCGATGTTCGCTGCCACAAAAATGCCATTAAACTCGACTGCTGAGCTTGCTTAGGCACAACAAGAACTAATTAAAAAGTGCTTTCAGAATCTATGAGTCTGAAAGCACTTTTTTGTTAAACGGAATTTTTCCCATTTGCGCATCCTAGCGCTAAAGAGAAAAGCTCGTAGCTGAGACATTTTATGAAAGCATCCTCGCTTTTATTCAATTACGGCAGCATCTCAAGGTATTCCTGATAGCGATCCAAAAACGTATTCCCAGGCCCACAGCCACCTGCATTTTCATGAATAACGGAAATACGGTCATTTGCACTCGGTCTGTTGATCGTCCAAGTCAATTGCTCCGCATCGTTAACTACCCTATCCAGAAAGTCTTCCATACCGTGCGGATTGTAAAGGAATTCGCAAATAATATCGATAGCATACATGTCGGCATCTTTTACCTCTGATTCAGTATACTTGATGTCCTTCAATGAGATTGCAATGTCAACTACTTCAGGCGATTCATTTCCTAATACGATGTCATATAGAATGTCACCTGCCAGTCGGTCTAAAAGAATGCCTCTATCGGCATACATAATTTCATGCCCCATCACGCTGATTAATTCATGCTCAGATTGTATAAACTGTAACAATCCAGTTGTAATATAAAATGTACCACCTGGTGTTATAAAAGCATTTTTAGATTCATCGTCAATCAAAACCTTTACACCCCAAATCAAATCATTTCTATGTTCCACAACATCTGTGTTTACTAGTGACATAAAAACTCTATCCAGATAATTCACAGCATTCTGATAGGCTTGATTTCCTGTAGGATCCAATACGTTAAATGTACTGGTTTCATTTTGAATGATCTCATTTAGGCGGTTTCCTATTATTCCTAGCTCTTCCCCACTGAATTCATCTCGATCCACGTGTACTACTTCGCCTTCTTTGCGACAAGCACTAAAACAAATTACAAAACCAAATAAGGCAAATAATAGAAGACTACTATTAAGCTTTCGCATCTTAAAGTATTTTTTTAATTAAAAATGTGTGTGATAGGTGTGTTGTTAAACAGAGGGGAATAACTCTTAAGTAAGTGCAAAAAATATGCCACGCTTAGTTAAATAGAGGGTAAAAATGAGGGAGATTGTCAAGTATTATAGTTTACACTTATGCGTGATTGGTTTCACTAAAGTGTAAATTCCCTGACAAATTTTGTGTAGTAGAACATATTGTATTCCTTTTGCGGGACTTGGTTTTCTGAAGGAAGGTTCACTCCCTGCTAGGAGTTTAGAGAGCTCCCAGTCAGCTCGAAGCCTGTCGAGCTGACTGGGGAATGAGATGAGATTTTATTATTTAATTGGCGTTAAGGCCATTAATCGCAATTATGACATCCTGATCCTTTTTGAGTGCAGGATTCAAATCAAACAACTGTATATGAAGATCATAGTCTTCTTGTAAGGCAACTTTTAAAGTGTAAAGTGCTTCTTTTCTATTGTTGGTTTGGAATAGGCAAACTGCCTTGCAATAAAGTAGCTCGGATCCTGCACCAGTATTTTGTTCGGCCAGGTAGATAAGGTCTAAAGCCTCTTCTCCCCGATTTTTGTCAATCAGAAAGTTGGCATATTGCATCCAGTATTGGCGTGATTCGGGAGTAGACTCAGTGGCGCGGTAGAAAGCGTCATCTGCGAGCTCGTCATTATCATTTTGGTAATAAGCTTCTGCTAGTGCAACGAGATATTCGCCTTTGTTGCCATCCAAAGCACAAGCATGTTTATAAGCTTTTATCGCTTCTTCCCAAATGCCCTCTTTCATGTAACATTCTCCCTTTCGGAAATAAGCACGTGGATTGTTTAAATCAAAAAGGAAAGATTTTTCATAGCAAACCATTGCCAATTCAAGGTCATCCATAGATTCATAGCAGTATCCTATATTAATATATAGATCACTATCAGCTTTGAATAATGAAAGTACATCTTCGTAGCATTCTAAAGCGCGATCAAATTCTTTTAGTTTGATACGAGCCTCTGCGCAATCGCGATAAGCAAACTCAAATGAATTGTTTGCTAGAAAGGCAAATTCAAATGCCTCTTCAGCATCTCTATAGTCTTCCATACAGAAGTAGGCATGCCCGAGGTTATGCCAAGCCACATAATTATATGGATCTTTATCAATTAAGTAAAGGTGCAAATCGCGGCTCTCATTATAAGATCTAGAAAGTTCGACACTAATCCATATCTTTTTAAGGGCATCCTGATTATTGTAGTCTGCATATAATGCCTTTCTAAGCATTTTAAACATCTTCCGATATTCATTGCGTTGCTCAAATATCAATGCCTTAAAATAATATAAAGGGCTATCTAAGGTATTGTCCCCTTTGTGTTCTATTGATTCAATGATTTGTGATGCTGGTTTTAAATATCCTTGATCAATTAGTACTTGAATTTTGAAGCACTTGATCTCGTCTGAAAATGGAGCTAAAGTCTCCGCTTTCTCAATCGACTCTAAAGCAGAATGTTGAAAACCTTTTTCTAAAAGGAGACGTGCTTTTTTCAAAAAGAGCCTTGAAGAGTAGTTATTTTGGTCAATCGCATGTGCAATAACATCGAGCGCTTGATTAAGCATAGCTCTTTTTTCGTAGTGCTCTGCGATTTGCATGAAAACCGTTTCCTCATAAAAACCTACCGTTCCTTGTTGTGACAGTACCTCATACTCAAGAACCAGCGTTTCTATAGTTTCGTTGTTGTTGTAATCGTGTTTCTTCATGTTGTATATTCTTCAGTGTTTCAAGTAAATATACGTAAAAATGGTGCAAAGATTTCGCGTTTTTTGACCACTTTTTTGGAAATAAACACTTCCTAATTTTATATGTTAATAACTGTAAAAAAGAGTTGTAATGATCTGTAATACAGGTATTTAAATTAGATTTAATTTTAAGATTTAAATTTATTCACTCATTTAAGTTCCTCGTTTCCATGCTGCAACACATTGAATAAAAACGAAAGGCAATAAAGCATATATGTTGCACCAAGAGAGAAGCTTTTTTAGCTGTGACTAAATAGATTTGTAATCGGAAGTTCATGTCTGGGTGTGCTATTTTGTGACATCGATTTTGAGGGTGCTGCTTTTTTGTTTGCTACTTACTAGATAAACACCTAGATAGATGAGCAGGCCTGAAACGACTTTGGCAATACTTAATTCATCTTTGGATAGTGCTAGGGCTACCACTGTTGCAATCAAAGGTTGTAGGTAGATGTACATGGCTGCGGCAGATGAGTCTACCGTTTTAAGCGCCACGGCATTGAGAAGGTAGGCAAAGAAGGTTGTGAAGAGCAAAACATAGAAAAAGGCTAGCCATATTTTGGTGCTGAAAGTAGACCAATCAACGGCAATTGCTTGCTTGAACCCAAAAGGAATGATGACAAGTAATCCAAAAGTAAAAACCCATTTTACAATAGTTATTGGATGATATTTTTTCATTAGCTTTTTTACGATAACGAGATATAAGCTGTATGAAGTAGCGTTTATCATTATGAAGAGATCTCCCCGAAGTCCGGCTTTGCTAAATTGAACACTTTTGCCATAGGTAATTAAAAAGATAGCACCTATTGCACCGATTCCAAAACCGAGCAGCTTCCGGGAAGTGATGCGCTCACCAGTTATAAATGGAGCTACCATTATGACAACAATAGGAGTCATCGTCATGATTAAGGCTGCATTGATAGGTTGTGTCAGCTTAAGCCCACTAAAGAAAAACATTTGGTTGATGGCAACTCCTAGCAGTCCACAGAGCATGATTAGAGGGAAGTCTTTTCGGTCTACCTTTTCCTTAATAAAGGCTTGATGAAAGATCCAGAACAAAACGGTAGCACTTCCTGCTCGCATGAGTATGAAACCTAGTGGTTCGATATAGCCTCCATTCATTACTTCTTTAGCAATGCTGTAATTGGCTCCATAGATTAATGCTACGGCAAAAAGGGCAAGATGTGCTTTTATAGTTGGACTCAAGGTGTGGTATTTGCCACAAAAGTAGGTATAAAAGTCCGAAGACTATTCCTAGTCTTTTAAATCCTTTATCTGTTGACGTAGTTTATCTTTTTCTCGTTTGATTTCAGCGTTTATGTAAAATCGGTTAAGCGCATTATTGGTACGTTCAATCATTTTATTGTACCGGGGTTTTGGGGTGCTATTACCCACAAAAAAGCTTAGAGCAGCTAGTGGAGGCCACATAGTTTTGGTAAGATAGGGGAAAGGCGATTCCAAATCATTTTTTTCAAAATCGGTAAAAATAAGACCTTCATGACGGTTGTTCTCTGAAATCTTAGTTGGACCATACTTTAAAATATAAACAGGGTTTGAAAAGTCGATTGCTAAGTCAGGAGCTATTTCGAGTTGATCATTTAGGAAGTAACCTGTTTCTTTTTTTGAAAACAGCTGATGAATCGCAGTATCTCTTACTATTCTGTATTCAGAAAAAGTATAGTGTTGTTTTAATGCAAAAACGATTTGATTATTTTCTTTATAAACTTCATCGACTATACTGTTCATTTGTTTAGTCAGTCGTTTGCGTTGTTTAGAGCTAAGTTTATTTGAGTTCAGGGCATCCTCCAAAGCCTTTATATTATTGCTTTTACTTCTCAACCTTATTACTAGAGTACCCTCATGTAATTGTCTGATATGATCTCTAGAAGTGGAGGCCCTTTTTATGTAGTCGACTATTTCATAAAACTGAGCATTGGACTGAAAGGCCAAGCTCAATACAAACAAGGAAGTCAATAATAATTTTGAACTAAGCTTTTGTACACGCATTTTGTTAAATTTTAGTTAAAAAAATAACGAAGGATTAGGTAATAATTACCTTTTATTGAAAATTTTTATGAAATTTACTGCCCTAAATTTAACAGTTTTTTAGAGATCAAAAGTACCATAATGAAAGTAAAAGTCAGGATTTTACGTTATACTATTTAGAATGGTTATTTTCGAGCCTAAGTTTACAACCAAGTAGGCAAAATCTACGTATAATTTTGTTTTATTGGTATTCATTTAACTATCAACGAATTTTAAGTATGCAGCAGTCTGTAGATATAGAAGCGTTAAACCAACAAATATTCATCGAAAGTGCCTTCATAGAGAAATTGACGGAAGAAACTTCCAAGGTTATTGTTGGTCAGAACCATATGATTGAACAACTCCTATTGGGCTTACTCACCAAAGGACATATCCTTTTGGAAGGCTTACCTGGATTGGCAAAAACATTGGCCATTAAAACCTTAGCCTCAGCTATTAATGCTGACTTTAGCCGAATTCAGTTTACTCCCGACCTTTTACCTGCCGATATTATAGGTACCATGATCTATAATCCTAATAAAAACGAGTTTACCGTTAGGAAAGGTCCTGTCTTTGCCAATTTTGTCTTGGCAGATGAGATCAACCGAGCACCTGCTAAAGTACAAAGTGCTTTGTTGGAAGCAATGCAAGAGCGTCAGGTGACTATAGGTAGAGAGACCTTCAGCTTGGAAGAACCATTTTTGGTACTGGCCACACAAAATCCAATTGAACAAGAAGGGACTTATCCACTACCGGAAGCACAGGTCGATCGTTTTATGCTAAAGGTGAAAGTCGATTATCCTAAAAAAGAGGAAGAACGAGAAATCATCAAACGTGTGCTTAGCGGAGCTACCACTCAAAAAGTAAATCAAGTTGTAACAACTGAGGAGATTTTGAGAGCCCGTAAAGTGGTGAAAAAAGTATACATGGATGAAAAGATTGAACAATACATTCTGGATGTTGTCTTTGCAACTCGTAATCCGGAAGAATATGGTTTGGAACATCTAAAGCCACTAATTAATTATGGTGGTTCACCTCGTGCAAGTATCAATCTCGCCCTAGCATCCAAAGCCTATGCCTTTTTACGTCGTCGTGGTTATGTTATCCCTGAAGATGTTCGAAATATTTGTATAGATGTAATGCGTCACCGTATTGGCTTAACTTATGAGGCTGAAGCCGAGAATATTACACAGGAAGATATCATCAATCAGATTTTAAATAAAGTTGAAGTTCCTTAGGATCGATTAAAATATAGTTATTTTTTTATTGATCCTTATTTAAAATATATGAAAATAGTTCCCACGCTTTGTTTTACGCTTTTTTTGCTATTTGGAATGACTAATTCCTATGGACAAAGTCTCAGCGTAGAGCAGGCAGTTATTGATCTTTTTGATAAACCCGATAGGGTTCTTTGGGTCAAGCACTACGAAGGTAGAGTTGATGATATTAGTGATGTGTCAGTTACACTTGCTTATGATGGAAAACACTGTAAAGGGCAGTTGAAATATTTAAAAAGCAAAGAGATTTTTGGTTTGGCGGGGTTTATTAAGAACAAAAAAATTCGCTTAAAGGAGATCAATCACGATCAGCAAGTTTCTGGTTTTATTGAGGGGCAAATGGATGAGAAAATGATCATAGCTGAATGGTCTAAACACGATAATAGTATTGCTGGAGACATAGTGTTAAAAGAAACGAAAAAACCTAATTCAAGACCAAGTCATTGTGGTAATAATAAGTGGCTCAAAACATTCAGTGGAATAGTGGAGCGCAAAGATGTAGACTTGATTTTGCAATTGGGCGGTGAAGGAGAGTTGCGAGGACTTGCTTATTTTTATAAGCACGATAAAACATTTGAAGTAAAAGGAACCATAGGAGAGAAGAATAAAGTGAAACTAGACTTTTATAATGCAAACGCAAAGAAACAAGGATCGATAACAGGCTATCTTAATGAAAAAGGACTTATCGAAGCTGGCTATATAGGTAAAAATGGCAAACAAGAAATGTGTAGTTTTTGGAAACAAAAAGAAATGCCAATAGCCTGTAATGAATATGCTGATTACTTCGGCAGTTACGATATCACTTATCCAAAATCCAATAATAAGGCTGTTAATCAATGGATGAGTAGTACTTCCGCCAAATGGATGGAAGATTGCCGAAAAGAGATCAAAAGAGTAAAAGATGGGGACAGAGCGCTTAAGCCTGATTCTCGTGCTTCAGTGAGAGCTTACGCTTGGTGTGATCTTGACTATGTTTCACCAAAAGTGATCAGCGGCACGATGCTTCTGACTAACACCTGGGAACCCAGGATAAAAGCAAAGTCATTTAATTTTGATTTAGATAAAAATAAAGAAGTTAAACTGGATGACCTTTTTGAGAAAAAGTTTGATTACCAAAAATTTGTTTGGGGATACATTAGTGATGGAATAAAAGAACACCGATATTATGACGACTACGGATTTCGTAAATGGCTAGCCAACGAATTGTTTGAGTCTTTCACAATTCTCAAAGATGGTATCAATTTTAGTACCTCTCATAGCTCCATTTACGGACACTATAAAGTAACTGTCCCTTACTACGAACTAAAACCACACTTCAAAAAGAAAAGTCCAATTTGGAGACTCATTGAAAAGTAATCTTCTTTAACAAGTCTCGTATTTAAGTTTAAAAAGGAATCAAAAATGACATAAGAAATGTTGATTTCATTTTATACTTGACTAGGAATCAAAAAAATTGCTAAAGAACCATAAATATTAAAAATGGAAACCAGCGAACTGCTGAAAAAAGTACGGAAGATAGAAATCAAAACTAAAGGCCTGAGTAAACATATTTTCGCAGGAGAATATCACAGTGCCTTTAAGGGAAGAGGTATGTCTTTTAGCGAAGTTCGTGATTACCAATATGGAGATGATGTTCGTAACATCGACTGGAACGTAACCGCTCGTATCGGTACGCCACATGTAAAGGTATTTGAAGAGGAGAGAGAGATGACGGTGATGTTAGTGATCGATATTAGTGGCTCTGCTTTTTTTGGTACAGTTAACCAAATGAAAAATGAAATTCTAACAGAAATTTGCGCCGTACTCGCTTTTTCAGCGATCAATAATAATGACAAAGTAGGTGTTTTGTTTTTTTCCGATCGGGTCGAAAAATTTATTCCACCTAAAAAAGGAAAGCAACACATTCTGAGAATTATTCGCGAATTAATTAACATAGAAGCAGAAGGAAAAGGAACAGATATAGGAGAAGCTTTACGTTATCTAAACAACGTCCTCAAAAAACGTAGTACCACTTTTGTACTCTCTGATTTTATGGGTGCCGGATATGACAATCCTTTACAAATAGCAGCACGTAGACACGACATTATCGGCGTGCACTTGTACGATCCCCGCGAAGAAGAATTGCCAAACGTAGGCTTGATTCGAGCAATTGATTCGGAAACGGGTGAACTCACATGGATTGATACAGGTATGGCTTCCGTTCGGAAAAAATATAAAGAGACCTTTTCTAATAATTTCAACTACTTTCAATCTACTTTTAGAAAAACTGGCTCGGACATCGTAAGCATCCGTACCGACCAATCGTATGTCAACGAACTACTGCGATTTTTCAAGAAAAGAACGAAATGATCAGAAATCGGATAATGAAAATAAAACGTATCATCAGCATAGCGCTGGTTTCCTTTTTACTGGCATTTAATACCAATGCTCAGTTAGCGGTTTCCGCTGCACTGGACAGTACTCACATGATGATTGGAGATCAGATGAGACTACATCTTTCCATTCAATATCCACCAAACATTAATATAGTTAAAGTCGACTATTCCGAACTCGAGAAAGATGAGGATTTCGAACTGCTAAGCAATGGAAACTTCGATACACTCGATCAAAATGGACTATTGATTCTCCAAAAAGATTTACTATTCTCTATTTACGATTCAGGTTCATTTTATGTACCACCAATCAAGGTCGATTATAGTTTTAATGGTCAGAGTCAATCAAAAAGTACCTATAAGATTCAGGTGGATGTTATGACTCCTCAACAGGATTCTGTTTATCTCACGGCAATCAAACCAATCATAAAAGAAGCAAGAACTTGGCGAGACCTTTTGCCCATTTTTATAGGAGTATTTGTTCTTATTCTGGTCTTGGGATTAGTTTTTTATCTTGTTAACCGAAGAGGAAAAGAAGTTGCGCCTCCACCTCCAATACGAAAAGTTCCCGCACATGAAATCGCCAATGATAAATTGACTGGATTAAAGAAAAAACAACTTTGGCAAAATGGCGAAGTAAAAGCCTATCAGTCGGAGTTAACCTATATTGTACGTGAATATTTGGAAAATCGCTACGACGCACAAGCACTGGAATCAACCACTTCAGAAATACTAAGCCAGTTGAAATCACTCGACTTTGATGATAATATGAAATCGCAATTGCGCGAAATGTTAGAGCTAGCAGATATGGTGAAATTTGCGAAAGCAGAACCACCAGTAGAAGCACACGAACGTTTGATGAATTACGCGGAGTCTTTTGTTGATAAGACAAAACCGGAGTTGACAGAAGAAGGTTATAAAGAAGGTCTGGTAGAATTACCGCCAGAATAAAATAATGTATTTAAATGTTGGACTTTTTTAGAAGTATAAATTTTCTACACCCCTATTTCCTCCTATTACTGGCCTTGTTACCAGTACTGGGGTTCTGGTATTATTACAAACGAAGAGAGCATTACCCAACCATTCGGATGTCAACTGGTAATGCTTTGGCTGGCGAAATTTCTCTGAGAGGTCGCTTGCAATGGCTGTTGCCAATATTACGTTTGTTAGCATTGGGAGCTTTGATTTTTGCATTGGCGAGACCTCAAGAAATCTTCAAAGAAGAAGATGTTACCGCAGAAGGTATTGATATATTATTAGTAATGGATTTGTCAAGTAGTATGTTGGCACAAGATTTTCGTCCCGATAGATTGGAGGTAAGTAAGCGAGTAGCAACAGAGTTTGTAGAAAAGCGAAGATATGATCGTGTAGGTCTAGCGGTATTTGCTGGTGAAGCCTTTACGCAATGTCCACTTACAACAGACCATCGCGTCATCAAAGATTTTCTAGCGCAGCTGCAATGTGGAATCCTTGAAGATGGAACCGCTATAGGTATGGGTTTGGCGACAGCCGTCAACCGACTAAAAGACAGTGAAGCAAAAAGTAAAGTCGTAATCCTATTAACGGATGGAGATAATAATGCAGGTTACGTCAAGCCAATTACTGCTGCTGAAATTGCTAGAGAGTTTGATGTGAAAGTTTATACCATCGGAGTTGGAACAAGAGGTAAAGCACTGGCGCCTGTAAGTCGTCGGAGCAATGGCGAATATATTTTTGGATTAGCAACGGTACAGATAGATGAAGATTTGATGAGGAAAATTGCAGACATGACTGGCGGTAAATACTTCAGAGCAACCACAGCAGAAGCATTGGAGAAAATATATCAAGAGATTGACCGTCTGGAAAAGACAGTAATTGAAGTGACTACCATCAAACGGGAAGCAGAACGCTTTTTCCCTTTTGCATTTTTTGGAATGCTTTGTTTGGTCTTAGAATTATTATTGCGGTACACCGTTTTACGCACGATTCCATAAGAGTTCAGTGATGGGTGTTTACTGAAATTTTCAAAAGTTAGTAAACGTTTTATATACCGTCGGATTCTTATAGGAAATATAAAAAGAATAGTACTTCTGTAATGAATTTCGTGGCGATGCTTAACGCACGAAATTCTATAACAGAACCATAAAAAGGGCTTCTATGTTTAGATTCGAATATACAGATCATTTATTTGCCTTCGCCATCATTCCGGTGTTGGTGCTGCTCTTTATCGTGATGTGGATCATGCGTCGCAAGGCAATTGAACTGTTGGGAGATTCTGCGTTATTATCAAGATTAATGCCACAGGTTTCCAAATATAAACACATCATTAAATTTGTTTTGACTTCCCTAGCTTTATGTATTTTGATTATAGCTTGGGCAAATCCGCAATGGGGCTCTAAACAAGAAAAAGTAACGCGTAAAAGCGCCGACGTATTTATCGCACTCGATATTTCTCGGAGTATGCTGGCCGAAGATATTCGACCCAATCGATTGGAACGGGCAAAGCAATTTGCAGTGAACTTGATCGATGAATTGAAAGGGGAGCGACTGGGACTCATCATTTTTGCAGGTAATGCTTATTTGCAAATGCCTCTGACTACCGACTACAAAGCGGCTCAGTTATTCATAAAAAGTGCCAACACAGAAATGGCGCCTACTCAAGGAACGGCCATCGGAGAAGTAATAGATTTGGCAGAAAGATGTTTCGAAGAAAACAATAAACATCACAAAGCGCTCGTCATTATAACAGATGGCGAAAACCATGATAATGAAGCGGTAGCAAGAATGAGAGAAGCCAATTCAAACGGCTTACTTGGTTTTACCGTAGGAGTAGGAACAGAAGAAGGTGGCTTTATGCCAATAATAGTACGAGGACGTTCTGATTATAAGCGAGGAAATAATGGCGAGCCAATCCGAACAGTGATCAATGAAGAGATGATGCGGGACCTCGCTTCTGCTGGGCAAGGGAATTATTTTAATTTGCTGCAAGGAGAAGAGGTAACTTCTACTCTTCGTCAAAAAATTGATAAGATTGAAAAACGTGAGCTAGAACAACGCTCTTTTAGTGAATACGAAAGTTACTTTCAATATTTTATTGCTCTGGCTTTACTCTTGATTTTGATTGAATTTTTTATTACCTACGGCAAAAGCAAATGGCTGGAAGGAAAAGATTTGTTTAAGGAGTAATAAATTACAAGCAAGGCAAGTACATTCAATAACGTATAGCACAGCCTTTGAACATAAACAAGATGAAGAATTTACTAATATTACTATCTCTGCTAATCTCTTCACAGCTATGGTCACAAGATCATGAAGCACACAAACTTCTGCGCAACGGAGATGAAGAATATCGAATGCAAGATTATTCTGCTGCTGAGGAAAAGTACCGCAAGTCACTCGAAAAGGAAACTACTGCAAAGGGTAAATACAATTTAGGGAATACTCTTTACAGTCAAGAACGTTTTGATGAAGCATTGAAGCAATATGAATCAGTGGCTTTGTCAAGCGCAGATGATGCAACTCGATCTAAGGCTTATCACAATTTAGGTAATGCTCATTTTCTAAAACAAGAATATGACAAAAGTGTAGATGCGTTTAAAAATTCACTGCGCCTAAACCCCAGTGATCTAGATACCAAGAAGAACCTGTCCATGGCTCTCCGGCAAATGAGAATGCAGCAACAACAGCAGCAGCAGCAGCAGCAGCAACAAGAAAGTGAGGAGAATAAAGATGAGGAAAACCAAGATCAACAGGATCAAGAGCAGAAGCAGCAGCAAGAGCAACAACAAGACGAAGAACAAAAAGAGCAGGAGCAAAAAAACGAAGAGCAACAAGATCAAGAGAATCAAGAGAACCAAGAGCAGCAGGAGCAAGAGGATATGGAAGAAAAAGATCTAAGTAAAGAGGAGGCTCGGAATCTATTGGAAATAATGGAAGACGAAGAACGAAAAGTGCAGGAAAAAATGCGAAAGGCAAAAAGTGGAAAGTCTAAGTCACTTAGGGATTGGTAAGAAACACGGAAGTTCCCTCTAAGGCGTCCTTCGAGTTTGACCTAACTTAACGGTATAGGCATTTAAGCCAGCAGGAAACCCTGTCTGCCGAATAGATCGGTTCCGTCTTCGGATTTGATCAAAGAATATTATCAACATATTAAATCATGAAAAACTGGATAACAACCATACTACTAAGCCTGGCATTTGCGGCAAGCATGGTCGGGCAAGAACCGGTTTTTACTGCTGTAGTCAGTTTAGATTCGGTATTACTGGGAAATCGTCTAGAGTTAATCTTTAAGTTGGAAAACACACAGGATGGAGAAGTTGTCCTACCTGACCTTGAAGGCTTTAACTTGTTGGCTGGCCCCAACTATAGTTCAATGATGAGTATGGTGAACGGAGCTATTACGCAAAGTAAAAGCTATACTTATATTTTAGAACCTAAAGATATTGGGAATTATTTTATTCCACCTGTAAGTGTAATGGTTGACGACAAGGTTTTAGAAACAGAGCCTCTTGAAATTGTCGTTTTTCCCAACCCAGATGGAATCATTCAAGAAACTCCAAGAAAAGAAATGAATACTTGGTTCTTTGATTATCAGCCACCTCTTTTTCAAGAGAAAAAACCTCAAAGTAAACCAAAACGGAAGCGGAAAATTTATAGAATATAAACGAAAATTTCCTTTTTAAAGGTATCGTTTGAACTTTACCAATTTACGTTATAAGGACTCAGATTTGTAGGAAACTTCCGACTTCGGTCTTCCGTATTCGGACTTCAATTAATTTAGCGAAAGCATGAAAAAGATACTTTACACCTTATTATTGTTGCCATTGACCATTTTCCTTTATGGACAAGGAGAGGTGAAGTTTTTTGCAGAGTCAGATGCACGTCAGGTGATTATCGGCAATTATTTTGAGGTATCATTTATATTGACGAATGCAGAAGGAGGAAACTTCACACCGCCATCTTTTCGAAATTTTGATATTCTCAGCGGACCAAGTCAGTCGGTTAGTTCAAGCTCTATCAATGGACGTTGGTCGCGAGAACTTCGTTATTCATATACGCTTCAACCAAAGAAAGTTGGTAAATATAAAGTTGGCGCTTCTTCTATAGAAGTGAAGGGTAAAGAAATGTTCTCGGATCCCATCAATGTGGAAGTATTGAAAGGTAAATCAGGTGCAACGTCTCAGTCAGATATTCAAAAAAAACTAGAAGAACAGGTTTTTATAAAAGCAGTTCCTTCAACGGAAATGGCCTACGTTGGTCAGCAAGTAGTGTTGGATTACAAACTATATACCACTCGAAATATTGACACTTACAACCTGCTTGCGGAATCTGAATATGATGGCTTCTTTGTACAGGATGTCCGCAACCACAGATGGGGTACCGTACGAGAAGTAGTAGACGGAGTGCAGTACAGTGCCAAGATTCTCAAACGTGTCGTCCTTTTTCCACAGCAAGGAGGATTGATGACAATCGAACCTATGGAAATTCAATTGGCCGTTATCAATGAAGATGGCCAACCTAAAAGAAGACGTAGTCTTTTTGATCGACCATCCACCACACGAGTGGTTGTGAAAACTGAGCCCGTCAAACTAAATGTACGCTCACTTCCCACCAATGCTCCCGAAACATTTACCGGAGCTGTAGGCAAGTTTCAAATGGCTTTGAAAAATAGCTCAAACAACCTTTCTACAGACGATGTCATAAGCATTCAAATGACGCTGACAGGAGATGGGGATATCAAGCAAGTACAAGCTCCCATTTTTAAAGTAGATGATAATTTCGAAGCTTATGATCCTCGGACAACGGTAAAGGCTCCCGAAGAAAGAAACGGAAAGGTTCGCTTTCAAAAAGTTATAGAATATCTGTTCCTTCCAAAGAAGGCAGGTAATCATACGATCTCTCCAGAGTTCACCTATTTTGATACTGATAGTTTGAAGTATATCACTTTAGCTGAAAAACCAATCGGCTTCAGAATAAGAAAAGGAACTAAAAAACGATCAGAGATAAAGCTACCCGAAGAATCTACTGCGGCACTATCCGAACTGAAAGATGTAAAAATCGTCGGTTCGCTAAGTAATAAAAAAGGTGGCTTTGTGGGCTCACCAATCTATTGGTCATTACTCGGCTTACCAATCTTCTTCCTTGGTGGTGTGGTGCTCTATCGGCAAAAACAAATCAAAGAAGGAGATGTAGACTTACTCTTATTAAAAAAGCAAAGGGCAGCAACTGTCGCGCAACAAAATCTGGAATCTGCTAAACAATTTCTTGATAATAATGATAGCCGTTCCTTCTACAACGAAGTGTCTCGCGCCTCTCTCGGTTATATCGGAGACAAGTTAAATATTCCACTTTCCGAACTAAGCAAAGCAAATATAGAGGGACAGTTGAAGAAGTTAAAAATCAGCGCTCCGCGAATTGAATCCTTTATCAAGATTCTAAAAACTTGTGAAATGGCACTCTACGGAGGAATGAATAATACGGCTGCTATGAATGAGACTTATACTTCTGCAGCAACGGTTATTTCTGGTATTGAAGAGGAGATTGGGATTTAGTTGAGGCTTGCTGCTGCCCATTGGCCTCATCATTTGGCTCGACAGGTTTTAAAAAATTGTGCTAATAAAATGGAGTCGAGGATCAATCATCCAAAGCCTCCACCTCCAAATCACGAAGTGAATCCACCACCACATTATCCTTCAGGAAGTTACACCAACTACAATCCTTCTCTCCACAGCCCTCATAAAATTCATGTGCTTGAATTTTTTTCCAGCTGTCTTTGATCATGTCTTTTACCAATTGTAGCTCCTTCGCTTCAAATTCCATATTCTTAATTGGGTAAAGGTTTTTCTTGTCTAATTCAAGATAAGAGATAGCACCAGATCGAGCAAATTTGTTTTGCTGTGAAGTTTCATATAAGATTTTGTAAAAGTATAACTGGCGCCAATAGGTGCCGCCGAGGGGATTTTTTTCAGTGGGCTTCTGTAAGCGCCTACTATCGATTCTTCCGGTTTTATAATCGGCGATATGGACCTTGTTATCTTCGAGGATATCGATACGGTCAATGGTTCCGTTGAGTGGCACTCCATCTAATTCTACGTTGCGGACTTCATGCTCAAGGAGTACATTCTTTGGCCAGGAAGCAACTTGTTGATTGTAAAAAGCAGTCAGGTTTGTTCTGCCAATTTCCAAACGGCGTTCGTATTCTTTTTTTGTAAAATAAGAGCGCTGACGTTTCATTTCCTCTTCAAAATGTGTGATAAGGCTAGTTGCGTCAGGGAAGGTTTTGTCCTCGCTTGCCCTCATTCGTTCAAAGATGCGCATCAAGGCAAAGTGGATGGCAGTACCATAAGATGCTGCTTCACTTTGCACCGTAGGTACTCGTAAAACAACTTCGTAGTAAAAACTGAGTGGACATTTTAAAAAACGATTTAGACTACTAATACTCAAGGTGAAGTTTTCCAAAACACTTGTAATCATTGCTTTATCAGCTTCAGGAACTACAGGTGCTTTGCTTTCTGTTAGCGCTAAATATTGCGCATCTAATACAATCTCTGCGTCCACTTCTCGCTCGTCAATCATAATATCCGTTTCTTCCAAAATCTCATCAACAAAAGCAGAACGTTGTAATGCCTTGTTCTCCGGACTTTTGTTGGCGTAGGATATTGATAGTTTTTCTTTCGCTCGCGTAATTGCCACGTAAAAAAGTCGACGACGTGCTTCCAGCGCATCCTCTTCACCGGATAGTGTAAGGGTGTCTGGAAAAGGAAAGCGGCTGCCACCCCTACTCCTCGTCGGTTCCCATTGATCTTTTACAGCGTCGATAATAAATACGTGTTGGAACTCCAAACCTTTAGAACTATGTGCAGTAATTAGATTCACACCATCAGTTGCTCGCACACTTTTTTGAAGGCCAATTGACAAGCGATTTGAATCCATACTACTCAATAATTCCAACAGACGTTTTAAATTAAGTCGCGGATTTTTGATCGTCTCTTTTTTAATGAAATTGCTGATCGTAGTCAGTACCTGCAAATACCAAAGCTTGTCATCCTGCTTCATGATGTGGGATAGCAGGCCACTTCTATTCACTAATCTTTCGATAAATGCGGGTAGCGAATAATTTGAAAAATCGCCAATGAGTTGGTTGAGCAAATCACCACATTGAAGAATGGAATCAGAATTCCTTAAGTTCAGTTTAGCCAAAGCTTCCTCATCTCCAATCAAATCACGCCAGTATATTTTATCTTTAAAACCTTTACTGACAACATGCAAACTCAATTTTGTCAAATCTCGAGGATCAATCTGAAGAAAATTGAAATGCATTATTTTATACAACAAATATTCGCCGCTAAAAGGACGAGCATATTCCAGTTGTAAATATTGGAGCATCGTTCTGAAATTTCGAACTAACGGTAAATCCAATATGTTGACGGCTCTTTTTGTATTGTAAGGAATGCCTTTTTTCTCTAAGAGATTGGTGAGGTTGACAACCTGCTTGTGTTTGGCATAGATGATCGCAATTTCCTGTAAGGGAAAACCTTCTTCTTGTAGTTTTTTAATTTGTAAAACGATATCAATATCCTCATGCATTCGATTCGGATAAGCTGCAATACTGGGTTTGATGGTAGAATTTGCAAAGACATCATTTTGAGCGGTCAATATTTTTTCAATTCCTTCCAGGCTACTGACAATTCGTTTTTCGTTGTGATTGATGACCACACGAGAAGCATCAAGTATGTGTTGAGAAGAACGGTAATTGTCTTTTAAAACGACAAGCCGTAAGTCCGGTTGGTGCTCATCATGAAAGTCAACCAAACTTTTGAGTCGAGCTCCTTGAAATTCGTAGATGGATTGATCGTCATCACCAACGATAAATACGTTAGGACTCTCCCAATAGCTAATCAGATTTTTTATAATTCGATTTTGTGCACCATTGGTATCTTGGTATTCATCTACCAAAAAGTATTGGTATTTTTCCTGATAGTTGAGCAGGAGAGCTTCGTTATTTTCAAAGGCTCTGAGTACCCAAAGTATCATGTCTTCGAAATCATATCGCTGCGCTACTTCCATCATTTTGGTGTAAACCGGAAACAAATCAACAGCTACTTTGAGGCGATCCATTTTTTGTTTTGCCTCGTCAATCTTCCATTGTTTGAGATCACCTTTTTTAAATTCCTTTCGATTGACTTTATAAATATATTCTTCACGAAGCGGAAGTTCTTTGAGGTAAGTCTCAATATTTTCAGTGATGTATTCAGGCGTCCAATCTTCCGCCTTCATTCGCTTGAACAAATCCTGCAAATGCTTTTCGTAAAAGTAAGGATCAGAAGTTTTTTGTCGCAACAGATGATTTCCTGGCAGTTCGTCTAGTAAAGTTCTGACCATTTCAACACGTTCGAGATCGCTGATTGGTTCAAGATCATAACGTCCAAAAAGTTCAAGGTTATCTTTAATAACGGTATTACAGAAAGAATGAAAAGTATAGATATGAACGCGATGTGCCTCTGGTCCGATAAACTGCAGTAGTCGTTCGCGCATGGCAATCACTCCTGCATCGGTGAATGTAAGACAAAGGATGTTGGCTGGCTGTGCATCCGTTTCCATGAGGATACGCCCAATCCGAGCGGTAAGGATGTGCGTCTTACCCGTGCCCGGTCCCGCAATGACGAGAACAGGACCCTCAATTTGCTCTACCGCTTCACGCTGACCATCATTAAGTCGCGCCAGCTCTTTAGCAAAAGATTGGTTGTATTGTTTCAGTGTTTGTTTTTCGGAATGCTCCGGCATAGTCCTTTTGATTGAAGTGGAAAGATACGAAGAAATAGTGGAGACTTGGAACAGGGTGCTGGCTTCCTTTGAATTTTAAAAATTAGCTTAAAAAATTACACTTAATCAAATAATAAGGCTTTTTTTTAGGTTATATCTGAGGTTTTTAGATAAATCAGAATTAACTTTCATCTTTGTTGAATAAAAATTTTTTAAAATGTCTGCTCGTATTGTTATCATAATAGTTGTTTTTGGACTCCTGTATCTGATGAGATATGCTTTTATTGGTTTGCTAAAGGCAAGTAATTGTAAAAGCTGTAAAGGAACAGGCTACTGGGAAGGAACTCGTGGCGAACGCAACCGCTGTGATGAATGTAATGGTACTGGGAAGAGCTAAGTAAGTGGGACCTTGGAGGTGGGAGGCTGGATTACCCACTAACTCGGAGTTCGTCTAGCACCTAGATAGATTTTGCGATCGAGTGAATTTCCTACCTCCAACTTCCAAAATTGGGAAACCAAGAGGCACATTTTTTTAACAATAAACAACGTTCAAAAAAAGCAAAACTATGTTATTAAACGGAATTAAGTTAAGTATCTGCATCGGAGTTCTACTCTCTATATTTATGATGAGCTGTTCAAGTCTTAAAGGAGGAAAGTCCGGAAACGATTCAGAAACTGCTGCAAGATTATTGATGGATCATCCGGGATTGTCAGATTTTGAATCAGTACCTGGCACACCTGCTCAAAGTAGATATATCGTAATCACATTAAGGAGTGGGAATATGTCTGGCCGTGAGAAGGGAACAAAACTAAGCTATGATCAATCTATGAAAAAATGGACAGGTAGCTATAAGTCAGGAAATAACTCAGGACGAGCAGATCCCAACGAGACTAAAATAAGCCGTGAGAACCTAATACCAAAATCAGGCTGGCTACCACTAGTAAAAATGCTAATGGAAAACAACATTCACACGATCAGAGACTCTAGGTCAATAGAATACAAGCAACTAGTTGCAGATGGTGTGTCTTATACCTTGAATATTCGTATAGGAGATAAACAACGTAAATACTCTTTCTCTAATCCGAGTCTCTATGCTAAGGAATATCCTAATATTCAAGACTTTGCAGACTTTGATAGAATAGTTAATATTCTACGATCGGAGTTTGTAATCGGAGAATAAAAAAAGAAATCCCGAAGCTGCTCGCAGATTCGGGATTTCTTTTATAAAGTAAAAGAAGAGGTTTTTTAAAATTTTAATTAAAGTGACTATAGAAATGAAAATAGCTTCTAACTCACGTTAACGGAAAAGCTTTAACTGCTACTTCTACTTTGATGACCTATCGCATTACTACAAACTTCTCCTCACCAAGCACCACTCCATTAGATACAATCTGACAGGAATAAACACCGGCAGAAAGTAGCTGCGTCTCTACACGATTAGTACCAGATAAAATTGCTTGCTTATGCAAAACACGGCCTAGCATATCGACCACCATTAATTCATAACCAGCAGATACTTGCTCATTCAAGCGCAGCTCAAAGAAGTTATCAACGGGGTTGGGGAATAAGGAAAAAATCACTTCAGGGATGTCAGCAGTATTGATTGTTTCTACAACGGTGATATTAAAAACAAGCCCACCAATATACGCACCATTCTCACAAGTCAAGATAAACTCAAATTGATCCGGATCCAAGTCAAGCCCATCGTTTACGTAAGTCAATAAACCGTTATCAATATCTGCTTGTGTAAATATAGTTCCAATTGCTACAGGATTACTATTCAAAAAGAGCGTTCCACTAGTTGGTAGCCCCGTAATTGTATATTCTAAGTCCGTAGTCGAACCAACACAGTCCCCACTTATATTGTTAGTCTCAATAACTAATGTAGTACCAATCATTACTTCATCTCCATTCAACTCAAAATTCGGGTCAGGCACGGAAGCTTGGATGGTTTGGAAAGAATAGACAGAAGACCAATCGCCAACTAAATTACAAATTGCATCTTCAGCTCTAACTCGCCAGAAATAAACGGTATTGATTGTCAAGTCAGGGAATGGATTGTAGAGCGATTCTGTAACACCAGATTCAGTGTATACAATGTCAGTAAAGTCTGCGGTTAAAGAAACCTCAACGGTATAACTAGCGGCATCGGGAACATCTTCCCAGTTTACAAGAGAGTTTATTTGAATACTTGCTGCACCATTTGTTGGACTAGTTAGTGTTGCAATCGCTGGAGCACCTTGGCTAATGTTTAAGGTCAAGGGCAATTCTTTTACCACAGAGTTACTGGTTAGTAAAACAGTAATGTCATAACTGCCAGGAGTAATAGCACCAGTAACAGTAACAGATAAAGTTGTATTTCCCGGAGGTACAATATCATTTGCGCTAAACGCTACGCTTGTGCCAGCAGGATTGTTGGTCATCGAAAGATTAACGGGGTCGCTATAACCTAAAATCGTATCTATCATAATTTCATATTCTACAGTCTCATTACTACAAATAGTTTGTGAAGGAGTTGCTGTAGCATAGACATAATCCGGTTCAGTGCTCGGTTCGATGGTGAAGTTCTGATTGGAAATGTCAAAGAATACATTGTTAGCAGCTTTTATTTTCATTCGGATCTGATTACCTATTACATCAGGAACCTGAATGATCGCACTTCCTGTATTAGGTAAGTTTAAAGCAACAAGATGTGGGTAAGTAAAACCTCCATCTTCGGATAAAAATATATTGACCTCGGAACAGTTTACTGGAGCAAGATCAGAGCCAGCAACATCCCATGTGACGGTTTCTAGAAATCCGACATTCCAATTTTGTCCACCATTTGGTGACGTCACTAAAAATGGACCTGAATTGTTATTTACTTCAAAATTTATTTGATCGTAATCAACTCCACCACCTCCAGCTACATTATCTCGTACGGTCATTCTGAACCTCATGATGCGTCCAAATTGCGGAAGCAGTTCACCAATGACAGTCGTGTTGTTCACCAGATCTTGGATTCGTGGAAAGATGCGAGTTGGATGTGATTCAGGTAACCAGCTTCGGAAAAGTGGTGCAGTTCCATTCGCAGTATTTGGATGAGTTTGAGGGCCCAAATCGAATTGTTCCCAGCAGTAGGTCAATGAATCACCTTCTAGATCTTCTGCAGAACCCGTCAATTCAAATGGTGTTTGGAAAGGAATATGGAAACCACCTGGTCCAGCATCAACGGTTGGAGGGGTATTACCCGTAGGTGTTATTACAGCACAGTTGTCGCCACTTCCATTTTGAGAAAAATTAATAATCTCATCAAAACTTGCTACGTGAAATTGGTCAATAGAATTACTTGCAATGTTAGTGTTTCCACAAATACCGGCATAAGCCATCACTGTAACTCCGCTACCCGGTTCGTAAGGCTGTGGTCCTTGCCCACCACAACTATTAAAAGTATGATTGCCACTAAATTGATGTCCCATTTCGTGCGAAACATAATCAACAGAAAACACATCTCCAATCGGTGAACCTAGTCCAGTAACACCCCAGCCTTTGTTTCCACCGCAAACTACGCCAAGTCCTGCAATACCTCCACCACCGGTACTAAATACATGACCGATGTCGTAGTTGGCCGAACCAATAACGTTGTTGCAAGTAGTATTGTTTTGGTTGAGCATGGCACCACCGTTGTTGTTGGTGTAAGGGTCAGTAGCACCATTCAGATAAATCAGTGTGTCGGTGTTGTCAATCATAATCATGGTAATGGTAAGGTCTCTTTCATAGATACCATTTACACGATTCATGACCGTTGCCATTGCAGCTAAAGTCAGTGGTTTGGTACCACCATGAAAGGAAGCGTACTCACCGGTAGTGGCTAAGGCTAAACGATAGGTTCTAAGCTCTTCCCCCGTCGGAGCAAAAACAGGAACATCTTCATCATCATTTAATGAAGAGCTACTAACTTCTGAAACACCACAAGTGAAAGCATGGTCTTCATCAACAATTACATCGTTCTTTTGAAAAGTTATGTATTGGGTCAGATCATTTTCATAAGCTGGTTCAATTACGAAAGTTTGCTTATTGGAAAAAACCATGGCGTGAAATCCTTTTGGACCAACATCTAGTTTGATAATCTGTCTTGGATTGTCAATACCTTGTCCAGTATAAGTTCTGATCTCAGGATATTTGGCTTGTAGGCCAGCTTCCATTACAGGAGTTTCAAAGATGCCGAATTTTTGAAACCCGTTTTCGAAAACCGGAATTTCTATTTCTACGTAATCTGCTTTGCTTTGAATGGCACTTTTTGGTAAGCTTTCAGCTAAAACCGCTTGTAGAGCTTCCATATCTAATTGATACAGTTCAGATTGACTAACAGGAATTCGCAGTTCATCCTGACTAAATTGATTGGAACTTTGAATGCTCCAAATGTTGGCTGCATCTTGTTGAGCAGATAGAAAGGAGATTGAAAATACTAAAAGGAAAATAATGGGTAGTATACTTCTTTTCATAATAAAGGTTTTAATGCTAGGAGTTGTTTTGAGTTGAGAGCAAGATTTGCTAGACTACTTTAGTGTGTGGGTGAAAATACCGCTTCTCTTTCAATTGTGAGTAGTAAATCGAATGTTTAGCTATTTTACTACAATTATCTATCGCTTAAGAATGCTTTTTTAGCTCGCTGCGGACATCTGTTGTTTCAAAGTAGGTGAAATAAATAGTGGCTAATAGTGCGACTAAAAAATAAGCGCAAATCATTGCCGTGCCTCCAGTTAAGTAATTGTCGATATTAAACCAACCTTCAAGGCGATACACCAAAGAAAATCCGACTAGTAGTTTTAGTAATTCTGTAAAAACGGCAAGCGGATTTCGATCCATCAAAGTGGTGAATGAAAAAATAGAGATGGCTAAAAAACCACCACCTAGCAAGATATCTGTAAAACTAAAATCAGCCAACTGATTAAAAAGATACAACATCAAGAAGAAGTGAATGAAAAGTTGAAGCCACGACCATGTTTTTAATAAAGCGGATGAAGCGGTCTCATACTTTTTTTGAGTATAAGGATCATCAACAAAAAAGACGGGAAATTTTTCGGCAACATCAGCAGGACGCCAGCCGGTAGGCATAAACCAAATTCGAATTTTGTCCCACCATTTTTCGGCCCGCCAAGCATCTGTAACTAATAAGTAAAAATGTTGTAGATTAATAAGAATAGGATTCCAAGTTTGTGCAGGTCGTTTCACACCATACACAGGAGGGACTTCTTTTAGTTCTTTTTGAAATGTTCCAAACAATTTGTCCCAAACGATAAAAATTTCTGAAAAATTCCGATCCATGTATTCAGCGTTGATGGCATGATGAACCCGATGATGAGATGGGGTAACGATAAGGTATTCTAAAATACCCATTTGACCAATCAAGCGAGTGTGATACCAAAATTGTGCAAACAAATGCAAGGGGGCAATGATGGCAATTACTTTAGCAGGAATGCCAATAAATGCCATTGGAATATACAAAAAGAAAAAGACGCCAAAAACTGCGGAGACATTTTGCCGCAAGGCACAGGATAAATTATATTCCTCGCTGCTATGGTGTACAATGTGTCGGTTCCAAAATAAATTAATTTTATGCTCAAATCGATGTCTCCAATAGCCCGCAAAATCTTTTCCAATAAAAGCAAGCACATAAAGCCAAATTTCTGATTCAATAGTATAGATCGCAAAGTGATCGACCAGCCAGCTATAGCTAACAATCACAACCGTCAAACCCAACACATCTCTAATTGTATTCGTCATTCCTGAGCTCAAGCTGGAAATCATGTCCATGTGACGATTGACCTTGATTCCCATGAAATAACTGGCGATCCACTCAATTGAGATCAGTGCGAGGAAGAAAGGAATGGCATAGTTGAGTACAGCTATGTAGCTTTCCATATGGGTGGTTTTAATAATTTAGGTATAAAAGAAAACATTGTCATTCTCTGAGGATGAAACTAGTCGGATAAGTATTATGAGTACAACTTAAGGTTTCAACTCTATTTTTCTTCTTCGACTCGTTTCACTCGCTCGGAATGATAACTTAATCGAGTTTGCTTAGTCGTTCGATTCCGTCGTCGCTCAGAACGGCAGCCGATCCAAGGTACAAACTTAGAAAAGGAAATTTTTACTTCCAAAATGAAAACTTTCACCTCTGAGTAAATTATTTTTCCAAAAAAGTTGTTCTAAAACCACAAAAAGGCCGTACAAAGAGAGATTAAGGCGAAACTGGAACCTAAACTTCTTTTTTATTACCTTTGCAGCTTCCACAAAACAAGAAATCATGTCAGCAGAAATATTCGAAAAAGTTAAGCAAGTTATAGCACAAATTGAATCAGCAAGTCCACAGTCAAAAGAGGAGGTGGAAGCATTCCGTATTCGCTATTTGGGATCTAAGAACGAGATAAAGCCGCTCATGGGCGAAATGCGAAATATTCCAAATGAAGAGAAGAAGGCTTTTGGCCAGCTAGTGAATGAAGCAAAGGCTGTTGCTGAAGCAAAATATAATGCATTGAAAGAAGGTGCAGAATCTGCTGCGGAGGAGGCAACTGCTGGTGACATTGACCTCACGGCTCCTGCTGTAACCGAAGAGTTGGGCAGTCGCCACCCTATCAGCGTTACTCAAAATCGGATTATCGAAATTTTTGGGAGAATAGGCTTTAAAGTTGCGGAAGATCGTGAGATCGAAGACGATTGGCACAACTTCTCCGCAATGAATACGCCAGAAGATCACCCGGCTCGTGATATGCAAGACACCTTTTATCTAAAGGACAGTACTTCCATGTTGCTACGAACGCATACCTCATCGGTGCAGGCACGTACCATGAAATATCAAGAACCACCGATTCGAATTATCGCTCCTGGTCGTGTTTACCGAAATGAAACCATCTCGGCACGTGCACATTGTCAATTCCATCAGGTGGAAGGTTTGTATGTGGATGAAAATGTATCCTTTGCAGATATGAAGCAAACCTTGCTTTACTTCGCACAGGAAATGTATGGTCCACAAACTAAAATTCGTTTACGACCATCGTATTTCCCATTTACAGAACCAAGTGCAGAGATGGATGTCTCTTGCTTTATTTGTGATACCAAAGGTTGCAACGTTTGTAAGTACACCGGTTGGGTAGAAATAATGGGCTGTGGAATGGTAGATCCAAAAGTATTGGAAAATTGTGATATCGATTCTGAAAAATATACTGGATTTGCATTTGGTATGGGAATCGAACGTCAGGCAATGATGCTTTACAAGATCACAGACATTCGACTACTTTTCGAAAACGATGTACGTTTCCTAAAACAATTTACTTCCGCAATCTAAAACCAGTCAGTCAAAGTGGAATAAGCAGTAGTTCAATAGTACACTGCCACTGCAACTGACACTGCCATTTCATAAGTATGAAACCAACTATACCTAAAGGTACCCGCGACTTTGCTCCCGAAGAGGTGATCAAAAGAAATTATATCTTTGATACCATCCGACGTACCTTCATCAAATATGGCTACCAACCACTGGAAACGCCAGTAATGGAAAGCCTCTCTACGCTCACCGGTAAGTATGGTGAAGAAGGAGATAAATTACTTTTCAAAGTACTCAATAATGGTGACTATCTTGCGAAAGCAGATAAGGCCGCACTAGAAGCAGGTGATTCTAAAAAGCTTGTAAGCTCTATCTCAAAGCGCGGTTTGCGTTATGATTTAACAGTTCCTTTCGCACGTTTCGTAGTGATGAATCAAAATCTGATATCCTTTCCTTTTAAGCGTTATCAAATACAACCGGTTTGGCGTGCAGACCGACCACAAAAAGGTCGTTACCAAGAATTTTACCAATGTGATGTAGACGTGGTAGGCTCTAAGTCGCTGATGTATGAAGCGGAGTTGGTACAAATTTACGACGAAGTGTTTGCTGCACTTGGTCTAAAGGCCGTCATCAAAATCAACAATAGAAAAGTCTTGGAAGGAATTGCAGAAGCGGCAGGCATCGCTGATCAATTTATGGACATGACCATGGCGATTGATAAGTTAGACAAAATTGGAATTGAGGGAGTGCGCAAGGATTTATCTGGACGTGGTATTTCTGATGAAGCTATTGCAACCATCGAATCGGTGTTGGATATAAAGAGCCTGGCGCCCTTGAAAGAAATTTTTAAAGATAGCCCTACAGGATTGAAAGGGATTGAAGAACTAGAAGCCTTTCACAGCTATTTTGATAGTTATTCACCAAGTAATAAAGTAGAATTTGACATTACACTTGCAAGAGGCTTAAGTTATTATACCGGTTGCATTTTTGAAGCAGCAGTAGATACTTCTGTAGAATCCCAAAAGGATATCAAGATGGGAAGTATTGGTGGCGGAGGTCGCTATGATGACCTGACTGGCTCTTTTGGTTTGAAAGATGTGTCTGGCGTTGGAGTTTCCTTTGGAGCTGCACGTATCTATGATGTGATGACGGAGATGGATATTTTTCCAAAGAAATTCGAATCAGGTCTGGAAGTATTATTAATTGCTTTTGATGATGCAACACACCGTTACGCTTTTAAATGTCTCAACGAATTGCGTAAAGCTGGAATCAATTCTGACCTATACCCTTCTCCTGCTAAAATGAAGAAGCAGATGAATTATGCGAATAAGCGAGGTGTACCTTACACCATCCTTATTGGTAGCGAAGAAATGGAAAATGGTTTGCTTACGCTAAAAAACATGGAAGAAGGAAGTCAGGAAAAATTAACATTGGCTGAGATTATTAAGGATCGATTAAAAAAATAAATTATTCTTTTATTGATTCTAAACATTTGAAGTAGTTTTCCGTTTCCTAAACAAACCAATAGACTCTTGCCAAAATATTCCAAACTAACAAGTATTCAAAACGACCTGCTCAGTGCTAACTTAAGCTGCGCTGAGCTGGTCGAACATTACCTTTCAAATATTGAGAAGAGTCAATCACTCAATGTTTATATAGAAGTATTTGAAGCAGAAGCTCGTGAAAAAGCAAGTGCTTTGGATGCTAAACTAAAGGAAGGTGTGGAAAAGCCCGGTCGATTGTTTGGAATGGTCATTTCTATAAAAGACGTACTCTGCTATGAAGGCCATGAAGTGACGGGGGGGTCTAAAATCCTTACAGGTTTCAAATCACTTTATTCAGCCACAGCAATAGAACGTTTACTTGCAGAAGATGCCATCATCATTGGTCGTGTCAATTGCGATGAATTCGCGATGGGATCAGCTAATGAAAACTCCTACTACGGTCCTACCATAAATGCACTCGGTGAAAATAAAGTTCCAGGTGGCTCATCAGGAGCTTCTGCAGTTTCTGTACAAACGGATACTTGCTTGGCTGCTATCGGAAGTGATACTGGAGGTTCGGTACGACAACCTGCTGCGTTTTGTGGCATCATCGGAATGAAGCCAACGTATGGCCGTATTTCCAGATATGGTTTGCTGGCTTATGCTTCTTCGTTTGATCAGATCGGTACGCTAACAAACAGTGTGGAAGATGCCGCTATTCTGTTGGAAGTTATGGCAGGAGCAGATGAGTTTGATAGTACAGTTAGTCGGCAATCAGTAAAGCCATATGCGGGTTTAAAATCTGAATCGAAAAAACGAAAGATTGCTTATTTTAAAAACACGATAGAAAGCGATCAATTAGACAGTACTATTCAATCCGCTACTTTTGATTATATCGAAAAATTAAAAGCGGAAGGGCATGAAGTGAGAGGACTTGATTTTGAATATTTGGATTATTTGATTCCTGCATATTACGTATTGACAACGGCAGAGGCATCGTCTAACCTGTCGCGTTATGATGGTGTGCGTTTTGGATATAGAAGTGCAGATACAAGGAGTCTTGCAGAAACCTATAGGAAGTCGCGGACAGAAGGTTTTGGAGATGAGGTAAAGCGACGTATTATGTTGGGGACTTTTGTACTGAGTAGTGGCCATTACGATGCCTATTATACAAAGGCACAGAAAGTACGCCGAATGATTTCTGACAATATTCAAGAGGTGTTTAAGAATTATGATTTTATTGTGATGCCAGTGACTCCCGATGTAGCTTGGAGTATTGGCGAAAATGATGCAGATCCGATTAAGACCTACTTAGCTGATGTTTATACCGTATTGGCAAATATGGCTGGGATTCCGGCTATATCATTTCCTTTAGGAGTAAAGGATGGCATGCCTTTTGGCATTCAGGTAATGTCCCCCGCCTTTCAGGAAGATCAACTCCTGAATTTCATTTTTACCCAACACCAATAAACCATTCTGTTCTCTTTAGAGGGCAAATTTTTTGTTAGAACGAATTATATAATCCCCCGTTTTACTAGGTTTCTCATCTGAGCTATTTAATTGTGACAAGCTTACTAATGTGCCTATCAATAGATATTGATGTTTAATTGATAGATTATTAGCAAGCTATGTATGTGGTTTATTATGAATTGAAAATTAGCAGATTTTAGATATTCATTCCTTTTTTAATGTGCTATATCTTTGTACTCATAAACTACTCACCGTCACAGGCAATAAGAAGCGGAAGCTACTTTATTCTAAGTTGTCTATATCCAAACAAAATTATGTTCAAGAGCTACTTTCCCCTTTTTTGTATTATCTAATTGCGAAAGTTCAAAAGGCTTCGTTGAATGAGATTAAACAATAAACTAAATAGGACGATTTCTTTTCATTTTGGAATAAACCAAATAAAGAAAACGTTACATTTGTTCATTAAAATGAAAATATGGTTTTACCAAGAACGTATCTATCTTTTATTATACTAATGCTTTTCTCTATGCATTTAAGAGCCGCAGCTGTGTCGGTTTTTGATGTAAAGCCTAAGTTTAAAAAAAGTGTTATTGTTGACCGACTTGAAAGTATCGAAAAGTCAGTTGATTTGCGGTTTAATAAAGATGTCAAAAAGTATATTAATGACTATCTCCGTAGAGGAAAAGAAGGGACGGAAATAATTATTGGAAAATCATCTTTATACTTTCCAGTTTTTGAATACTATCTTGACCTTTACAACCTGCCTGACGATTTGAAATATCTGACCGTAATAGAATCGGCATTAAATCCAGGGGCAGTATCCAGTAAAGGTGCAGGAGGCCTTTGGCAATTTATAAGATCGACTGGAAGAATGTATGATTTGAAAATTAACAACTACGTAGATGAGCGTTATGATATTCATAAGTCATCAGAAGCGGCGGCTCGTTTGCTTTCCGATTTGTATGATAATTATGGTGATTGGACTTTGGCTATAGCTGCTTATAATAGCGGTACCGTTAATATTAATAATGCCATTAAAAAGGCAGGGAAAAAAGATTTTTGGGCCATAAGAAAACACCTTCCAAAAGAAACGCAGGAATATGTTCCAAAATTTATTGCTGCTACCTACGCAATGAACTATTATCACTTTTATGATATTCGACCTGTTTATCTAGACTATAATTTACAACTTACTGTTGTAACAAAAGTATACGAACGGTACAGCTTCAAACAATTGGCAAGTGATAGTGGTATTCCAATTGAAATAATCCGCAAACTCAATCCTTCTTATAAAAAGCAAGTGATACCACCGAGCCTAGAAGGATATAATCTAGTATTGCCTCGCCTAGGGCTTGCTAGCAATTTTGAATATGAACTAATTGGGGCTACTCAATAGCTAATTTGATATTTAGTTTAATTGTTTTGTTGGCTACGATTTAGACGGAAGTCCGAATCTATTTTTTTAAATAGTCATTCGAGTTTGACTTAATTTATAGTACCGGAGGCCACGTTTGTTGGGATTTCTGAATTATAAGTATTATGTTTTTAATATGCTTAATTAGCTGATAGTTAGACTATTATTGAGCTATTTTGTCGTTTGTGGCCTTAATTAAATATCTGTTAAAAGAAGGGATGGAATAGTTCTTGTTACAATCAATATTATTGTAATACGTTAAGCGTCTAGGCAGTTATGTTTAGCTGCTTTTCCCTGATAGCCGATCGCCAACTGCACAAATTTTAAGATTTACGAAAACCTAACTAAAATTTTTCTTTAACACTTATACAACTGTTTTCCGTTTTAGAATCATTAAATTTGAGATTTAGTAAACACTATACGTTTTCATTTCCCATGTTTAATGTTTTAGGAAAGAAAGTGTTTTGAATGTAATCGTTAATAAACATGAGATTTATCAAACTATTAAGCATTGCGGTTCTATTATTTGCTTTTTCTTTTTCAACACAAGCAAATATCATTACAGACTGCGACAATGAAGCCGCTGTTTCTTCCACTGATCATATTCCAACTTACACTGAAGCAGATATTCGTGCGCGACTAAAGCAAATGACAAGTGCTGTGGTACCGCCTCGTTTTACTTCTGTGGTAAAAGGTTATATAGATACCTATACGACGAAGCGACGTGACAAAACGGAAAAGATGCTGGGACGTATCCAGATTTACTTTCCAATGTTTGAGCACTACCTCTCACAACATGGACTTCCTCAAGATTTAAAATATCTTTCCGTTGTTGAATCTGCATTAGATCCCAACGCACTTTCGCGTTCAGGAGCTGCAGGACTTTGGCAGTTTATGCCTCCGACAGGAAAGGAATTGGGACTGCGTATTTCAAGTACTGTTGACGATCGAAGAGATCCACACAAGTCAACGGAAGCCGCTTTGAAATATTTAGCGAAACAACATAAACGATTTGGTAGTTGGGAATTAGCTTTAGCAGCTTACAACGGAGGCCCTGGTCGTGTAAACCGTGCTATCAAAAGAGGACGTAGCAAAAACTTTTGGCGCATCACTAAATACTTGCCAAGAGAAACACGTAACTATGTGCCTGCTTTTATCGCAGCAAGTTATGTGTCTCAATTCCATGATCTACACGGCTTGTACCCTGTTTCCCCCGCAAGAAATTTGACACACACTGCATTGGCAAAGGTTTACGATGAAGTTAGTTTCATACATCTTGCGGAAGTTACCGGAACACCTTATGATGTCATCGTAACCTTGAATCCTTCTTATAAAAGATCTTATATTCCACGAAATAGCAAAGGGAATAATCTAGTATTGCCTCGTGAGGCAATGGCAAATTATTTAAATGCAATCGGCAAACCTGATCATAAGTTGAATCAAATGATCGCAGCTTCTACTATTGCAGCACCGACCAACAGGAGCATGGAAACCGAAAGTCATGCAGTGTCAAGCCACAAGGTAGTTGAAAATGAAGACTTGTATCTTGTTGCCCAACAATACAATTGTACAGTTGACGATATTGTCAAATGGAATAAACTAAGCTCTGAAGATGTTCGCCCTGGCCAGCACCTCATGCTTTTCTTAGACAAGTATCCTTCTAAGTTGATGGCTTATCAACCATTGGTCGGTTTACCTTTCGTAAGAATCTATCCGGAAACTGACGAAGTCGTTGAAATTGAAATGCCAGCAATGGCTATCCCACAAATAAAAATAAGTGGTAAGTTTTCGAACATGAGATCGAAGGAACATGGTAAATATGTTTACCACAAAATGAAGCGAAGAGAAACGCTTCTGGATGTAGCTGAAAAATATCCCAATGTGAGTTTGGATGATATTATGAAACTTAATGAGATTAATGAATTTTCTAAACTAAGACCTGGGAAGAAGATTAAGATTCGTAAGAAGTGATTATTGCTTAAGTAGCAATAGGAAAACCGAGCTTTGATTATTCATGACTCGGTTTTTTTGTTGAGAAGGGAGTGCATAAACAATTTGAGTGATCATTGAGCCCCGCGTTTGAAAAACGCTTCGGGATCGGTGAGTACAGGAGTTACTAAAATAAGCCTCATTCTTATACGCAATCAGCTCACTCAGTCAAAACCACCCGCCGCTGAAAATCCAATCCCTCCACTTCACCCTTTAGCAAATAAATCCCTTTAGGTAAAAACCCAAGATGAACAAAGTCAGTAGATGAATTTACAAAATGAACAAGCTGTCCAGTAATGTCGTAAACCTCTAGTTGATCAAAAGCTAAGTTGAAAAAGATATCGCCTGTGCTGGGATTAGGGAAAACTGCAAGGTCGTCAAGAAGTTTAGAATCGTCTACCTCGGTTATACAGGCTTCTAAATCTACTTCGTTGACTTCGTTGCAGCCAGAAGCGTTGTTATATATTTCAATGGGTAGGTTGCTGGTGATTCTGTTGCAGACGGTTTCTACAGCGCATTGGGTGAGTGACCAGTTTTCATGAATTATTAACATAGAATCTACATGTATATTTGTTGGACTACCAAGACCTTCCAGTGATTCCAATGCCGAATTTTTCCATATCCTCAGATAACCATTTACTTCTTCTAGATTGTGTAGGCCTGAAAGGTCAGAAAGCCCAGTGCCCCATATGACCATGTTTAATCCTACTTCTGTCAGATTAGACAAGCCGGATATAGAGCTTAATAAAGGAGTATCTCCAATAGCAAAGTCACCATCTATCTTAGCTAAACTCTCTAGGCCATTTAAATTTAGAAGTAATGGGGTAAAACCAATGTGGAGATCACCAGTTACGTTTGAAAGGTTTTGCAGGCCATCCACGGACTGTAGATTGTCGTTGTTTCTTATCCAAAGCGTATGTGCATTTGTAAGGCCATTCAATCCATTTAAGTTCACTAGGTTATCATTAAACCAAACCCAAAAACGACCTGTAACAGTTTCAAGTTGATTTAATCCAATCATGTTGATTAATTCGTCATTATATTCAATAATCAAATCACCATTTATTTCTGTCAAGCTATTTAATCCTAAACAATTCGTCATAGAGGAATTAGATTCAATTGAAAGGTTGTAGCCAATAGTTTGAAGATTATTGAGTCCATTTAAATTTTGTAAAGAATTGTTGTTTTCAATCTTTACATATCTGAATAGAGGTGCATCTGCTCCAATGGCAGTCAAACTTTCTAAACCACTCAGGTTTTCAAGTGAAGCTAGACCAACGATCTCCACATGATCGTTTCCAATTCGGTTCAAATTGTTTAAGCCCTGCATGTTGATTTGATTGGGATTATTTTGGATTCTTAGGCCATCGACATAGACTAGGTTTTCGAGCCCTTGAAGGTTAATAAGGGATTCATTACCGAAGATGATTAATTTTCCATAAATGCTATCAACCATATCTAAACCTTCGAGGCTGGAGAGCGCATCGCAATTACCAATACTAAGTCCAGTTAGAGTAGTAATTTGATTGAGGCCCTGTAGGTTGCTTAAACTGGGGCAAGTGGCAATGTTGAGATTTTCGACATAGTCTAAATTACTTAATGCAGTTACGTTTTCTAAATCAACAAGATTGTTAATAGCGAAATGACCATTAATCGAGTCTAAATTCTCAAGGCCAGATAGAGTTTCTAATAACGGTAGATTATCAATAGTCA
>CAKZUK010000062.1 GCA_937921775.1 uncultured Saprospiraceae bacterium
AGTTCTTTTTTGATTTTTAAATCTCATATCGTGACTTGCGCAGGTAGCTCAGCTATGGTATATACATAAGTCGTGACATTACGGGTGCTGCTCTCAAAAGCAATATTAATGGTGGACCATAAGAGAATTTTGAACCTGTCAGTGCCGGCAGGCAGGATAATGAATCGTTGAATTCGGAATTTTGATTTTGCCCAATATCGCAGAGTTTCACATTTGAGGGGCATTCGAGATTCAAAATTCCGAATTCAACGATTCAAAATTTCTCAAGTTTATCTTGTGCAACAGAGTTACAAATATGTATATACGGTAGGGTAGCTCAGCAGGTAGACCTGATCTCGCAGTTAAAAGCACTTTCTTCCTAATCTTCACATAGCGCAAGTAAACGCTAAGGAATAATTAGGAAGACAAATATCTAGTAACAAAAGCGTCTTTAGGTGCGAAATGCTTATAGGATAGCAAATAAAAGAGGATAAGCGCCTTTAGGTGCGGCACCCGCGATATCTTGAGTATCAATAAGACCGGGCACCGACCGATGAAAAAAAAAATCCTAAATTTGGCCCATGGATATTAAGCAACAACTCCTAAGCGACCGCTCCAAGCAAAATATAAGCCGACTAGCTGACTACATTGGCAAGGACAAAAAACGCTGCGCCATACTCTGGAAACTAATAAGGCAGGGAGAAGCCCCATTGCCTCAACGTGGCGCTTGGCTATTCGAGAATTGCGTACCAAAACATCCAGAACTAGCCCTGCCCTACCTCCAAGAAATGCTAAGCTACATGCAGCAAGAGGTGCCAGATGGTGTACGTCGAAGTTTCTCTAAAGTATTCTCATTAGTAGAAATACCAGAAGAAATATCAGGAGAGATATACGATTTATGTATTGACTGGATCATACAAGAAAAGACGAGTATTGCGGTGAAAGTCCATTGTATGGAAACCGCGAAAAATATAGCCCTACCTTATCCCGAACTTCGAGAAGAGCTGACCATAGTGATACGCGACCAAATTGAATATACTGAATCGGCGGGTGTCCGTGTGAGAGGAAAACGCTTACTAAAAGCGTTGGGAATATGAAAGGCTTCCTTACCTAGCTCAGCGATTGGGTGAACATTCCGATCTCATTTCCATTCTTCCACCTTAAAGAGAATATTCTAGTCCTGCCTACTGCTGCCTTTTTAACTGGACAGCTGAGAGCTAGCCAGATAGACCCGACAACTTCAAATTAGTGGGAATGCCATGGATATTTAACAAAGGACATTTCTGTTTCCCCATTTTTTAGCACATCTTTATGCTCAAACAATTTCCATGAATAAACACAAACTAATCTACATCTTCTTGCTTTTAGCGACAGCTATGACTGCTCAGAATGTTGATGAGCAAATCAATGCCTTAAATGGTGAACTAATAAAATTGGAATTAAAAAAGACGCAGATCCTTGAAAAACTAGAAGGATTGAAATTCCAACGTATCAATCGAGACCTAAAAGCAGTAGGACTTCCCTCCAATAATTTCGTTGAGCATTCCGCCATGATTCTTGAATACAGCGAAGCGCATGAACAAGCAGCATGGGTAGCACACATCATTACCTCTGACATCATTAGCGGAGCAGCTACTCGTAGCAATGACTTTAGGCCTGATCCTAAGGTAAGTTCAGGTACGGCAGTGGAAGAAGATTATTTTCTCAAATTTTTGCAAGCCGATAGCACTTATAAATACGATGGTTTTGGTTATGATCGTGGACACCTTGCACCTTCAGCAGATTTTAGATGGTCGGCCACAGCCTTGTCAGAGTCGTACTTCTATTCCAATATGTCGCCGCAACGGGCTAAATTTAATCGAGAAAAATGGGCGGAGTTGGAGTCTATGCTAAGAGGCTACGTTTACGATCATCCGGGGGTGCAATTAATTGTGGTGACCGTACCAATTTTGAAAGAAGGATTGCCTGTAATAAAAAGAAGTATCAACAATGTAAGCATCCCCGAGCAATATGTAAAAGTTGCCATCGATCTGACCAACAACAAGGGGATTGGTTTTATCATGCCCAATCAAAAACTGAGCTATCCCCTAGAATCATTTGCAGTTAGTATTGACGAGGTAGAAGAACTGACGGGCTTTGATTTTTTCAATCTTCTTGACGAAAAATTAGAAGTTAAACTTGAAAGTCAAATAGATAAAAAAGCTTGGTTTCCTGAAATGAATAAAGGTGATGTCGAACCTATTTATCCACCTTCTCTGCCTCCGGCACATTTCAATACCGTTCAATCAAAACGATATGTGGGCCAAGGAAAAATTATCACTGTTTGTGGAACCATAGTAAGTACTCGATTGAGCAAAAAAGGCAACCTCTGGATGAACATTGACAAGCAATTTCCAAATCAAATATTCTCCGTCTATATTAAAAAAGAAGACTTAGTGAACTTTACCTTCGATCCCGGAAAAGAATACTTGAATAAGCAAGTTTGCTTTGATGGAAAAATCCAGGATTTTAATGGAACTCCTACTATTCGAATTGAGAAAGAAGGCGCCTGTCGTTTTTTGTTTGATGCGATGAAAGCTGGGGAGTAGCGAGGGAGCAATTAAAAGTGACTTTGCAAGGGAGGCTTCCAACTCCAATGGGCAAATCTCGGCCATCTGCATAGCCAAAGTTGGGATGGTGACAGGTCGCACAGGCAATATCCTTCTCTCCAAATAAAATCGGATCCCAAAAAAGTAAGCGACCAAGCGCTGCCAGCTTGGTCGGGTTAGCAGCACCGATATTACCAGTGACTGGAACATCATTGATGTCAATGCCATCGGTGAAATCATTGTCAATATCATCGTCGGATTGACAAGATGTGATGATGAGTATACTTAGGAGGATAAAAAAACGCGCTATATGTTTCATACGGATTTAATTTTAGACTAAGTGTTGGAATATAATTGTGTCAAACTTATTCGTGTAAAATATTAAATCGTATGCTCAGGTATTTAAATTAGTGAATGCTTACTGGCTTTTGCCTATTATTTTATAATTTGAGTTCGAAATGAAAAGAACAGGGATCAAACTGTTTCTTTTGTGCTTCAGGATAAAGACAGTAGGCCTTTAGAAAGACCTACCTCTACATTACAGAAAAAAAGAAAATTGTTTAATCATGCCCGAGACAGCCTCTCTTTGCGAGGAATCTACCTTTACTAAGATTTTTAGAGAATACTCCAAAACCTTGCATAATTACCTGTATTACAAAACAGGGAACCTACCTATGTCAAAAGATCTGGCACAAGAAGCATTCACGCGATTGTGGCAAAACTGTGCATCTGTGATACCTGCTAGTGCGAAGGGCTATGTCTTTAAAATTGCAAATAACTTATTGATCAATGAATACAATCATCAAAAAGTAGTTTTAAACTTTGAGCGTAGACCAAGTAGTGACCGAGATCAGGAAAGTCCAGAATATTTGTTGGAAGAAAAGGAGCTAAAGGCAAAGTTGGAAGCTGCTATTGCTGCTTTACCAGAAAAACAGCGGGTGGTTTTTTTGCTAAGCCGAATTGATAAGAAAACATATAAGGAAATTGCAGCCTTACTGGGAATCAGTAAGCAGGCTGTAGAAAAGCGGATGTACATTGCCTTAGATGCTTTGCGCCTGATCTCAAAAAATATTCGTTAGAAAGTAGGTCTTTTAGTAGCTTGATTGTATTAAAGTAGATCAAAAGAAGCTAACACGAAGCCACAGATATAGTGTTACTTTAGGTCATTGAATGCCTATAAAATCGGCAAATGATAAAATAACAAGAATCAATTAACTAAATTTTAAAATGAAGGATGACGAGATTTTACATAAATGGATAGATGGAGAACTCACAGGCGAAGAACTAGAAATATTCAAGTTAAGACCTGAATACGATTCTCTTGTCGAACTGTATAAAAACACAGATAATTTTGCAGTGCCAGACTTCGATGATCAATCTATGCTGGAAGCTGTTTTGAAAACAGATAAATCAACAAGATCTTCAGAATTAGGAAGACGCATTTTCTTGAAATCCTGGATGAAATATGCTGCGGCAGCTTCAGTACTGATTTTGGCTACTTGGCTTTTCTGGCCGAAAAGCGGTGCGGAAGTTATTTATGAAATGGCAAAAGGAGAACGAACCGAAGGAACGCTACCTGATGGATCTCACTTTGTAGTGAATGCAGAAAGTTCGCTGACTTATAATGCGGACTCTTGGGCAAACGATCGCAGCTTGCAACTCAAGGGAGAGGCATTTTTTGAAGTAAAAAAAGGCGCTAAATTTACGGTGAATACACCTACGGGAGCAGTACAGGTTTTAGGAACTCAATTTAATGTTTGGTCAAGAAACGGCTTGCTGGAAGTAAAATGTAAAAGTGGGAAAGTGGCTGTCTTATCGACCAAAGGATCTGTACTTGACGAATTGACCAAAGGTCAGGCATTACGAATAGAAGGAAATAAAGTAAGCGAAAAATGGCCGACACAAACAGGTGAAGATACCAGCTGGTTAAATGGAATATCGAGATTCAGAAAAGTGCCTTTGCAAACAGTAGTAGAGGAATTGTCTCGGCAGTTTAATGTAAAAATTGATGCATCTAAGATTGATGCAAAAGTGATTATGTCCTGCAATTTTCAACATAAAGATTTAGATCTTGCCCTGAAAACTTCTTTTGCGCCTTTAAATATTATTTTTGAAAAACGTGATGGGGTAGTGTACCTTATGGAATAATGTACTACTGAATACCTGCTATTATTTCATAGGAGATGTGGACGGACAGATTTCTATTTAAGATAGTCGCAGATTAAAAAATAACAAAATAAAAAAAAATACACTTGCTAAAATACAGCTCATTCATATGCTTCCTACTGATGAGCCTTTCGCTCCATGCACAGCAAAAAATCCTTGACTTAGACTTTCAAGGAGAAGCAAGTCTTGAAGAAGTCATTCTCCAATTAGAATCAAACTACGGGCTTTTTTTTTCTTACAAACAAGCTGACGTAGAGGCTATTCAATTTACTAGTTTTCCTGAAGCAGCCGAGGTCAATGCTTTTTTAGAAAAACTATTGCAAGGACGAGGGCTATTGTTTGAAATTGTAGACAGCTCATACATTATTTTGACGAAAGTAAACATATTGTCAGAAACTGATAATTTGTCCACTCGTCTGTGCGGAAATATTATTGACCATTATACTCAAAAATCGCTACCCGGAGCCAGTATTTATCATAGTCGTACAAAGAAAGGAACGACAAGTGAAGCTGATGGGAACTTCTACCTTAGTGTTTTGCTCAAAGATCAAGATAGTTTAGTTGTCAGTTATGTAGGTTATGAAGAATTGAAGTTGCCAGCATCCATTTTTACTGAAAAGGAATGCGAAACAGTAGCTTTAAATTATTATAATTTTGGAGAAGACTTCATCGTAGTCACCGACTATTTGACCGATGGAATCCAACTAAGGGACCAAGCTGCATTTACTGAATTGCAAATCAATAAAATAAGTACGCTTCCTGGGCAGGCTGAGCCGGATGTATTGAAAACTATACAATTCCTACCCGGCATCTCTTCACCTGATGGCTCTGCTTCAAATATCAACATCCGTGGTGGTACTGCTGATCAGAATTTAATCCTTTGGGAAGATATTCCAATTTACCATACGGCACATTATTTTGGAATGTTGTCGGCTTTCAATCCTTATATTATCAATAAAACTTCAGTCTACAGAGGCGGATTTGGAGTAGAATACGGTGGACGTGTGTCCGGACTGATAGACTTAAAGTCGGACGCGGAAGGAAAGGAAAAATCTAAGTTTGGGGCAGGTACAAACTTAATTTCAGCTTACACCAACGGACATATTCTTCTGAAAGATAAAGGAGCATTGATTTACTCCTTTCGTCGCTCACTGACAGAGCTTTGGGAATCACCGGACTTTTTAAATATTACCAAAAGAATTCACCAAAACACGCTGGTACAAAATGTAGATTTGAATCGACTTCCAGAGGGAATTCGGATAAACGAAGATTTTAAATTTTTTGATTCAAATGTGAAAGCAAGTTATAAGGTCACCCCCAAAGATGAACTTTCTGCAGCTTGGTTTTATGCAGATAGCGACTTTAGTGATTTGATTATGGATGACAAACTTTTACAACGTCAGGAGGATACACTAGTTTTAGAAAACACAGGAATGAGTTTGTCTTGGAAGCATAATTGGGGGACGGGTTTATCAACAAAGTTATCAGCGGTAAGCACCAATTATCATTACGATTATGGATATAGTCTCAGGACACAGGGAGAGATCGTACCTGAAACAGAAGGTATTAAGAACAGCAAGATAGGAGAGCAACAATTAAATCTTCAAAATACTTATATCAGTGCAACTAATCATCAGTTTAAGCTAGGCTTTCAATGGCTTAATAACGATGTCAAATACGAGTTGTCAAAAACCAAAGGTGGAAATTCTCCTGAGCTTGAAGGGAAAGATGTAACGGGAAAACTAAAAACCCTTTATGGTGCATACAACACTCCGGTAGATAAGCGTATCGGACTAGATGCGGGATTACGTGTGACTTATTTTCAAAACGATTCAGACTTATGCCTCGAGCCTCGGATGCGTGTTTGGTACAACTTTTCGGATCAACTCAACTTTCATGCAAGTGCAGGAAAATACGTTCAATTTTTGAGTCAAATTTATGAAATAGAAGGAGATCGCTCTAGTATTGAAACACCAGTTTGGACACTCGCTGGAGGAAAAGAAGTCCCCGTACAAGATGCCACTCAATATCAAGTCGGACTCGTATTTCATCCAAAGAGTTGGTTGTTTGATATTCAGGCTTATGTCAAAAATGTAGATGGTTTGTCTTCATTAGCAACAGGTTTTGATGAAGAGGTGAGCACACGTTCTCATTTGGGGGAATCTCAAATTATGGGTATTGACATTTTGGCAAAAAAACGGTGGAAGAATTATCAGTCATGGATAAGCTATACCTACAGCAAAATTGAATACAAATTTTCTACTTTTTTTGATCAAAGCTTTGCAGCGCCTAATGATCAGCGGCATAATTTGAACTGGGCGAATATGTGGACCTTCGGTAATTTTGAATGTTCACTCGCTTGGAAAATGACATCCGGTCGGCCATACTCACTTCGTGAAAACTTTGAAATTATTATAGTTGATCCGCCTGGAGCACCACCAGTAAAAGAAATCATTAGACCAGTTGTTTTAGAATTTAATAGCGGAAGACTTCCTACACAACATCAGTTAGATGCTTCCATGTCTTATCGCTTTCAATCCAAAAAGTATAAAAACCTGAGAGGTAGAATTGGTCTTTCACTCTTTAATATCTACCACCAAACTAATATATATAGCCGCGAATTTTATTTGGATAAACGAGAGGACGGCCCGCCTAGATTAGGATATGTGGATAAGGTGCGAATGGGTTTTACTCCGGCTTTGGCTTTTGGTGTTGAATGGTGAAGGAGAGAATCAGAAAGGGGATTAGAAGTAGAATGGCAATCAAATAGTTCTGTCAAACTATTTATATGAACTTTTGTTTTCTTTTGTTCCCAAATTCATAACTTCGCTGAAGTACTAAAAAATGCTATTGAGTAGTTTTCAATAGTTAACAAACAAAACCGACTTCAAACAGTTAGAGCCTAAGTGATACAAATTTTAATAGATTACCCCTTATTACTTCTTTTTACTGTAGCTTCTTTAGGCTATCTAGTAGGAAGTATAAAAGTTAGAGGCACCTCGCTTGGAGTAGCGGCGATCCTTTTTACTGGTTTGGCAATTGGAGCCATAGATCCTCGCTTGCATTTGCCAGAGATCATTCTGCAGCTTGGTTTGTCGATTTTTGTTTATTCTATTGGTTTGTCATCCGGCCCAGCCTTCTTCAAGTCCTATCGTAAGAATGGCTTTCGCGAAATACTCTTTATTCTATCTATGTTGATTTTGTCGGGTTTAATTGCCTGCTTGTTATGGTTTATGTTCGGATTTTCGGCAGCGACCGTCACTGGGATTTATAGTGGAAGTACCACCAACACGGCGGCATTGGCAGGAGTGATTGACTATATCAACACGACCTATCCTGAGAATCAGCAATTGGTACAAGATGCAGTATTGGGATACTCTTTTTCCTATCCAATGGGAGTGATGGGAGGTATCATAGGTATTATGGTAATGGAGAAAGTGCTAAAGATTGATTATGTGAAAGAGCAGGAAGAATTGCGCAAAGAATATCCTTCAGAGGGAAAACTCAGTAGTGTCACCGTTGAAATTACGAATGCTGCAGTTTGTAGAACGGCACTTAGAGATTTGCTGAAAAAATATGATTGGGAAGTTATCTTTGGCAGAATATTGAGGAAAGACAAAGCGGATTTAGTTCATTGGAATACACGATTTGAATTAGGTGATATTGTGATGTTGGTGGGCAATGAATTCGATCTTAATGAAGTCATAAGTGTTTTGGGACAACGAAGTGAATCGCCCTTAGCTCATGATCGACAATTATTTGATGTACGTCGAATCTTTGTTTCCAATCCCAAAGTGGTTGGACGAACTTTGGCCTCACTTGATTTGGATAAAAAATACAATGCAGTGATTACTAGAATCCGACGTGGTGATGAAGAGATGATTGCGAAGAGTACTACGGTATTAGAAACGGGTGATCGAATTCGCTTTATAGCCAGGAGGGAAGATTTAGAGGCCTTGTCTGAATTTTTTGGTGATTCATACACCGCTTCCAGTAAAGTCAACCTTTTTTCATTTGGTTTGGGAATTGGATTGGGTTTGATATTGGGAATGATAGAGATTTCATTTGGTAGTGACTTTAGTTTTAAGTTGGGATATGCCGGAGGCCCTTTGATAGTAGGACTATTGTTGGGGACTTTGCGTCGGACGGGATCGATTGTTTGGATATTACCATATAGTGCCAATATTACCTTGCAGCAAATTGGTTTGATTTTATTGCTTGCCGCAATTGGGGTTTCTTCCGGAAATGCACTAGTAGATAGTCTTTCAGCGCAAGGTTTGATGATTGTTTTAGCCTCAGCTATTATTAGCTTACTCACGGCCTTTGCCATCCTGTTTATAGGTTATCGTTGGTTTAAGAAACCCTTCAGTATATTGGTAGGTATGGTCGCAAATCAGCCAGCGATATTGGATTTTGCAATGTCTCGTTCAAAAAACCGGATTCCTGTTTTCGGTTATGCTATGATGTTTCCGTTGGCCTTGATTTGTAAAATATTGATTGCTCAGATTTTGTTTTGGGTATTGGGAGGCTAGGGGAGGAGATTGTGAAACTTGTCGGCCAAGGAGGTTTTAAAACCAAAAAAATTTAAATGTAAATTTGGCCACTATCCTACAATAGCTCTTCTTTGCCATCATTTTACATTTCTTAACAGCCATTGGCACGCCTTTCGTATTACAAATGTCTAAATATTTTGCTGAAGACTTGTTTAGAAATAACTTAGAGAAACAAGTATGAACAAGGCATCATTTTGTCTTTGCTATGCGTTTCAAGTCAGTCGATCATAAACTCTTATTACTAAATAGTTATTGAACAGCTTAAAATAACTTCGCTGTTACAATTCCAAAAACAAACAATTTTAAAATGAAAAAATTATTAATCCTATTACTAACTGCAAGCTTATTTTTTACTACTTCTTGTAATAATGATGACAATGCAGAACCGTCTTTCGAATTTGACTGCACCTATATGAAGGTAAAGGAAGGATCGAAATTTACCTACAAGTATGAAAACCTTGGTTCTACTACAGCACAAACTGTTATTTCAGAAGTAGTAGAGCAAAGTGAAATTGATAACACACTTGTTGCTGTTTTTGAAGCAGAGAGTGGCCAGCAATCTTTTGTCACTTGTGAAGGTGATAAGTTTATCGTTACTGCTCAGGAGTTAACTACTGTTGATGGTGCGACTACCGTTGAGAATGTTTTGTTGACATTGGATATGGGACGTACATTAGGTGAGACTTACGAAGCAGCTACTATTGTAAGTAGCACAACCGTACAAGGTTATATGTTTGAAACAATCAATAGATATGAAGGTACAGTGGTTGAAAAAGACATTACGATGGATGTAGAAGGAACAACTTACTCAGAGGTTGTAAAGTTTGAATTGCAGTCTTTTACTTCTAATTCTAATTATCCAAATGATGAATACCTGACGACTACAACTACTTATTACCTAGCTCCAAAAGTAGCAACGGTTATGACTGAGATTTTTGATGAATTCTTAGGTTCTGTAATCACGACAACTACCTTGGTTAGCTACGAATATTAATACTGAAGTAATGTTCAGAATTTATTGTAAACACAATTTTGAACACCTGCTTACTTCTCTTAGAAAGTACTGCCTTGATTTATAAAATGCCACTTTGGGTTGATTCCCAGAGTGGCATTTTTTATTGAAAGTTGGTCTTGTTATAAGATAAGAGCACATCCTTCGATTTGGAAACTCACTCAGTATGACAGCCCTGTAATGTGGGTGGGCCACGGATCCGTCCAATCCGTGCCTTGTCTAGCTGCGCGCCAGATAGATTCCCATCCCCATCAAAGGGCATCACATAAAAGAAAAAAAAACGTCAACCATGTAACGTTTCCCATTTTCGCTCGACTATCCCACCGAAAACAACTAAATTTAACTATGGCTGATCCAAAACAACAAGCATTTCTACAAGCGTATCAAGCTTGCCACGATCCCTTTGTTCGATACTGTTCGGCATTGGCTTATGGTAAGATGGATGCAGAAGATTTAGTGCAAGATGTTTTGTTATCCGCTTACAAGCATTTCGAAAAAATAGAGAAAAAGGATCAACTGCTACATTATTTGATCCGCTCTGCCCGCAACCGGTCCATCAGCAATTGGCGTAAGCAAAAATATAAAGCTGAACTTTTAGAACAACACACAGAACGCTTGATGGCACAAGATCTGTCGGCTGAGGCCTTGCTGGACATTCAATTTCTCTATCGAACATTGGACAAACTACCAGAGAAGCAACGCGATGCAGTTATTTTGTTTGAAATTAGTGGATTTAGTATGAAAGAAATCGCTGTCATTCAAGACAGTAATGAAGGTGCTGTACGTACCAAAGTGAGTCGTGGGCGACAACGCTTAAAAAAACTAATTGAAAATAATTCAGATTCGGTTGGATCCATACTTGGCGGTAAGGGGAAAATGAATATTGGATACTAGGAAACTCGTTCTTTGATAAATTCAGTGATCAGCCTTAGGTCAGCGTAAAAGTGCACGAAGAAAAGGTTGATTTTATCGCTGACTAAATCACTGGTTTATCAAAGAATCAAAAAAAAATAAAAAATTTACTTATGAAGCCAGATATAGATAAAAAATTTGATAGCCTTCGAAAAGCACCGACTGAATTTAGTCGCGAGCAAATGGAGTCTATAATCAAGGGCTTTCCTTCTACGCCAGCTACGCCATTGGACACTACAAATTGGACAACTTGGTTTAGCTTGAATAATTTGCTCGTCGTAGGCTTTGTCGCTACGCTTGGTGTTGGTTTGTGGCTGTGGAATAAAGCACCCAATCAACTGGAAGCCTTGATTGTAAATGAGCTGCAGACACCAACTACATCTGAGACCGTAGGTGATTCGCCAGTGGTAATTGATACAGAACTTGAAAAGTCGGAAGCAATAATAAGCACTGCAAATAATGAGCGATCTCCAGATCAATCACTATTGGTAGAAAAAATTGATGATAAAAGCAATACTCCAACTAAAGCAATCGATCATCGGAAAATAGAAAAACAAAAGGTAATAACATCTGCCCAGAATTCAGCAGCAGCTAGGATTAAAGCAGAGGCGCAAGCGACATCAAGTCCTGAAGTGAAGCAGACTGAAACTGTTCTTAAAGATAAGGCCACATCAGAGAATAAGACAAACCAACCAGGAACCTTAGTCGTACAGCAGCCAGTAAAGACTGACCCCAAGGCAGTTCCGGACTTAACAAATGGTGAGATGCGTCGATTGAAAAAAAGCTTGTTTAAAAACCTGTTAGATGATAAATTAATTATCAACAAGTGGAAAGCAATAGAGATAGATCTGCCAGGAAATGAAATTATAGTAAATGGAAAAGTGATCGATCAAAGTTTGTTTAACAAATATAGTCTCCTTATGGAAAAAGTAGGTTGGGGGCCTGATCGGAAAATTAAGTTTGACGATGAATATATAAAGGTAGGTAATTTTACGGCAACTGGTTTTAGAGGTTCCGGATTTGGAACGTTCCGTTCAACACCTAAAATACATATTCGAGATGAGGGAATCAGTAGTGAAAGTTTAGCACTAAAAAGAGAACGAGAGATTAAAAAAGAACAAAGAGAATTGGATGCATTTTCACAAACCTTATTGGATACATCAAATGGAAGAAGAGGCCGTAAAAGCATTTTTGATGTCAGCCTCAAACAAGAAAAGTGTAAAAAATTACACAAAGACTTGTACGAATTATTACTAGAAGATGGTTTGATCGAAACGAAAGCGGACTACGTATTGATGGAAATTTCTAAAAACAGTATTCACATTAATGTGCTTGAGTTGAATGAGGTTTTGTATGAAAAATATTCAGAATTATTTAATAGCTATAAAATTAAACCTGGTCCTCGTCGACAGATACGAATGAGTACGCATACAATTCGTGTTGGTGATTTTTCTCGTGGTAGCTTTACGGGGACTTCGCATATTTTGAATTAATAGACTAATCAATATTTGTTTTATTAAAATTGATGACAGGCCTACTCGTTCTAGTAATGAGTAGGCTTGTCTTTCGTGGGAGCTGTCTCATCCTACCTCACGTTTAATCGCCCAACTCCGGAATAATAATCCGAGGCAATTTTCCGTAAACCTCTTTCTTTTGATCTCTCGGTAACTCATTCAAATTCTTATCAAACATATCCAAGGCAAGTCGATTTAGCTTTTGCTGAAAAGCGGAAAGAACAGCAGAATATAGCTCAAAGTAGTGTTCATAATCTGCTTCGCCAGAAACAACAATGTAAGTGATTTTTTTTCGCCAAAGTCTTTCATCTGACATGAAGACTTCCCATGCTTTTATTACTGTGCTTAATTTTATTACTTTGTCATCAATGCTGACTTTATTTTTTTCATTGAGTTTGATTTCTAAAATGTTTTTTTGAATTTCAAAAAGACAGTGGATAGGACCGTTATAAGAAACTGGTTCTTGACCAATGCCAAAAATATTTAAAATAGATAAATATTTTTGTGAAAAAACGGTAGAATCTGATTCTGGATTTCTACTTGGTAGAGTTAGTGGTGGAGGTGGGAGAGGATACGGGTTGGACTCAATAGAATACTCACGTTCAATAGACCACAGTCGCTGATCTTCAGAAATCCTATGCGAAAAGTATTGACCTTTTTTGTTGGGATAATTTACCCTGTATTGATGAAAAGCATAAAGTCGTTTATGTAAATAATCAACCAGATAAAACGGTGTGCTTTTGTCAATATACAAATTGGCTACAGTTTTATTTCGCTGTCCTTTGTCAATAGCAAATCGCAAACTATCAAACAATTCATTAAACACATCAAATGAAACGACTTGTTTATTTATACTTAGGATGTACTTACTTTTTCCGAGACTATCGGTGTTTGTCTTTAAGTAGATATCAATTTCAGGTCGCTCTTTTGTTGATTTAAGCAAGTTGTCGATTGGTGTATTTGGTAGGTCTATGTCAAGATAGAAAGGTTGAGTATTCTCTATTAGAGAAATATCACTTTTGGACTTATCGGATTGACATCCAAAATAAAAAAGGGATGTAATAAAAGCGAGGCTTAAGATTATTTGTACGGTCTTCATATATTCAAGATGCTAAAAAAGTGTGTTTTGGTTAGTGCGTACAAAAACCAAAGATCGGTAAGCATTCCCTTTGATTTATCAAATCGGAGGGATTGCTGAGCTGACTAGTAAAAGTAGAGCACTCTGATTTAATATCCCAGCTTAGTAATCCCGAAAAACTAAGTCTTTTCGTGCTTGCCGATCTTTAGTTCGCATTAGATGGAACTTCCCATTTCCTACTTCCCACCTCCTCGCTGCTTAGCATAAATATTCAAAAACATACCGCCAATAATCAAAAGTATTCCTGTAAAAGGCAACCAAGAATAAGTCTCACCAAAAAAGAAAAACCCAAGGATCAACGCATACACCAACTCCATATATTTGAATGGCGCTAAAACAGAAGTGGTCTCCATCGAAAAGGCACGCGTCATAAAAACCTGACCAATTAATCCAGTGATCCCAATACCAATGACAGACCACCACTCTTCAGCAACTGGTATGCGCCAATTGGTCGTAAAAAACAAGGAAACTAAAACGGCCGTGCCCATAAAATAATTGATGATGGTCAGATAGTGCTCTCGAGTACCGAGATAACGCAATAAGGTGAAAACAGCTCCCACAGAAACGGCAGATATGAGTACCAAGGTCAAGCTAAGTGTGTCAATTCTAATGTCGAAGCCTTTTAGCACAATTACTCCCGCAAAAGCAACTGCAAAGCTTAACCACTGCAAAGGCTTAATCTTTTCTTTTAAAAAGTAAAATGCCATGATGGCACCAAAAATTGGACCTAGGTAGCGAATTGAAATTGCAGAGCCAAGTGGTATCCTCTGGATAACTACAAAAAAAGTAGACAAAGAAAGTACTCCAATCGCAGCGCGCAACAGTAGCATACCCGGATTGTTGCCACGAATCGAAATTTTGCGAAAAAGCATATAGGGAAAAATAAAAACAAAGGAACCTAGCGCTCTAAAAAAGACGACTTGCATCGGATGAAAGCTACTCAGTTCTTTGGCTAGCGCATTCATAATGGCGAAGGAAAAAGTTGCAAATAATATGTAGGCTACACCTTTTGTTAGCATTAGTTGTTTTAACAAAAAAAATCTTAAAAAGTTGGAATCTATTCCCCTCAAATCTCGCTGATATAATGGGGATGGGTATCTGCCTTTATCGACAGGTAGCTCCCATCCCCAATAGTAAGGCCTAGGTATCTAAAAGTCAAAGTTTAAATAAAAGAAATCAGGTAGGCTAAATTCAGACGCAATTCCCCAGCTCTTTTCTCTCTCGTCGGAGTTGCGAAAGAACAAAAAATCATAGCTAGCCTCCGTCGAAATAGATAGTCGGGAGTTGATATTAAACTGAAGTCCGCAGATCGGACCACCACCCAGAGAAAGTACGCTTATAGGTTCATTTAGGAATGAAGCTTGGGTGTACTCAAAGCCCGTTTTAAAATCCCCTCCGTAAAATACTCGCCAGCGTTTTGAAATGATTGTAAATCGTTCTCGACCAATTCGAATGTTGGCATTAATATTTGTTCTTTTATTTGAATCTTCATTGTCATAAAAGAAGTTACCTCCAAAACCAAAACGAAAATTTTTGTCATGTTTCTGTTTTTTATAGGTAAAGATGTAATCGTTGTTGAAAAATGAAAAATTGGAGGAAAAATTAATTAGTTGACTGATCAGAGCCGTAGAGTTGATTCCGATTTGTCGATTATTTACCGGATTGAATTCGTCTACTTCTTCCAATATGTCTTGACTGTACATGCCGATGCTGCAAATTAGCAAACAAAATAGGAGGGTGACTTTTTTCATAATTTGAAGTTTTAGATTAGAGATTATGCATAGAGATTTTGTATAGGAACCAAATAGGGCTTTTGAGAAAAACCGAGGAA
>CAKZUK010000063.1 GCA_937921775.1 uncultured Saprospiraceae bacterium
AAAAGAGACGCTGGAATATTGTCTGAAACATCCACGCTGGCGTTTGAGTTTGCAGACGCATAAGATGTTGGATATAAAGTAGGTATTAAGTTCTAATCTGCTAAATCGGCACGCCTTAATTTTTTGTGTAAATATAAAGAACCCGCTAAGAGCTTAAATCTTAGCGGGTTCTTCATATTCATACCTTGCCATGCAAAAGCTGTGAACTTAGCCAAGCATGGTGCTAGCCCACAAGACAAGCATAGCTAAGACCGCTGGAATTCCTTGCTTTACAAAAATAGACTTGTCCACAGAAATGGCACCGTAGGTCGCTGCTACAATGACACATCCTAAGAAAAAGCAAGCCACGTTAAACGACCACTCTGAATTTTTAATCAGCAATGACCAAATCAAACCAGCCGCTAAAAAGCCATTGTACAATCCTTGATTTGCTGCCATAGCTTTTGTCGATTCAAACATTTCCTTAGGTAGGCTTTTGCCAAATACTTTTCGACCGACAGTCGTCCAAGCAAACATTTCGATCCATAAAATATAAATGTGTAAAACTGCGACGAGTCCGATTAAGATTTTTGCACTTATTTCCATGTTGTTTAAAGTTTTGTTTTTATAAAAAAATGGGAAGCTGAGATGAGCAGTTGGAAGGCTCCCTTAGACGCAATTTTCCTTAGCTAGCACGTTCATTTTATTGTAGAAAAAAGGAATCTTTCAATACGTTCTTCTAGCTTATACTGCCTTTGCAGGCAACTCAACGTTTCTGTATCTCAGCGTTCAAAAAAACTAAGGTACAAATTTTCAAAATCAAATCTTCTTTCTAATTGAAGGGGTTTAATCTTGCAGCCATAGGGAATAAATAAAACAACTTCATTAAAACTTAGCAAAAAATCTATTAATAAGAGGAATATCTCCCCGATTCTGCCAAGCAAGAATAGCACAACAAATAAAAGTAACGACAGCCAGACCAAATAACAAACCACCATCTCCCTGTACCTCAATTCCCAATGTGGTAATATGACCCATGATTGCTCCGCTAATGGTACCAAGTCCTATGATTGCGCCTATCCCTGTTGTTCGGGGAATAAGGATAAGAATAGAAGCTATAAGCTCAACCACTCCTGTTCCTATTCGCCCGGCTGCACCCAAACCTAGCGTTTCAAAAATATAAACGGATTCAGGAGCTGCTGTAAACTTAAAGAATAAAGTTTGAAGAAAGATAACTGCAGGGATTAATCTTAGAATCCAGATAAGAATTGACGACTTTTTCATTAGTTTATTTTTTATAACGTGATCTAATTGAACGCTACAAAAATGAGCTTAATTAAGCGATAGAAGATCACAAAAGAATAAACTTTTTATAACAAGCAAGGAATTAAAATCTATTGGATCTATCTGTCGTCTGGAAGTTAGACAGGGCGCCGGGAGAATTAGGATCTTCCCTCTGTAGCAGTCCTCTTGCATTCCACACTCATTTCTTTGAAGAAAGAAAGGTATTCTCAGTGTCTCCGTTTCTCTGCGTTCAAAATACCTTAAAGAGAAAAATCTAATCTCAATCAACGATTGCTTTCCCATACTCCATCAACTTCGAATAAATCTCATCACTCCCCAGCACTTCCTCATTTCCAACAATCACCAAATGTTCCCGAGCACGCGTCATCGCTACGTTCAATTTTCGATCGACCCCCTCATCTGAAAGTGAAACCAAAGAAGACATTTGACTCACATGATTAGCGCAAAGCGACAACAAAATAATATCACGTGCGCCACCTTGATAGCGCTCCACCGTATCAATTGTCAAAGGCGCCGGGTCAATACCCTGTTCTTCCAGTACTTGTTTGATCTGTGCAATTTGAGCACGGTAAGGTGTGATGATGCCAAGACTACTTGCGGTAAATGGTTTGCCATTTTCCTCAAAGATGCGTTGGAAACTTTTCACCAATTCAGCGATCATTTCTGCTTCAGGGCGATTCGTTTTTTTATTGCCTTTTTTTAGATCAGTAGGAGTTGGAACAAAAAGGACGCGTTGCATAGAAAGTTGTTCTTCCAGTTTAGTTGGAGGCTCTGGTAATCTCCAATCGATGCCACGTGTTTGTTCGATGTGTCGTTGACTGCCTTTCGGCAAAACTTTCAAGGCACTTTTATAAAATTGTTCACTAGAAAATTCCATAACCTCTTCATGCATTCTTCCTTGATGGCTCAGCTGTGCATAAGCCCAATTCCAATTTTCTGCGATACAACGTTTGTACAAACGCTCAAATAGTGAGTTGCGACAATCGGTAAGTCCAATCGCTTTTAAATCTTCATCTTCAATTTCTGATTGTCTCTTGTCTTGTACCACAATCGCGGGCAACTGCTGATGATCACCTATCAGAATAAACCGTTCAAAGAAGGGTAACATTCCAATTACCATTGGCTCCAAAATCTGACTTGCTTCATCAATGATCACGCGTTGGAACTTCTTGAAGTGCATCAACTCTTGCTTGTTGGCCATAGAAGCTACCGTTGCTACAAAAATACGATGCGACTCTAATAACTCTTTTAGCTCAGCTCGATTATTGACATCATCTAAAAGAGTATTGAGCAATCGGTCGTGGTATTTTTCGTGAGTTGAGTTGCGTGAGCCGACTCGAATGTATTCATTATGTGCCAGTTTGTCCAAGCTATCAATTGCACCACAAATTTCATCTACGGCTCGATTGGTATAAGCGAGTAGCAAAATATTTTCGTCCGTTTCATTAAGGAGATAACCGACCATGTTTTTAAGCATCATGCTCGTCTTACCTGTGCCGGGTGGGCCCCAAAGTAAAAAATAATCTTTTGCAGATAGTGCTTTTTGGAAAATCATTCCTTGCTCTTCCGTTAATTCTTTCGGTGGACTAATGATGATTTCTTCTGGCTGTTTTGGAGGGTTGAGGGTCAACAATAATTCCTTTTTGTAGTCGGGGAATTGTGCAAACTGAAACAGACCGCGATACATACCTGTGAAACTGGAATCAAAAAGATCGTGTTCTATATTCCAATTCGTCCCTGCATCAAACAAACGCGTATTGAATTGTGGAGAGCGAAGTTGAACCGTCACGGTATGCTCATCCATCGCAGTAATACTGCATTTAAAAATTTGATTGTTGAGTACTGTATCTGTTTTTTCAATGAAAGGGTAGAGGACCGCTATATCTCCTTTTCGGAAATTAGCTAATGGATTTGTACCTTCTGATCGGTTAAAGACAATGACAGGTTTTGCCGCTTTGGAATCAAATTGGTTAATTTCCAGATGACTCAGAATTTCGTAATTTTCTCTTTTTTCTTCAAAGTCGTTTAACCACAAAGAAGCCAAGCCATTTATTTTTTCAATGCCTTGAACACCCGTTTTTGCAAGCTTATGTTCCTTTGCAATGAAGCTGGAAAAGGTGTTGAAGTATTTTTGTTCCAACACCGTCATACCCTGATATACTTTTTCAAAAAGTGTCATATCACGAGCCACAAAGCCCTTCGCACTTGGAAGTAATTTTGGCGAAAGCCGATTCAATAGACGCGTTTCACCTTTAGCTAGTGCATACTCGATGGCGACCAATTGATTACGTACATTGAGTGCTTCGTATTGTTGTGCTTTTGTCACTGGTGCGAAACGTAGATTGCGATCATCTGCACCAGAGTAAAGTATAAAGTTGGTTGGTGAAAACTCATTTTTAAAAACCGACTTAATCATCAAGTCATAAAGCATTGTTTGAATATAATGGTTATGATTCAATCCCCATTTATTGGGTTTAAATGTTTTACCACTTTTCAATTCGACGATGGCAGGATTGTTTTTGCTTTCTGCTTTGTGATGAAAAATATCGAGTCGACCTTGTAGGCCATAAGCTTCTGAATAAAAACTAGGTTCTAGGAAGCAGTCGGCAATTTCAATATCGTTTTTCGCAAAACCCTGATGCACCATTGTTTTTAAATTGACAAAATGCTTTTGACATTTATCCATGATTTCTCGAATATCACGATCAGAAAAAATAGAAAAGGCCAATGGATTTAGTCGGAATACTTTTGGAAATATTTCTCTAAAACCAATTTCAGGATTGCTCATGAGCTCATCCAAAAAGAAGTTGGCAATGTTTCCAATCATCAATGGTGTGCTGTAAGTAAAAGGCAAGTATTTTTTCAAAAGATAAAGCATTGGCTCCGCGCCAAAATCTTTGAAGCATTCTGCCACAGCCGTTACGTCCATTAAATAATCGGGTTCTATCACAAAACCTTTTGGACGAAAAACACCTTCTTTGTCTACTTCAATGTCCAGTAGATTCACGATCACCGGCAAGTCAAAATAATATTGCAAAACCTTGATGCTAGGATTGAAGTTTTCATTTCGATCTGCAATGTTGTATTGTACCCAAATATCTTTTTCAGAATGCTCTTCAGCTCGAACGAGCATTTGTGCTTTTGTTGGATCAATTTCCAAAACAGCAACCCGCAAAGAAGGAATGAAACTTTTAATTTCGGTAGGCCCCTGTTTGTAAAAACCAAAGGGAGGAACGATCTCATCTAAGTCTTCGGGAATCTCTACTTCGTAAATAGCGGAGATAGATTCTGACACCGCTTTTATACCCAATTTATAAAGCACTTCCATCGGTACCGTTTCCTTTTTCTGGCGAATGACCTGATTGACAGCGTGTCGTCTATATTCGTGAATGAAGAACTGCAATTGACGACTCAAATTAAATTTGTGCCCCGCAAAAGCAATTCGCGCGAACAGGGTAGTGAACTGTAGCTGCTCCTCACTAGTAGCCTCTACAAATAGATGATTCAGCTGACGATATAGTGCTTCGATTTTTTCCGTAAGGCTAATCGACTCATCTTCATTTACCTTCATTACCTCCCGAAAGAATAAGCGTGCAAGTTCCTGATTTTTCATAAGGGGTAAAAATAGGGAAAAGAATTAGAATTAGAGTGCGAATGTGAATTAGAATGGCCTTCTAGCATAGACTCCACGAGAGAGGGAAAATTCTAATTCTAATTCTAATTCAAATTCAAAAGATTCCCATTCAAATTCACCGGGTCATCTCCCCAAGGTCCGCAGTCCCCCGCCAATACATCCACCACTGTATCAAGCCACGGGCCACCATGAAAAACAACAAAGCAGCCCAAAGTCCATGATTTCCATAAGGAAGGCTAATAAAGTAAGCGCCAACAAAAGCGATCAAGCTTAGCAGCATCCCATTACGCATAGCACGTGAGGCGGTGAGCCCAACAAAAATTCCATCCCAAATATAACAGGGTGTAGCAAGCGTTGGAAACAAAACCATCCAAAATAGGAAGGGGAGCGTAGCCTCAATCACATGCGCCTCGTTGGTAAACAAAGCCACAATTGGTAAACTGAAAATCCAGTAAGCCAGCGAATAAATCACCGCCATACCCATTCCCATCATAAAAATACTTTTGATGGCTTTGCGCAAATTTTTTCCATCTTTCGCACCTTGGTATTTACCGACTAGGCTTTCTGCTGCAAAAGCAAAACCATCAACGCCGTAGGACATCCAGTTGACTAGTTGTAGCAAAATGACATTGACGGCCAAGATCAACTCGCCCTCAGCGGATGATTGGCTATAGAAAAAACCAAAGACCAAGGTTAAGCAAAGTGTTCGAATAAAAATATCTCGATTGATGACTAGGAATTTTTTGAGTTCATCGAATGTGAGCAATGCCTGTTGTTGGTAATGCTCAAAATAATTTCGGTAACGATTAAAAAATAAAGCAATCCCTACAATCAAACCAACATATTGTGCAATCACCGTTCCCCAAGCAACGCCCGCGACTTCCATCTTTAGGTGTACCACAAAAACATAGCTACAAACTATGTTCACTGCCGCAATAATGATGGTCAATATCATTGGATAAATCGCATTCTGCATACCAAAAAACCAACCCATCATGGCCATCAAACCCAAGGTAGCTGGTGCCGCCCAAATGCGGATATAAAAGTACTCTGCGATGAAAGGATATTGCTTTTCAGAAATGTTCATCAACTTAAAACTCAATTCTCCAATCGGTACTTGAAAAACCAACAGTATCGCCGCTACCGTCCCCACCACCAAAAATGCTCTACCCAATGTATGGATGATGTCTGGATTTTTTTTACTGCCAAATGCTTGTGCGGTCATCCCCGTAGTGCCCATACGTAGGAAGCCAAAATTCCAATAGAGAAAGTTGAAAATCATGGCACCGATGCCTACTGCTCCGAGGTGTACATCCGATAGCCGCCCTGTTAATGCAGTGTCTACTGAACTGATTAGTGGGACAGAAATGTTGCTTAAGATATTGGGTATGGCTAGGCGGAGGACTTCTTTGTTCATTGATTGGTTTTAAACGTGAGGTCAAAGATGCAGTATCTTGGACGAGAGACCAAGAGGAGGGATTAGTTTTTTAGCTTGTGAGTGTATTAGAAATGCGAAGGTGTAATTTCAAAATTTTCGGAGCTTAGCAAATATTTTGTGTTTGGGTTCAAAAAAAAAACTATCGCAATACAAGCAAACTTCCACGCTCCTCAATCAAATGCTTCAATCCATAATCATCAATGAATTCCCCACGCGCCACCCAAACATAAACACCCTGCTTGACCACCGCAGCTTCAAAGCGCCCATCCCAAACCACATCAATCGCATCCGACTCAAAAATCTGCTCACCCCAACGATTGTAAATTTTCAAAGAATAAGAGTCAACCAAACAAGGCGTCATTTGGCGAAAGCCATCATTGATATCATCATAGTTGGGGCTCATCGCATTAGGCGAATAGAGTGGACAGTAGTCAAAGCAATCATCCAAATAAGTTACTTCAATAAAATCCGTCCAACTACCGCAACCATTATTTATAAAGACAGCGTAAGTTCCGGATTCACTAACTTCAAAAATAGAATCGCTGCTACCATCCTGCCACAAATAATCAGACAGATAAGTAGAGGCATCCAAGATTAGAGGCAAGCCAAGGCAAAGCGTCGTGTCCGAACCAAGCTCAATATACGGGTCGCCCAAAATTTCTATGTATACACTTTCCTCAATCTGAGTACATTCATTGACTGTCACCGAAAAAGTATAAACGCCCTCATCCTGAAGTTTGACATTTTCGAGAGTTGGCTTGAGTTCAGTTGATTCAAAATTGTTGGGGCCAGACCAAACGTAAGGGAGTGCGGGATCAATCGTATTTAGCAAAAGCGTTTCGCCAATACATAAGCTAGTCGTTGCGTCAATGGTAATTTCCGGATAGGGATCACCACTGATGACCAAGTCGAGTTGATTAAGGAGACCACCAGTTTCACCATCTGTTGCACCATAGTTTTCATTGTAGCAATCTGCGGTGACGTCAATAACTAGACCCGCCAATCCAGGCTCGCTGACTAGCTCAAAATTATTTGGGAGATCATTGTTGGAATGCCAGAGTAAACCCGCAGCGCCGCCGCCACCGGGTCCATGACAATCAAACCAATTGACATGTCCTCCTTTTCCGCCACTGAGGTCAATGGTGATCATGTCACCACTAGCGTATTCTATGTCTAGCAAAACCGTACCACCGGCACCGCCACCGCCGCCGCCATCATTATCCGCAGTAGCCACCTCAACACCTCGTGCATTAATTTGGCCACCAGCCCCAATTATCTCTTCCGCTTTTATAATTAGAATTCCCGCCCCCGCACCACCAATTGCTCCCACTTCATTGTTGCTATGACCTGTACCACCAGCACCTCCCATAAAAATTCGATTTTCACTGTTGGAGTAATTGAGCTTCCTACCACCAGCACCTCCATTAGCTTGATTGTCATCGGCACAAAATTTCCATTCGAAACCGCCATCGCCACCGCGACCATAATTGGCACCACCGCCGCCGCCACTGTTGTGCATGTTGCCACCACCTCCACCATTCGCATTTGCACCACGCCCTAATAAATAATCATCGGATAAATCAAAAACCCCTTCACCTTTACGAGCACCTTTCCCCGAACTAGAAGGATAAAAGTAATCAGTAGCGGTACAGTCAGCATCCGCAGGCACCAAACCATAGGATTCAAAACCACGTCCACTAACATTAATATTTCCACTCAACTCGAAAGATGATTTGCATTCAAACGCCAAGATACCACCAGTATTCCCATCCCAACTTTTACAAGTCAAAGTATTCAGTACAACAAGGGGCGACTGGTAGATAGGAACATTGATCAGCTGGACAGATCCTTCGACGTCATAAGATCGTTCAATTGCTTCTTTCAAATAAATCCAGTTAGCATCAATAGAATCAATATTGTTGAATTCGTAATGACCAGCATTACCATAGTCGAGGATAGTTCCAAAAGAAGCGTCATTCGCTAAGTCAATTGCAACTCCCTTCATTTGAACGAGGAGTATTTTATCACAATCAAAAAAATCTGCGGTGGAGTTGACCTGAATCCGGTCATTAGCATAATCAATGACTTCTACCTTAGTATACGAGTTAATGATACCATCTATTTCATCGCTCTGTGCGCTGAGGCGAAGTACAGAAAGTACTAAGAGAGTAATAAATAGGAAAGTAGAAAAGGAGTGCATATTTGTTTTAGCTCTAGCTTATAAATCAAAATCAAAAAGCTTAGGTTCGAGTAGCAAGGTGGAGAAAGCAACAATAAATTAAGGAAAAAAGATTCAATATTTAGTTTGACAAGCATCTTGAAACAATGATATGAACATTCCAAAGACCTTGATTAGACTTTCTTTAGGTCCCAATAAGCAAAGATTCCTCACGTTTACCCTACAGAACACGCTTAAAGTTATGGAATTTAGCGATGACCACCTTATTTTTTTACTTCAGCCTCGTTTTTTGTTATAGATGCGCTATTTTTGCTCCCAATCTAGGGATTTCCCCTCGAATGCGTTTCTTTGGAGCGGATTTCTAGTCAGATAGACGCGTAAATGAAAGCTTTGAAGGATTTAAAATTAGAATTTAATAACACAAACCTCTAACAAATATCTAAAAACAATGAGCATTACTTCTAAGATCAAGGCTAAGTTGAAAAGATGGGCTACAGAGGTTTGGTACTTTTTGAAGAGTTTTACCTTTTGGAAAAACTTTGTAGGCATTATCGCCATGTTTGCCATCTTCTTGCTATTGACTTCCTGGTGGATGCGTTGCTATACCAATCATGGAGAATCTTTGCAAGTACACGATTATATCGGAATGGACTTGGACGATGCGATGAAGAAAGCCAATGACCGTAGCTTTTCAATTGTAGTAAACGATTCGATCTATGTGGAAGGTAAGGCACCTAATATGGTGATTAGCCAAAACCCTAATCCACTTTCAAGAGTAAAAGAAAAACGAAAAATCTATCTGACAGTTACCAAGCAGGTTGCTGAATTGATGACGCTACCTAGCCTCTATGGTGGCAATGATGACTATGTTTCTTTCCAAAGAAAGCTAAAACGAATTGGCGTTAATTCCCGAATTGTTGGTCGCCGCTTTAGTAGCAAGCTGGAAGAAAATACGGTTTTGGAAGTTATCTTTAAAGGTGATACGATTACGGAGCAGTTGGATTCGCGCTATCAGGTAGCGAAAGGAAGTACCATTGATTTTGTAGTAACAGAACGAGGAGGAGGCAAGGTGCCCATTCCTAATCTAATTTGTCAAAAATACGATGGAGCTCGTTTTATTGTTGGTAATTTCAATCTTAATGTAGGTTCTATTATAGAAGACGCTACCGTTACCAATAAGAACAATGCTTATATCTGGAAGCAGGTACCAAAGTACCGAAAAGGAGGAAAACTGCGTATTGGTGAACAAATAGATTTATACTTGACGCAGCGAAAACCCGATAATTGTAATCCTGAAGATGAGGATAATATTGAAGTAGATCCTCAAGGGGATACTGGTGCAGATATAGATGTAGATAGTGGTGAGGAGGAAGACGAGGACTTTGAATAAAACGCAAGCAACTGACACTAGCCTATTAACAGCTTTAACAGAAGCAACAAATATCTCTTATTTGCGTTTTTCCAATTGACGTAAGTAAATGAGTTAAAGTGGAAGGTGGGGTAGTAGGAAGCGAGATTTTCCCGTAAACAGGGGGCTCTGCAGTCAAGTAATTTTCCAAGTCCCCACTTCTCACTTTCAACAGCCCCAAATTGGGCTGATCTCATATACATTTGTTAAACTAAAATCACCCTGATAGGCTCAATCAAAAGAGCCTAAACTCACAACCCATACGACTGATGCGAATTATCATTACATTTTTACTCCTCCTAATCGGTTTTTCATCTTTAGATGCCCAAATAACGGTCGTCCCACTAGAGTCCAATCAGGTACTGCAAAAACATGCAGCAGAGGCTGAAACAGAAAGAATTCAACGTTTCGAACGATTTTATGGAGCAGAAGTAAACACGCCACGTGCATTGGATTGCAATAATGATGACGGAGCCTATTTCTCAGGTGAAACCATTTATCTGGTATCTGGTGATTCAATCGAACTTTGCTTTGTTATAAATGCTATAGATACCTTATTTGATGTAAGTTTTAATCTGACTTCAGGTACGACCACTTTGAATGAGGATTCTACTTGTGTGACTTATTTTTCTGATTTGGGCGTAACCTTAAATCTAACAGATACGATTCGAATCAACAAATGTGATACACTTGAAGATTGTCTTGAGTTTTTCTATCCTGTGGTAGTGAAGCGTGCAGATGAGAGCATCATCATGCCTGCGATGGAATTGCAACAGGAGGAAGAAATTGAAGTTTGTACGCCAACACTTAACTTACCCGGCGAAGTTTATGGAACCAGTTTTATCGACTGTAGCGATACTCCAATGTTGGGAGAGGTTTTCAATGTGAATTTTCAGGATTCTTGTTTTATATATGTAGCGAGTCGTTTTGCAGAGCCGGATGAAATTTGCTTTGAAATCTGCGACGAATACTGCATCTGTGATACCTATACTTATACATTTACCACTGAAGTGGATGGCATTGATTATCCGTTTATGGACGACTTTTCATACAGGGGCCCACATCCGAATACCAGAAACTGGTTGGATGATAATGTTTTTGTTAATACCACGATGACTTATTTGCCACCTTCTGTTGGAGTAGCTACTTTTGATGGAATTGACGAGACAGGAACACCCTACGGGAGTGGTATAGGACGTGCTGATTATCTAACATCTAATTATTTTAATCTTAATACTTCTGATACTGATTTATGGCTGAGCTTTTGGTTGCAAAATAAAGGGATTACCTACGGTTCCAACCCTGGTGATACTTTTGAGGTAGAATTTAAAGATGATAATGGAGACTGGATTACTGTACTGACTAAAGATGGTTTTGATTATTCCCTTTTAGAAAGAGACACCTTCAAGTTCTATAAGATAGCCTTGGATAATGATGATGATAATTTCTTACACGATAATTTTCAATTTAGATTTGTAAACAGAGCAGGACTAAGTAGCATGAACGATACTTGGCACCTTGACTATGTAGTCCTTGATGAAAACGAACCAGATTCTACTTTTGAAGATTTGGCTTTTGCTAGTTTACCTTCTGATATTTTAGAACGATATTCTAGCATGCCTTGGTGGCAGTTTGAAGGCTTTGCTGAAATGGAATTGAATGATACAACGGTCGCTACCTTTGTTAATCATTTCGCAGATGATGAAGCGCAGCCTCAAAGTTCTAGAGTTACCCACAAAGGTATTCAGTCGGGCGTGTCAACTGATATTGGAGACTTTTTTACGGTTATTGAGCCAGCAGATATTATGATCCAACCAGGGGAGCGTTTTGTGATGGAGCGTGAACTTCCTTCTGTTTCTGATTTTGCAAATGACTTGGTGACTACTTACGGAGGAACTAATGAGAAGCTAAGCATTGAACGAAAGTATACCTATACGTCTTCTCCCACTCAGGTTGGAATTGAAGATGTATTGAGAAACGATACAGTCGTATTGAGTACTGTCTTTGATAACTACTACGCTTATGATGACGGTACTGCAGAAGCTGCTGTTCGACTTAATATTGGTCATGAAGTAGCCATTGCTTTTAGCTCCAACGTAGATGATTCACTACGAGCGGTACAATTTCGTTTTCCTAGGATTGGCCCTCAGAGTCCAAACGCCTTGTTCAATCTGAAAGTTTATATCGGTGAATTGAATAGTGATAGTGAACCAGCTTTTGTACGAAATTTAATCAAACCGTTTTTCGTAGATCAGGTATTGGATTCATTACAAGGATTTACCACCTACCGCCTTCGCAATAGTAGTGGACAATTGACGCCACTGTTTATTCCTGCAGGTGATTTCTATGTCGCTTGGGAACAGGCTTCTTCCAATGAATCAAGAGTTTATGTTGGTTTAGATTATAACACACCAGAAGCGCAGCCTTATCAGTTTTTTAACAACAACGTGGATTGGTTCTCCATCCCGGATGAAGGAGCACTGATGGTTCGTCCTGTAATGGGAGAAGTAACCCCTACTGAAACACGGGTGAACGACTTGCCAGAACTAAGCGATTGGATGCAGATTTATCCCAATCCTGCTAGTAATCAACTGCATTTTGAACTAAAACAAGGTAGCAATGTTGATTATAAGGTAGAGTTATTAACAACTACCGGTCAATTGGTACACAACAATACATTAAGCAATACCATTGATATTTCACAGCTTTCACAAGGAATGTACTTTGTAAAGGTTACGCAGCTTGAAACGAATAAAGTATTGACGCAACGCTTGGTTGTTGTAAAATAACCTAGGGGGCATTTTTATAAACTTGGCTACACAGCGTAGTCAGATCAAAATTAAGATTAAAAAATGGATATTACTGTTCAGGAATTAAAACAAAAAATCGACAACAAAGACTCGTTCCTATTCTTAGATGTACGCGAGCAGCATGAGTATGATGAGTTCAATTTAGGAGCTCGACTTATTCCTCTGGGTACTGTCATGGAATCGCTTGCCGAACTTGAATCACATAAAAATGATGAGGTCATTATTCACTGTCGCTCTGGCGCAAGAAGTGGAATGGCTCAACAACTTTTCCAACAGGCTGGTTTCTCCAACGTCCGTAATGTGACTGGAGGGGTCTTGGCTTGGCAAGAAATGTAGAGAAGAAGTGGAAAGTGGGAAGCTGGAAGCACACTCGATCGTGGAACCTGTTTAAGCTGTTTCGCGGCCAGACCTGCACCAGATAAACTCCGCACTAGCGGAAAAATTCCCACCTCCCACTTCCAACTTTTATTACAAATAAAGCCTATATTTGACCCTTCTTTAAAAAATGCCAACACCTTGGCGCTCTAGTTAGTTTTTTCGAAACGATATTTCCTCTATAAGATTGAACCTCAAAGCGTAGAATTACGTATTGATGGTTGTTTTATTCGTAGTGGAAGATATTTATATTGTATTAACTAATAGACTTTAAATACTGTACTACCGATAAGTGTACTACTGATACTTTGTAAAAACCTGAATTAAATAAATATTTGAGTAATCTTTAATTATCAAGAAATGAGTTTAAAAAAGAAATTTTCAGACGCTAGATGTAAAGTAACCTTTACACTACCAAAGGAAGCGACAATGGGAGCTTCTGATGTGAAACTAGTTGGCGAGTTCAACAAGTGGAACATAAATAATGCAATTAAAATGAAGCCAGGTAAAGCTAACTTCGAAGCTGTCGTTGACCTACCTGTTGGACGCGACTACCAATTTCGTTACCTAATCAATGACTCTGTTTGGGAAAACGATTGGAATGCAGACAACTATGTGTCTACTCCATTTGGTGTTGATAACTCTGTGGTTTACGTTCGTGAAACTAAAGCAGGTAGAACGAGTATTGCTAAGTCAATTAAGAAAGCGACCAAAACAGTTGCTCCAAAAACTGTTGCTAAGAAAACAGTTACTAAGAAGTCAGCTGCCGCTAAAAAAGCAAATGCGCCTAAGGCTGTACTTGCAAAGACAAGTACTAAAGACAACCTGAAAAAAGTGGAAGGTGTTGGACCAAAAATTGAAAAATTGATGAACGCAGCAGGTATCATGACTTGGGCAGATTTATCAAAAACTAAAGTGTCAACACTAAAAGGTATTCTTGCAGAAGCAGGTCCTCGTTTCAAAATGCACAACCCAACTACTTGGGCTAAGCAAGCTAAGTTGGCTGCAAAGGGTGATTGGGACGCTCTTGCTAAATGGCAAGCTGAATTGAACGGAGGTAAATAAATTATTTCGTTCGCTAAGAAATTACTGGTAATAAAATAAAAAAGCCTGTTTCTGTAATGGAGACAGGTTTTTTTTCGTACAGCCTACTATTTTCAATAAAAACCATTCCATTGGCTTCTTCCTACTGACTTCTTCGCAGGCCACTTTAAATCTACATATTAATATAATTCGCTATGAATCAATGTCTTATGTACTTGATGATGAGCCTCAATTGGGGCCTTAAAGTGAAAGTCTCTAATTTGGACAATATCGCTTATGGGCAAATAAAATAGCAAAATTGAGTATTTTCAAAACTAATAGTTAGTGTATGTCGAACAAATAAGCTATTATATTTTGTTAAAATATAAAAATAACTAACGAAATACTTTAATATTGCGAATTTTCGCAATACATTTACAACTTAGCATTATGCTAAACTAAAACTTTTCTTTTCCCATTTTTTTATTGCATCGCTAATGCAGTAAGCTGAATTAATTTGGGAGTTCTAAATAGCTATCGATAACAAAATTTACTGATTAATGCTTTTAAGCATGAAACTGATATGTCTATATCGGTAACGGGATTGCTATTTTAAATCATTGCTATTAAACTATTTTATTAATACCATAAATCATTTTGCATGAAAAAGAGTTTCACCCTTTTAGTCCTAACTATCTTTTGTGTAGGATCAATGTTTGCTCAGGAGAAATCCAGAACGGGTAAAGTTGTACCTGCTTTTCAGAAAGTTGAAAACATGTCTATTCATCAGACAACTCAGTTGTTTCAGGAAAAACTCCAAACTACTGACCAAGATCAACTCATTTTAAAATCTACTTTTGAGGACGAACTGGGGCAGGTTCATCAAAAGTATCAACAACATTTTAATGGCATTCCAGTTGATGGAAGATCAGTAACTGTTCACTCTGAAAATGGTCAAATCAAACAGTTGACCGGTGACTTCAAACCACTAGAGCTAGCTAGCACAACTCCTAGCTTGACAAAAGCAGGTGGCTTGCAAGCAGCAATGAATCATATTGGTGCTACTAAGTATGCTTGGCAAGGTGATGAATGTAACCACAAAGCTTCTTCTCATGAAGGCCATGGTCACGATCATGATTTTACTATGCCAGAAGGAGAGCTTGTTATCTTCGCTCACCCTTCAGACAAGACGCTCGTTCGCTTAGCTTACAAATATGACATTTATGCTAGTGAACCTCTATACAGAGCTTATGTTTATGTAGATGCTAATAGTGGAGAGGTTTTATTTGAAAACAATCGAATCCACCATACTGATGAAGGTGGCACTTGTACTACTCTATATAATGGTACTCAAAACATTACTGTTGACAATACAGGCTCTCTTTACCGCTTGCGCCAAACTACAGATGGTAATGGAATTGAAACCTACGATATGAACAATGGTACCAACTATAGCAATGCCTCAGATGTAACGAGTTCTTCTCCGAACTTTACAGCAACTTCAACACACACTGCTAATCAAGCGCACTTTGGAGCTGAACAAACGCACCAATATTTTATGTCGCAGCACAGCAGAAACTCTTATAATGGTGCTGGTGCAATCATCAAATCTTACGTTAGTTACTCTTCCAATTATGTAAATGCATTCTGGGATGGTTCGCGTATGACTTATGGTGACGGTGATGGTGTCAACTATGGCCCGCTGGTTTCTTTAGATATCGTTGGTCACGAAATTGCACACGGTGTAACGGAGTATACTGCCAACCTTGTCTATAGCTACGAATCTGGTGCACTTAACGAATCGTTCTCTGATATTTTCGGAGAGTCAATTGAAAATTATGCAACAGGTACGAATGACTGGTTGATGGGTGATCAAATCGGTGCAGGTGGATCAGGCGGCGCTTTGCGTTCAATGAGCAATCCAAACACATATGGTGACCCAGATACTTACCTTGGTACAAACTGGTACTCTGGCTCTGGTGATAATGGTGGTGTACACTATAACTCTGGTGTACAAAATAAATGGTTCTACATCCTAACGGAAGGTGAATCTGGAACGAATGACAATGGAGATGCATATGCCGTAAGCGGTATTGGTATGACAGCAGCTGGAGCTATCGCTTACAGAAATTTATCTGTTTACCTAAGTTCTTCTTCTAACTACGCTGCAGCAAGAGCTGGTGCCATCCAATCTGCAATCGATCTTTATGGTGCAGGTTCTGATGAAGAAATTGCAACTACAGATGCATGGTACGCTGTTGGTGTGGGTGATCCATACGGTCCTCCTCCTCCAGTAACTTGTGTTGAAGAGGATATGGTACTTACGATTACTTTTGATAATTACCCTGAAGAAACTAGTTGGACGGTTAAGAATGCTTCTGGTACAACAGTAGCTTCTGGTGGTACTTATGCTAGCCAAGCTGATGGCTCAACTCTTGCTATTAATATCAATGGTCTTACAGCTGGTGATTATACTTTTACCATCAATGATTCCTACGGTGACGGTATTTGCTGCGCTTATGGAAATGGATCATATACCCTTGATGCTGCTTCGGGCAACGTAGCTAGTGGAGGATCTTTTGGATCTGCTGAATCTACGACTTTCTGTACCGAAGCTGGTCCTCCAGCCTGTACACCAGGAGATTCTTGTGATGATGGTGATGTATGTACGACAGGGGATGTTTTTGATTCAAACTGTAACTGTGCAGGTACTTATGCTGACAGTGATGGTGATGGTACTTGTGATGCTGAAGATCTCTGTAATGGAGGTGATGAGCCGGGTACATCTTGTAATGATGGAGATCCATTGACCACAGGTGATGTAATTTTAGCAGATTGTAGTTGTGCTGGTACGCCACTTTGTACCCCAGGTAATTCCTGTGATGATGGTGATGATTGTACTGAAGGAGATGCTTATGATACAAACTGTAATTGCGTTGGTACCTATGCTGACAGTGATGGTGACGGAACTTGTGATGCGGAAGACTTATGTGCTGGTCCTGAGCCAGGGGCATCTTGTGATGATGGTGATGCGAATACAACAGGTGATATAGTCCAGAGTGACTGTAGCTGTGCGGGTACGCCAACAGGTGGTTCTACACTTGTATTCGGACACTACTTCGAATCTGGCTGGGACGGCTGGGCTGATGGCGGTTCTGACTGCGCCCGTTATTCTGGTTCAAGATCATGGGAAGGTAATAGGTCGATCCGTATTAGAGATAATTCAGGTACAGCTTCTTCTATGACTTCTAGTGCTTACAACCTAAGTGGCTATTCTTCTGTTGACCTTGAATTCTACTTCTATGCTTACAGTATGGAAAACAATGAAGATTTCTGGGTGAGATATTACAATGGTTCTAGCTGGACTACAGTAGCAACTTACGTGAGAGGTACCACTTTTGAGAACAACACTTTCTACGTAGCAACAGTTACCTTAAGTGCCAATGATTACAACATGGCTTCGAATGCTCAATTCCGCTTCCAATGTGATGCTAGTGGAAACAATGATCATGTTTATATAGATGCGGTTACTCTGACTGGTAATACTGGTTCATCTTTATTAGCAACTACAAGTGGTCAAACGATCAAGCCTTTAACTGGGCCTGCTTATGACTTTGAAGCTGATCTAACGAATAATGACTTTGATACAGAGCGTTTATCTGTTTATCCTAATCCTACTAATTCCGAATTAAATATTCGATTGGTAGAGGGTGCTAGTGTCATCAGAATTTACTCAATCACTGGTAGCTTATTGTTAGAGCAAATTCCAACAGCAAGTCGTGAAAGCATCGATGTTTCAAATTTACAAGCTGGAACTTACTTCATTGCTGTAGAAGCAAATGGAGAAATCCTACATGAGAAGTTTGTGAAGTTATAGACTTTCGTTCTTTGACAAAGAACCTAGATTTTTTGATAGAAGTTATTAAATAAATCATGTTGATGGTTCACTTCTAGTGAATCTCAAATACCTCAGAATATTAGCGAAAGCTGATTTCTGGGGTATTTTTTTTGAGAACAGTGTACGCTAAATATATAAGGCAATTGTTTGCATTATAGTTATTTACAAAATCATCTTGAACTATAAAAGAGTTCCCAGTTCGTTTTGTATCAGTTGTAATGTTTGATGTCAGGAAGTGAAGATTGGGATTATAATTGCTTGAGGCATTGTAACGATACTTCGACAAGGCTCAGCACAACGTTTACCGCTTACCCAAAGTCAATCTAGATTACTCATCTATTGTGTTTAAGCCGATAGATGAGTAACTCAGATTGCCATCTAGCTTAGTCCCTTGATCGTGAGAAGGGCTTGCCAATTGTAATCCCAATCATTTTTAATACCAAGCGTTAACATGGCCGTTTACAATTAAACTTTTTTTACCTTAAAGTCCTTAATCGTAATCCCTGCTGCCCGGCAGACAGGTTGTATTAAAAAAGAAGCTGAATTGTTACGTTTTTTATTGAAAATTGATCTCAATTTTTTGCTTAAGCCTTGTATATTCTAAAATTCCCATATATTAATTACCTTTAAGCCATGCAGCAAATACAAACAGTCATACCATATAGTCGCTTCACTGATTTTGATATCGAACTTTTTAAAAGCGGGAAACATTTTCGTTTATACGAAAAATTAGGTAGTCACACCATGACAGTAAAAGGAGTGGCCGGGACTTACTTTGCCGTTTGGGCACCTACCGCTAAGTCTGTATCCCTTACGGGGAATTTCAATGGCTGGAATCGGGAAAGTCATCCACTTAATCCACGTTGGGATGGATCAGGAATTTGGGAAGGATTTGTGGCAAATATTGGACACGGAGAAGTATATAAATATAGAGTCATTGCAGCGAATGGCCATGAATTAGATAAGGGCGACCCCTTCGCACGTTACTGGGAACACCCACCCGCTACAGCATCCATCGTTTGGAACCCAGACTATGAATGGAAAGATAAAGCTTGGTTGGATCGCCGTAAAAAATTGGAAGGGGAGGAGCAGCCATTTTCTGTTTATGAGATTCATCTCGCATCTTGGAAAAGAAAAGAAGACGAAAATAATCGATCCCTGACCTATGTTGAGATGGCAGAAGAGATGGTCGATTATGTGAGTGATATGGGCTTTACACATGTGGAATTGATGCCGGTAATGGAGCATCCATATGATCCTTCGTGGGGCTATCAAATCACAGGCTATTTTGCGCCGACTACGCGTTTTGGTCCGCCAGAAGAATTCAAATATTTAGTGGATGCTTTTCATCAGGCTGGAATCGGGGTATTGTTGGATTGGGTGCCTTCGCACTTTCCTGCGGATATACACGGACTGGCGCTTTTCGATGGTACCTACCTTTATGATCATGCTGATCCACGTAAAGGTTTTCATCCAGACTGGAAGAGCTGTATTTTTAATTATGGTAGAAACGAAGTTCGTGCATTTCTCATTTCTAATGCGATTTTTTGGCTTGACCAATACCACATTGATGGGCTTAGAGTAGATGCTGTGGCTTCCATATTGTATCTCGATTACTCGAGAAAAGATGGGGAATGGATTCCAAATATAAATGGTGGTAATGAAAACCTGGAAGCGATTTCTTTCCTAAAAGAATTTAACGAAACAGTCTATAAAGAATTTCCTGATACGGTAACCATCGCAGAAGAGTCAACAGCCTGGTCTGGTGTATCTCGACCAACCTTCGTAGGGGGCTTAGGCTTCGGCCAAAAATGGATGATGGGCTGGATGCACGATAATCTAGAATATTTCAAAAAAGATCCAATACATCGAAGTCATCATCAAGATGGCCTCACCTTTAGTTTGGTTTATGCCTTTACTGAAAACTTTATGCTACCTCTGTCTCATGACGAAGTAGTCCACGGAAAAGGATCACTCATATCCCGAATGCCGGGTGACGAATGGCAACGATTTGCCAACCTGCGTCTCCTCTTCGGTTTTATGTACATGCACCCAGGTACACAATTGATTTTCATGGGCGGCGAATTTGGACAAACTTCCGAATGGAATTTCAAAGAACAACTCGATTGGTGGCTCCTCCAATTCGATTTTCATGAAAGTACCCGCCAATGGGTCAAGCAACTTAATACCTATTACAAAGAACAACCAGCACTTTACCAAAACGCTTTTAGTGGCGAAGGTTTCCAATGGATTGATTACAATGATTCTGAAAAATCAATCATCGTTTTTCTCCGTAAAGGAAAAGATCAAAGTAAACCCATATTGGTGGTTTGTAACTTTACTCCCAACGTGCATGAAACGTATAAAGTCGGTGTGCCTTTGTCGGGCAAATGGAAGGAAGTACTCAATAGCGACGATTCAAAATTCAGCGGTAGCGGCGTAAGCAATCAGATGCTCAAAGCAAAAGCTAGTCCTTGGCATGGACAAAAACAATCCATCAACCTTCGCGTTGCTCCATTATCTCTTATGGTCTTCGAACCAGCCTAAGGTACACTAGCTTCGAACTATCGCATTTTATTTACGACTGTATAACAAGATAGACCACAAAAGAAAAGAGGTTGATTTCGGTAATACCGAAACCAACCTCTTTTAAGTTGTGAAAGGGAAAATCCATCCCGACCTGTTCAAATCCCTCTCTGATCTGGCTTCAAGCCAGCCAGACGTTAGATCTGCGTCGGATAGATCCCATCCCCGTTAAAGGGCAAGAAAAAGGCAATTAGTAAACCGCCACCTTCTCCGTCAACAAATGACCATCCAACTCCATCTCCACAATGTAAAGACCAGCTGGTAAGTTAGAAGTATCAAATGATAAGGTACCATTTACATTTTTACGTATTTCAATCACCTGTCCTTGAACGTTGTATATCTTAACATTAGCGGTGCCACCGAATGGCTGCGCCAACTTCACAAACAAAATATCTTGAGCAGGATTTGGATAAACGATGAGCTCATTGTCTATCTCTATGTCAGTAGTATTAACGGTAGCATTCTCGTCAATTACAATGTCAAAAGTAGTCATTGAAATCCATCCTCCTTCTCCGTCGCTTACTGTAAACACAAAGCTATCAGTTACTTCCGGTCCACCATTGTGAATATAAGATAGGTTGTAAGCATTAATCGTACTTTGACGGAAGAAGTCACCCTGAGCTAATGGAGCTCCTTGGAAATATAGATCACCGTATAATGGAGGATTTACGATAGTGTACTCCAGCTCATCAGGTGCATTGTTAGGATCTTCGGAAAGTAATAAGTCATTAACAATTGTGTTTTCCATTCCTGGAGGAACTGCCAATTGATTATTATTGACTAAAGTAGGAGGAGTAGGACTGGCATTGGAGCAAATTTCAAGTGCCCATTCGTCAAGGAATCCTCCATCTCCATCATCATTCAAAACGCGAATGTCTAAAGTCCAGATACCTTCTGCATCTTCGTCATTAAATATAGCTAAACCATCTGCACCTGCTGGTAGGTATGGGCTTGCTCCGACAGGAGGACAAGGAATACCTACTGGTGCTTCATCGTCTAAGGCTACATCAAAAGTTTGTGTATTGGAGCCAGGACAAAGATTAGAAAACAGCACTAACTCTGTTCCTTCAGGACTAATCAGAGTTGCGCGGATATGTTTTACAAGGTTATGTGTTCCTTTTAATTTAGAAATATTCAAATCACTAATCTGCCCTCCTTCCGGAATATTAATTATAGATGAAACGGTAGGCGTTCCTGAACCAGGAATTGGAATTGGAATGTTAAGACTTGCTGTGTTTACACAAACCAACACCTCTGTATGGAAAGCAGAGATGGGAGTATATGGCCCAGGTCCACATGCATTTATTGGTCTTACCCTCCAAAAGTAAGGAGTGCTTTTCTCAAGTAATACACCTAAGAGATACTCCGCATCGTAGACATTAAGATCTTCATCAATGATACTTGCTGCATCGAAAGATGGATTGTCAGCTATCTGAACTTCGTAGTAGAAAGCGTTTGGGGAAAGATTCCAAGTCAGAGTAGGAAGCTCACTTACACCCTGTTGTCCATTGTTTGGTCCGGTTAATTGTAATGCTGAAAAGTCAGTACTTACAATTTCAAGATTAAAGGTACGAACCAAGGTATCTGCATTCGGTGCAGTTCCAATGATAGTAACTTCATAATTATCTGTTCCCGTAACGCCACTCATGTCTATTGTCAAGGTTTGATCACCGTCTGCTGGCATGGTTGGATTATTACTAAAATTGGCAACAGCTCCAGTAGGTAGATTAACCAACTCAAAAGTTAGTGGATCATTATAGTCAACCAATGATAAAATTGGAAGAACGACTTCTGCAGCGTTTGGTAAACATACTTGTTGCAAATAAGGTGAAGCATCAAAAGAATAACCTGCTTCTGTTGCCGGTGCTATTTCAAAGTCGAAGTTAGAAATATCGAAGAATATATTATCTGCAGCTTCTACTTTTATTCGAGCTGTAGTGGTAATGTTGTCTGGTACCATAACGAAACGTGCGCCATTATTAGGTACACTTTCTGCCAAAGTAATAGGATAGGTAAAACCTCCATCAGTCGAAAGTTTGATATTAACAGTCTGAGAATTTACGGGAGCCATATCAGTATCAGCGACATCCCAACTTACTTCTACATAGTCACCCACTTCCCAAGCAATTGCATTCGTATTTGGATATTCAACCAAAAAAGGACCAGCTAAACCAGTAGCTTCAAAAGTCATTTCGTCCCAAACCACACCACTGATCTCAGGGTTGTTATCTCTTACTGAACAACGGAATTTTAGATTACGGCTATAAGTTGGTAGTACTTCCCAAGGAGAACTAGAGTTGTTTACTACATTTTCTATTCTTGGAAAAATTCTTGTTGGAGATAGATTTGGAAAATAAGAACGGAAACTTGGTTCAGTATCTTCAGGGCTTCCCATTGGAGTGGTAAATGGAGAAAGATTATACTGCTCCCAGCAATAAGTCATATCATCATTGTCTTCATCCGTTGCATCAGCAGTCAATTGGAAAGGCGTACTGATTGGAATATAAAATCCATTCGGATATGGTAATGATAAAGCAGGATAATGATTATTGGTTACGGTCACCTCTGCACAAGGGCTGCCACCTCCAATGATACTGAAGTTGTGCATAGACTCTAGTGAGTTGGCGTGAAAGTAATCATGTGGTGCAGGAGTATTATTAGGATCGTTTCCACAAACACCATTATATGACATGATGGTGTTGCCACTTCCTGGTTCGTAAGCAGATCCACTTGAAATGTTTGTATTGTCAGGGTTCCCACAGTAGTTCCAGGTATGAGAGGCATTGAAAGAGTGACCCATCTCGTGCGCTGTGATTCGGGTTATCGTATATTCCCAGTTAGAGCTATATTGGCAAGTAATTGCAGAAGCTTTATTGTTACTACAAACAGCTCCCAAACTTGCTAGTCCTCCTGTATCACAAGAAGTATTGAAAAGGTGTCCAAAGTCATAACTACCTGCTCCAATAAGTGTATTGATGATTGTCGTATTGGCACCAATTAAGTTTCCGCTATCTTGATTGTTTGGATAAGGATCTGATCCTGGGTCCATGAAGATGAGTAAGTCATTGTCGTTTACCAATATAACTCTGAAAGCTACATCTATTTCAAAAATTAAATTCAAACGATTCACACCAAGTACGAGTTGTGCCAATGCATTTTCAGCAGTACCTTGTGATGCTCCCCATTCACCAGTACAGGCAATCGCGAGAAGGTAAGTTCTTAACTCTACATTTTCAGTAGCACTTCGTGTACTTGCTGCACTGTTAAATGTATTCGTGATTTGCTCACCCACATCATTACTGATTGGATTTGGCTCATCATGTGAGCTACAACTTAATTGTTCTGCAGGAATATTAGAAACATGATCTTTTACAAAATAGCTCATGTAATAATCGGTTTGATTATTTGCATAAGGATCAATGTAGATAGGACCATTGTCTAGCGTATGAATTGCACCGTGAAAGCCCTTTGGCGTCAATGAAAATCGAATGCGCATTCCATTTTGAGCAATGTTGTAACCAATGTAAGATTTCATCTGTGGATATTTTGCCGCAAGGCCAGACTGCATCACCGGAGAATAGGAAACAGCAAACGTAGCCAAACTTCCATCTGGCATTGGGAGTTCAAGTAATAGCGGATTTTCTCGTGATTCATTCGAAAATTCATCTGGAGCTTCTCGCAAATAATCTCTCATACCCGACATGTCCAGTTCTAAGGTTTGGTAACTGTTGGGAATGATGGTTCGTTCGTCCAGATTAGTGCTGATAAGATTTTCATTGGCTGAATGCCAAAAATTTTGTCCGCTTTGAGCCATAAGACTAGTCATGCAGCAGCAAAATATTAGTGCAAATAAAATACGCATTACAGTTGTTTTTTGATTAAAGTACAAAATTTGTGTGTGGAGCTTACTATTTCTTAAATTCCAGAAGAACAAATATAAGTTTTAAAGGTGGATTTTAGAAGTAGAAACTTGGTATTTGTCGGCTAGTGTAAGCTCTCTTCTTTAATGTATGAAGAGGGGATAGGTAGGTCTCATCATATTAATAGGGAGTTCTAAAAAGCAGCACGAATCTGAGCACGCCCAATATGCACCGCCTTAGCCGTACCCGTTTGCCGACCTTCATAAGTAATGTTTAGTTGGATATTATTGGAAAGGCGACGGTCTAATACCACATTCCATAAAAAATTTCGACCATTCTGTAGGCCTTGTAACATGGCAAATTCGATAGGAGAGTTCTTCTCACCATTAAAGTCGATCGTGGCATAGGAGCCACTGACACGTAAAGCGGTAGAAATGGACCTTTTGAGTACCAGCTCTAGATTGAGATCATGTACTTTCGCAGTTTCTGTAGCTTCAGGTAATTGATTGGAGCTGTCCTCTAATTTATAACCTAAGGCAATTCGGAATTTTTCGGAAGGCTGAAAAGTTAGTTTTGGTTCTAATTTATACAAGTCAATATCGTAATCACGGTTATTGAAAAATTCGGAATCCGTAAACCGTCTGCCAAGTGTTCCTTTAAATTCCCAGCTCAACTTTCTAGACAAATTCCAGCGGCTTCTAAAAAACTGCTCCTGTGTTCGACGACTTTCATAACCACTCACCAAAACAATCTTACTTCTATTGTCGAGCATCCCTCCTTGTAATTCATAGATTTCATGTGCTCGATTAAAGTATAAGGTATTTCTAATTCGTGAACTTATAGAAACCAAGGAGGTGTCGGCTACTTCCAGCTGGAATGGATTCCAGGGAACGATATCGTCCGCTTGCCGAGTCCTACGATTAATGACCAAAATGGAATGCGTTGAAAACTTACTTAGCTTTTTCAAAAACTTTTTAGATTGCCGCCACTTAGGAGGTGGAGTGATGTAGATGGATTGATTCAATTGCACGTTGTGTGTTCGAATAAATTCATCGGTAAACAAAGTTACACGCACTGCATTACCCTGATCCTGAAAAGCAATTTCTTGTATTTCACCAAGTTGTACCGTACTGTCCTGATTGCTGTCGGTCCATTGGTAATTTCCTTGGCCATTGTCAACGGGAATATATTGGTATTCGATCTTGGGTTCTTGTCCCGAACTAATCTCGTAGTTGGTGGTAGAGCGAATTAATTTATTAAAGACACTCATACTGTGCTCCAGTCGTCCAAGAAATGTTTTTTGAGGATCGAGTTGACTCAACAGTGTATCACGAATTTCCAAATTTCTATAAGTTAGATTCCAACGAAGGTTTGAATTTTTAGCTTGTTTCCAACGACCATTCAAGTTAAACTCTTCTGCAAAAGTGGATTGGCCAAAATCGGTATCCTTCGGAGCAAAGTCAAATCGACGTGTATAGTTAGCACCAAAACCAAACTTGTCATTTTCATTAGATTCTACATATACTTTGTACAAATCATAATGAAAACTACTACTGTTTAATGTATCTGAATCAGGGCTCATTCTGCTATTCTTTTCGCGCTCTCCATAGACTCCAAGTTTGAATCCATTTAGCTTTTTAAATGTTTTGGACAGGTCACCTTTCGGACGAATGAATGTACTGTTTTCTTTCTCACTGTCGCTGTTAAGTAAGCTTCCTTGGAGATCTGCAACAAATCCATTTTTTTGCAATCGACTACGTAGCGTATGCTTGGATCCATTGTAAATATCCTTTCGGATAAAGGTGTTGAAATTGTATTCCAAGGTTCCAACTTTTAGGTAACTAAGTTTTACTCCTGCACCAGCTAATTGTTCTTCAGCTGCATCCACTTTTTGTACATTGTTGCTTAGTGAATTGACCAAGTTCCAATCTCGATTAAACTCAGCATCACGATAAGGGTTGAGCGCTTTAAAATTTTTCTGGACGGTTTCATAGCTCAGGTCTGTTTCTACTTTCCATTTTTTACTAATAGCTTTGTTGAAATAAAATTTACTCAAAGTAGCGATCCCCAAATCATTGCCCTCGTCTAACTTTGAAAAACGATTTGGATCGTTATTACTCAAAGCTACTTCGACTTGAACTCCCGCGTTTTTATTAATTTTAAATTCGGAACCTAGCGTATACATTTGTAATAAATTGGGAGCGGTAAGCTTGAGGATAGGAGCGTAGTTGCCATTGTGCGTACCATCAGGACTAGGTTCGATCCATCGAAAAACGCGTCCATTTGCAGGAATACTTGGATCAAGAACATAGTCACCCGTAGTCCCAAAACCAACTTCAGAAAAACTAGAAGTGTATAGCGCCGAATCAGGATTGGTACTGTATATCAAAATCGTATCAGTGACCAAAGTAGCTATGCCTCCCACGTCAATGGTGTAAGTGCTGTCGACCAATTTATATTTTACCTGAAATTCACTAAACTCCTGAACGGTATCAATCCCATTTGCAAAAGCATTATCAATGTCGTCACCTACTTTTTGCAATTCCGAACGTTGCAGCGAATCAAGTTCCGCGGCAGCTCCAGAAGTTTTACTATCCTGTTCGGAATAAAGATTGAAGTAAAGGCGGAATCGCTCCGTCTCTAATTCTGTGTTGTATGCATAGATGGAACGCAAATAATTTTGATCCGAATATTCAAATTCTATAATGATTCGGCTATCCTTAGTGATCAGTCTTTTATTGGTGAAGGTAATATCGGAGCGGTTGTAGTCGATCACATAATCTTCCTCAATACCGCGTTTCATTAGTGCACCATCGATGTATACCTTTTCGGTGCCACCTAGCACGATGATAAAGCGTTCGCCAAGGTTTCCACGTAGTCGGTAAGGTCCCTGATTCCCCTCTTGTTGGGCAATGGTATTTCGGGCAAATTTTCCTCTAGCAATAGCGCCACTAATTCGATTGGTCAGTGTCGCTTTTTTGAAAACATCGGATTCATTAGAAAAAGTAGCGCCCTGTAGTTTTTTGAAGTAATTCATAAAATAACTATTCGGACGTTGCAGCTCATAATCACCTGCAATTAGCATCGTTTTTTTTCGCTTCAACTGAATGAATATTTTGTCAAACTCCTGAAGTTGTTGTGTATTACCTTCCGGCTGTAGGGGAATATTCTGATCCGTGATAGCTGCGAGTATTTCTACATCATCTCCAATGTTACCTGCCATCTGTAAATTAAAGTTGGAGTTGAGCACAAGGTTTTGATTGTTACCGACCGAAATACCTCTTGAAAAACTTCCACTATAATCCAGTCCTTTGAAATCACTGATACTCCCAGTTGGTTCATAAGGACTAAAGTCAAATCCTATATAATCACCACTTGCGGCCTGCTGAATTAGGTTGGAATCCAAGTGGGTATAAGAGCGCTCTAGGTCGTAAGGTAGTATCCGATATTGTACACTAAAGCGAAGCGGTAAGTCCAATCCTGCAGAATCTTTTTTTATAGTAGTTTTAAAGACATTTTTCAAACTATCCATGGAAATTGACCATTCCAGCTGCTTTCCAGCCACTTTATACCAGCTTCGATTAATTAGCTCTAAGCTTTCTTCTGGGTATACATTGACCGATCCAGCTATCATAGGTAAGCTATCAATGTTTTGTGTAAGTCCCTCTAAATCAATAGTTTTTAGACGTAAGTTGGAGACTTGACTCGGCTGTGCAAAGCAGGTCAAAGCAAAAAAAGTAAACAATATGAAGGGTAAAAATGATTTCACTTGTATTGAAACGCAAAAAAGGGGGTAGGTTGCACGAAGGAAGTGAAAAAAGATTGCTTCGTTGTCAGATCATTCGGACTTTGGCCACCTTAAGGGACCTTTCTCCTGTAGCAAAACGAAGAGATCGCTGTGCTGACTGACTCTTTACTACCGAAGGTGACCGCTAATGTATAAAAACTCAAGTTCAATCTCAGTTTCAATTTTATCGGAATTCATTGAACTTGAGATTGAACTTTAGTTTTTGTAAAAATATTTAATTTAAGTACTTAGTTATCTGCTAGCAAGGCGATCTCTTATCTTAGAAAGAAACCGTTTGCGATCGCTCATCACTACCATCTTTATTAGTCACCACCAACTTAACCGTATGTGTACCAGTGGTCAGGGTAAAGCTTGCGTTTACTTTGCGAGTCACTGGGTCATAAGTAAAATTACGCACCTTTGAATTGTTCAAATAAACACTGACTTGACTCTTGCTACTCACATTACTTAAAGTCGCCTTCAAGATAGATTTTCCCTTAGTTGGATCAAATGGATCAACGGATGGCTGACTCACTGAGAATGTACTAATTTTAGCAGGTAGTTTTGCCGCAGCTGCATAGCTAACAGTCACCTGATCCTTAGCAGAACCACTCTTATTACTAGCTTCAACACTGATCGTATTTTTACCTTCCTTCAATGTAAGTGTAGCAGATAAAACACCGCGTCTATTAAAAGTGAAATTACTGTTTTTTACACCATTTACCTTAAACGTTATTGACCCTTTGGTGCTTACATTTTTGATGCTGGCTTTTACAGTAGTTCTGGCTTTTTTAAGACGACTATTGTTCTTTGGTGAAGTAATTTTTACCGTAGGTTTAGGGCTTGGAGCTAGTGCGGTATAAGTAACTTTTACTCTATCGCTATCAGAACCATCCTTATTTGACACAGCAACTACAATCGTGTTTTTTCCTTTTTGTAAATTCACTTTCGCTGTTACCTTTTTCGACCTTGAGTCGAAAGTGAAATCCTTAATTGAATTACCATTTATCTTTACAGAAATATCACTTTTACTATTGACCTTAGTCGTACTCGCCTCTAAATTAATTGTCGCAGTTTTACTAATGATTTTATTACGCGGTTTAGTGATGTTTACTGTTGGTGGATACTTAGGTGTTTCTGGTTTTTTGTAGTTCACGGTAACCTGATCACTATCAGTACCATCACTGTTTGTACCAGTTACCACAATCGTATTTTTACCAAGCTTCAGTGGAATACTCGCGCTTACCTTTTTTGATCTTGAATCAAAGGTGAAACTGTTGTTTGATTTACCATTTACTTTTACAGTAATGTCATTTTTGCTATTGACATTTTTAACGGTTGATTCCAAAGATACGATCGACTTAGTCACTGTGGCTTTATTTCGTGGCTTACGGATGTTGACTACCGGAGGTGTTTTTGGTTGCGAAACTACTCTGTAGTTAATCGTGACCTGATCGTTGTCAGATCCATAGTTGTTTGAACCGCTAATCTTAACCGTATTTTTCCCATTTTGTAAGCTAACAGTTGCACTAAGTTCACCACGACTACTGTTGTAACTGAAGTTATTGAACTTGCTTCCATTCAACAAGAAACTAATATCACTTTTACTGTTTACATGTTCCAAGTCCGCTTTGATGGTTGCGGTACTGTTTGCGGTCGTAGTACTACTACGGCTCGGTGTGGTGATATCAACGTTTGGCTGGTCACCTTGAGGAGCTCCTGTACAACCATTTATCGGTTCCTCATCAGTATCAGTACCTACTGAGTTGGTCGCTTTGATGCGTACATCGTGATCACCCTGTAGCACTGTGACTACACTGCTCAATGTCTTTGAATTAAGATCATAAGTGAAATCATAAAAGCGTATTCCGTCAAGGTAGTATTCGACATCGTTCTTACTTTCAATGTTGTCAATCAGCGCTTTAATACTAATTCTACATTGGTCTGGCTTGAAAGGGTCAGTACTTGGTTGTCCAATTCTATTGATATCAACCGTAGGAGGATCGAGTGCTGGTTCGCTATTGTCATTATAGAAAATAACGACTTGGTCACTGTCAGATCCTTCGTCATTTCTACCTGAAATAACAACGGTGTTTTTACCATTTTTAAGGTTAGCTGTAGCGCTAAAATTACGTCCGTTATAATTGAAATTTCTAACTACTTTTCCATTCAGTTTATAAGTTACGTACAACTTGTCAGCGACGTTGTCAATATCAGCCTTGATCGTAATCCGATTGTTGTCAGTGTTATGTGGATCGTCATAAGGTCTTGTAATATTGACTCTTGGTGGATCTACATTCTGAACTTGATCTTTTAGTATGACAGAAGCTTGATCTTTATCGCTACCAGCACTATTACTCACACGTATGGTGAAGTTGTTATTTCCTCTTCTTAGGCGAACATCAGCAGTCACCCGATCATTGCGACTATCAAAGTTAAAGTTCGAAATATTAGAACCATCAATGCTCAATCTAATGTCTCTTTTGTTGCGTACATTCAGTACCGTAGCTTCTACTCTGAATCGATCATCGTATACTGTTTCATTGTCTCTACTCGGATTTGTAAAGTTTGTTCTTGGTTGACGTTCATTGTTGACAACCGGAGGGTCATTGGTAACCGGAGGCGGATTATGCGTAACTGGATCATCGAGTGTTTCCAAAAAGATAATGACAGTTTCTTCATCGCTACCAGCTTCGTTGGTGGCGCGAATAAAAATTTCGTTTTTACCAGGACGTAGGTTTAGATTATTGTTGAAATTTCCTTTTCGAAAATCAAAACGAACTCGTTGTCCATTCACTGTATAATCAACGTCCATTGCACTACTGACGTTTTTGATTTTTGCTCTAATCAAACCACGAGGGTTGCCTGTTGTATATGGGCTATATTCTGGATTTCGAACTTCAATAACCGGAGGCTTAATTTCATCTCTGTGTGGATCAATGATCCAACGTAAATGTAGATTGGTGTAGTGGTGCCAATCGTTTTTCTCTGTTGCAATATTATCGTTATCCCAAAGTTGACCATCCAGGTCATCGTTTCTGCTAAAGGTTAGTTTATGACCAAGACCAATAGAGAATCGGGGGGTAAGTTGGTAACCCAATTCAATCCCAACGGCAGGCATAATATCTACGTTACCAGAGTTGCCAAAGCCTTGAGCTTTGGTTTCAAAAGAACCGTCAGTATTGGCGAGTAAAGTTGATTTGATGCTTTGTCGGTTAGAAGAAGCATCGATCCCCATACCGTCATAATCGTAGATGTTTCCTGAGGCATCCTTTTGATTGGTAAAAGTACCATACCAGTCTACACCAATTCCTCCATAAAGTGCTAGGATAATATTGGTCCGCTCTCTAAGCTGATTAAAACTCAGAACACCCTCTAATGCCAATTCAGCATGATGTGTTTTGTGATTTTGGTAAACATATCCGGGACCACCATTGTCTTCTAGATAATTGGACAAAGCATCATTATTGAGAATACCATAGGATTGCTTGTGATCTAGACCATAGCTTTGGTCATAAAGTGCTCGACCTCTGAGGTCAAAAGCAATTGGTGCTCCATGCTGATAGTATAGGTTTTTGGCAAGTGTGACACCTACTCCCCAACCGTCGAGTGTGGCCTTAACGTCGCTAGATTGATAAGCCAGACCGGCATTGAGTCCTAGCGTCCAATATCCAGGAGTTCTGACAAAAGTAGATTCTTGAGCTGTACCTGTTTGCCAAAGGCTAATCAGGACAAGTAGTAGTGTGGCAATTTTAGTTATTTGCTTCATATCAATAGATTTTAGATGCACTTTATTCATGAAAACAACTTAGAGGAAAACGTTTAAAAGTAACTATACGAAATCCCAGTTTAATAGTTAGACTAGTCAAAAAGGCTAAAATTTTAGCCATTGATTCATTGGACTCCAACTCTGCTTGAAAATTTTAAGATTTCAAAATGAAAAATAATAAAAAAAGAAGCGCTTGAAACCTTAATCTAAATAGAAAGTATATAGAGTAAAAAATTGATAGTCAGTTATTTATACATTCAAATTATATAAGGTGCTAAATTAGCTATATTTCGTATTTATTTTTTGATTAAATGTTAATATCTTATGGGATGTCCCATATCTTTAACAGAATTTTAATATGTTTTGTAGGCATATGAGATTGAATTCAAGAGGAAAATATTAAAAAGTAGCTATTTCTCCCCCCATTTGTTATATAGCTTACTTTAAAATGTGTATTTTTGGGAGCTTAAAAAAAAGTCCCTTCCCAAAACCCTCGATTTTAAAGATTTTAGCTACTCACTTTATCCCTAGTAGTTAAGTCCTTGACTATTTCTTTTTTGAAGAAACAGTCGAGTTTTATACCATGAACAAATAAAATATTCACAAGATGTCTAAACGATTACTTTATCTGGTATTCTTTTTTGCCTTGCCTTATCTGGCTAATGCACAGATTGCGCGTACAATCGATGGTACTGGAAATAATTTGTCTAACCCAACTTGGGGCTCAGCTGGAGAACAATTAACTCGTATTTGTTCGGTTAACTATGCAGATAGCATTTCCTCTCCAGGGGGAGTCGATCGACCAAATCCACGAATTATAAGCAATCTACTTTTTGCACAGGACACCCTTTTTCAAGATCCACTCAGTTTGAGTGATTTTGTATGGGTCTTCGGTCAGTTTATCGATCATGATATTGTCTCTGTTTCTAGTGATCCCACTGAACCAGCAGGTATTCCGGTCAATTTTCCTGATGAGCATTTCAATCCAGGCGGTGTTTTTCCTAATGTAGAAATTCATATGTCTCGCACATTGGAAGCTTCAGGAACAGGAACTGCTACCAACAACCCACGTCAACATGCTAATAATATTACTGGCTGGATCGACGGCTCATCTGTTTATGGCTCAGATACTGATCGTGCAGATTATCTCAGAACTTTTGTTGACGGTAAATTAAAAACATCTGTAGGAGACCTACTTCCTTACAATACAACCAATAATGAACAAGGTGCTCCAATTGATTCGGATGCACCTTTTATGGATAATGAAAATCCTTTCAACTCAACATTATTTGTAGCTGGTGACAGTAGAGCAAACGAACAACCGCTATTGGCTTGCTTTCATACCTTATTTGTGAGAGAGCATAACCGCCTTTGCGAAGAATACAAAATTGAAAATCCAAGCTGGACTGATGCTCAACTTTACGATAAAGCACGACGAGTAGTTGGCGCTTTAATTCAATCTGTTGTGTACGAACAATGGTTGCCAACTATGGGCGTTCACTTACCAGCATACACAGGTTACGATGCAACGGTAAATTCAAATATCTCCAATGAGTTTTCTGCAGCAGCTTTCCGTATGGGACATACTTTATTAAATAGTACCATTCGAAGAATTGATATAGGTGGAGAAGATATTATACCAGCCATGACTTTGGCAGAAGCATTTTTCAATCCATTTGATATTGCTACCAACGGAATGGATCCATTCTTTAGAGGGATGGCTGCTCAAATAGAACAAGATCTTGATGGGAAAGTAGTGAGTGATGTCCGTAACTTTTTATTCGGCCCTCCAGGTAATGGTGGATTGGATTTAGCATCTATTAATATCAACCGAGGTCGAGAAAGAGGTTTGCCAGATTTTAATACCATGCGTATGGATTCTGGCTTACCAGCTTACAACACTTTCCAAGAAATTAATTCAGACCCAACTGTTTATACCGTTTTAGAAAGTTTGTATACAGACGTAAATGATATTGATCCTTGGGTGGGTTTATTGGTGGAAGATCACATGCCAGATGCTTTATTTGGAGAAACGATTATGCACATCATGATGGAACAATTTGCTGTACTAAGAGACGGTGATCGTTTTTATTATGAAGTAGACCCTGTACTAAGTCAAGAAGAAAAAGACTCTATCAAAAATACAGTATTGAGTGATATTATCATGAGAAATACTGGTGTGGATGTAATGCAAGAAAATGTATTTAGAGCAATGGAATTCGATTCTATTTGTATGGCTCCATTATCAACTGCAGAGCTAGCAGGTGGTATTCAAACGACAGGAGCGACCACCGTTGCTGATGTAGAAATAGAAGTGACGGATGAGAATGGAATGCTTCTGTATGCTGACGTGACGAGCAACCTTGGTGACTTCCTTATAGAAGAAGTAGCTACCTGCGAATACTATACGATCACTCCTGAAAAAGATGTGAATGCATTGAACGGTGTTACTACTTATGATTTGGTCAACATCATCCAACATGCACTCGACGTAGAATATTTGGACTCACCTTACAAGATTATTGCAGCTGATGCAAACGCAGATGGTCAAGTGACGACCTTCGATGTGGTCTTATTGCGAAAGTTGATTCTGTTTCTGGAAACTACTGTGGTAGGGAATACAGCATGGCGTTTTGTAGATGCTGATTATGTATTTGATGAGCCAACTAATCCTCTAGCTGAAGACTTCCCTGAGCACAGAGAGGTGACGATGCTTTCTGAAGATATGGCACTTGATTTTGTAGCGATCAAAATTGGAGATATTAACAACTCAGCGGACGGAAATTTATTCAACGCTGGAGCTGATGACCGTACAGATGAAACTTTATTATTTGAATTGACAGATCAAAACTTAGAAGAAGGCGAAACGGTAGTGGTACCTTTTTATGCCAATAATATTATGGATGTAGCTGGTTTCCAGTTTACATTAAATTATAATACTGAACATTTGACACTTGCTTCTATTGAACAGGTGACTTTACCGACTTTGAGTCAAAATAACTTTGGCGTACTCGCTGAAGATGGTGCGATTACAAGTAGTTGGAATGGTACAACAAGTGGATTAAATGAAGATGATGTTTTATTCAACTTACATTTTGAAGTGACTAAGTCAGGTAAGTTAAGCGATCAACTTAGCTTGAATTCGCGCTTCACTTTAGCAGAAGCTTATACAAGCAATGATCTTTCAATAATGGATGTGGTATTGCGTTTTAAAGATGAATCAGGAACTGAACTTACACCTGCAGGATTTGAATTGTATCAAAACAAACCAAACCCATTCAAAGGAAATACAAGTATTGGTTTTAGCCTTTCGGAAAATAGTGATGTAAGCTTAAAAGTATTTGATGTAACCGGACGACTAGTCACTGTTACTCAAAACAATTATGCTGAAGGTTATCACGAAATAGAAATTAATGAATCCGTTTTAAGTAGCGCTGGCTCTGTGTTCTACTACCAAATCGAAACTGTATTTGGAACGGCTATAAAGAAAATGATTTTAGTAAAATAAAATCGTTACTTAAACTTTGATGATCGAATGAAGCGGAATCCTTTTTAAGGGTTCCGCTTTTTTATAATATGCTGTAGCTGGTCTACTTCTACCTATATCTGTTTTTACAACTATCGTTTATTATTCTATAGCTTGTAGAAAAAATTGAAACGATTTCCATCACTAAAATGGTAAGCGATTATTGAAAAATAAAAAACGCTACGACCAAGTGTTTCCACTCAATCGTAGCGCTGATATCCAGAGTTAATATTTTACTGTTTACTTCATCTTAGATTTACTCAGTAGCCACATCCATTTTAGCTTTTACAGAAGTACCATTATATTCCAAAAGAATACTAAAGTTGCTAAAGCCTGCTAACTTGTCTTTGTCCAGTTCCACTATTGAATTTCTTGACAACAAGCGCTCACGATAAATGGTTTGACCATTGTTATCTATTAATCTCATTGTGACTTGCGCACGTGCTTCCTTGATATTGTAGGAGACAAAAGTCTGATCGTTAAATTGGTGCAGATTAGCACTTGCTTTTGCTTGGGTCGTAGCAAAACTTCCACTACCATTATTGCATTGCTTGTATTGCTTGTGGCAAATGTTATCCCATTCTGTTTCACAGCAGTAAGGATCAACTTCTTGTACATAGGCTACGCAATCTGCGTTGCTGTATGAGTTACCATTCCAAGGATTAAGTGGCTCAGCCGGACAATCGTTTGAAGGAGGAGGTGTTCCACCACCAGCACATTCGTCATAAGCATCTTGACAGATACCATCCCAAAAAGTATTACAGCAGTAAGGGTCATTTTCTTGAACCAAAGCGATACAATCTACATCGCTTAGTGGTGCACCAGTATCTGGGTTTATAGCTTCAGCCTCACAATCATTTCCACCAGTACTACAACCAATAGTTGAGAAAGCAATGGCTTGCGAAAACGCTGACTTCAAGTCAACACTGCAATTGGCTCTTACTCTAATTTGGTAGTCACTACATACAGAAAGATCTGTTACATTAAGTGAATTTGATGTTGCTGTGTAATTTGTCCAATTACCTCCAACTGGTCTGACAGAAATTTCGTAATCATTTGCTTCAGCCACTTCGTTCCATGTAAAGGTTGCAGTGGTATTGCTAATATTTGAAATCTGTGGGTTCGTAGGTGCATCGCAAGTTTCATTTGGAGGAGGTGGAGGAGTACCACCACAAACGCTAGCTGCATTGCCACTTACATTGGTCAAATTGTTCGCGACATAATTTTCCATACGGTTGGTTTGTCCTTCTGAAAACATGTACATACAAGCGTCGTTGGTGTAATCCATATAACTCATGTGCAAGTCGGTACTGCTGCAAGTAGCTGCACCAACATTAGGGCAACCATAATAAGGTTCAGTAGAAACAGGCGTATCTGCTACATTGTCATCGTCATTACAACCACCGTTGCCACCCCAAATGTGATCTAGCAGTAAGTAGTGTCCCAATTCGTGTGTCAATGTTCGTCCCAAATTGTAAGGTGCATTTGGAACTACACCTGTACAGCCCGCACCTGCACCAAAAGCAGCTGCATCAATTACAACACCATCACCATTTCCATTTCCACCTAGTGGAGAATAACCAAGGTAACCTAAATTAGGTCGTACGTAAATATTGATATAACCGCTCCATGCACTTACGTTGTCACCATTTGTTTGATTGATTGTTACGGCAACATTTCCGTTTTGTAAGCCATAGCCAGTTGGGTGATTCTGTGTAGCTAGGCAGAAGTCGATACAAGCGGTTCCGTTGACGAGGCCAGGGAAAGATCCTGAAGCACTATTTGTCCAATTCGTGATGTCGCTATTGGTTCCTTGATAGTCATTATTAAGGATGTCGACTTGTGCTTGTGCAAGTGCTCTCAAGCAAGCAGCATCTGGGTTTGTGATACCTTGGAAGTGGACTGCCATAGGGAGCACAACTGGGGTGTTGCATTCAGAGCGGTCGTCAGCAGAAGATTCTTCGGCCATTTCTAATTTTCGTTGGTGCCTTCGTCGATAGTCGGGATCTGTTAGTAATTGCTCCATGTGCGCATGATTGCCACAGCTACGATGCCCTTCAATGTGAGACTCGTCTATACCGGGTTCGTTTAGTTCAGATAATTCGTCTTTCTTACAGTTGGTGAGTAAAAGTGCAAATAGCACGAATACGGAAAGCATGATTCTTACTTTTGTCATGATGGTATCTAATTTTAAAAAAGGTGAACTAAAATTTGAAGCTTTATTAAAACTTCAATGAATAAAGTGTAGGAGTAGGTCTTATATGGCTTGTTTTGTTGCTTAACTAATTTGTTTTAATTGATGTCTCCAATATATCGTCAGAACTAGGAGGAAAGCATTTTTTAGCCCTTAGCGAGACCTTATCGAATGGTCTTTTTTACCTTAGTAATACCTTACGTAATTTGTTAAGTAACTGACGATTAGTTTGTTATGCGTAAATAGATATTTTTGAAAAATAGACTAAAGCGACTTTTACTAATGTTTTAACCTGCATAAAATGAACTGTAGAGAAGGAAGTAAATTAGTGGATAGTTCTTCAATTCCTACTTCCCACTTCGAAGGCTCACCTATTTCCACATATATTTGTAGTTTTGACCATATGATTATTCGTACTCAATTGATTTTATTGTTGCTTCTAATGATGCAAGTAGCCAGTGCGCAGCTTGGTATTAAGGAGGAGACCCCATCTCTTACTGTAGATCAGATGGCGGATACTAGTACAATAGATATCTATCTTGAGACAGCAGATCGTTTGATGTTTCAAAAACCCAGTGAAGCCTATATTTATAGTCAAAAAGCTTTAGCTATAGCAAAAAGGATAAACGACAGCTATGGAATATATATGGCATATATGTCGATGGGAGCTGCAGACTTTCAAAAAAGTAAGTATGTAGAGGCACTTGCTTTGTATAAACTGGCACTAGATATAGCAACTCAAGAAGAGGATAAAGACATGATTGTTACAGCTTATAATGATATGGCTATAGTTTATACGGAACAGGGGAAAATAATAAAAGCCTTGCAGCTATATAAAAAGGCCTTAGATATGGTTGAGATGGAAAATTGTGAGTGTGGAGCTGGAGCGATTTATAATAATGTAGCTTCTATTTATTCAGATATAGATAGTGTAGATAAATCAAAAATCTATTTCGAAAAAGCGCTTGAAATCTTTAAAAAGGAAGCAGATGAGATTGGGGTTGGGGCAGCTTATTCCAATCTTGGGGATTATTATATGAAGAAAAAACAATTTGCAGAGGCTGAGTCCTTCTTCTATAAAGTATTAGAGATTTATAGAAAGAATGCAGATCCTGAAACGGGTTTTTATGCCTATATCAATTTGGGAAATATCAATGGAGAAACGAAGAATTTTATTTCTGCACATACCTTTCTTGATTCCGCAGCTATGATCAATAGTTCTAGTAATTCACGTTACTATAACGCCATGTTGGCGATAGATAGAGGAAAATTGTTTTTGCATCAAAATGATAAAAAAGAAGCACGTCAATATTTGGAAGAAGCCTTGAATATCTCCAAAAGTTTAAACGCCAATTTTTTGATAAAAGAGAGTGCAAGTTTACTATACAAGCTACAAGCAGATTCAGATGATTACAAAAGTGCTTTTGAAAACCTTCAGTTGATTAAAACTATTTCAGACAGCACCAGTAGTATCAATAACTCGGCTAACATGGCACATTTGCAAGAAGCATTTGCACTGGAGCAAGAAAAGCAAGCAAAGTATCTGGCTGCTGAAAAACTGATAGCTAGCAAAAACCGGAATCTCTTCCATTGGACATTAGCTGTTTTGGGAGCAGCTCTTATCATCGGATTTTTGTCTTTTCATCTTTATCGTCAAAAAGTAAAAATTAGAGAAGCAGGAATGGAACGTGATAAATTGTCGATTGACCTCGAAGGGAAAAACAAAGAAATAACTTCTAAGGTGATGTATCTAGCCCGTAAAAATGAACTAATCAAAAGTATCTCTTCCAAGCTGGCAGGTAATCAACGGAATCTTTCAACAAGCAATCGGAAAGTAGTTCAGGAAATAATCCATGAGCTAAAAACTGGGCAGGATGACGATGTCTGGAGGGAATTTGAAATTCGATTCATGGAAGTTCACCAAAGCTTCTATAAAAAAATGAAAACTGACTTTCCAAGTCTATCTCAAAACGATATGAGACTTTGCGCTTTCTTAAAATTAAACCTTTCTACCAAAGATATCGCAGGAATTACCTTCCAAAGTATCGGGAGTATTGAAGTGGCTCGGGCTCGCTTGCGCAAAAAATTAGGCATTTCTAACACAAATGCAAATCTGACTGAGTTCATCCATGCCATGTAGCACAGGCAGTATCTCCATACATTTTACTCCACTGCAAATTTAAAAGCGAATATTCGCCTCTACGACTTTCACTATTCCCACATCCTTCGTATTATTGCATGAACTTTGTAGTAGATGATTCAATCTCATTCTAACACAGCAAATCAATAAAAATAATGAACAAGCCATATCCAAATCTTCTAAAGCCTCTAGATCTCGGGTTTACTCAATTAAAAAATCGAGTGCTAATGGGCTCCATGCACACCGGTCTGGAAGAAACTAAAAATGGCTTTGAGAAAATGGCTGCTTATTTTGGCGAACGTGCCAAAGGCGGGGTTGGATTGATTGTAACCGGAGGTATCGCTCCAAATAGAGCGGGTTGGGTTGCACCTTTTTCTGCAAAGCTAACGACCAAAGCAGAAGCGAAGAAGCACAAGATAATTACCAAACGAGTACACGAAGAAGGCGGAAAAATATGTATGCAAATTTTACACACCGGTCGTTATGCTTATCATCCATTCAGTGTTGCTCCTTCTGGAATAAAAGCTCCCATCACACCTTTCAAACCTTGGGAACTCAAAGTGAGTGGCATAAAAAGAACCATCAAAGATTTTGTAAAATGTGCAGCATTGGCTCAAGAAGCAGAATATGACGGTGTAGAAATAATGGGCTCCGAAGGTTACTTGATCAACCAGTTTATCGTTTCCAAAACGAATAAGCGAACCGATGAATGGGGAGGATCTTACGAAAATAGAATTCGTTTCCCTTTGGAAATTGTAAAGCAAGTACGTGAAAAAATAGGCCCAAACTTTATCATCATCTACCGACTGTCTATGTTGGACTTAGTCCATGATGGAAGTACTTGGGAGGAAGTAGTTGATCTAGCTAAAAAAATTGAAGCTGCTGGAGCAACTATTATCAACACTGGAATTGGTTGGCACGAAGCACGAGTTCCAACTATTGCTACTATGGTACCACGTGGAGGTTTTAGTTGGGTTACCAAAAGGTTAATGGGAGAAGTAAATATTCCATTAATTACCACCAACCGAATCAACACTCCTGAAGTTGCAGAAACTATTTTATCTGATGGACACGCAGACATGGTTTCTATGGCACGTCCATTCCTAGCAGACTCAGACTTTGTAATCAAAGCAATGGAAAATAGAGCCGATGAAATCAATACATGCATCGGTTGTAATCAAGCCTGCCTAGATCACGTGTTTCAACAAAAAACAGCGAGTTGCCTAGTCAATCCACGTGCTTGTCACGAAACAGAATTGGTTTTCAAACCAACAACTAAAAAGAAAAAAATTGCGGTAGTTGGAGCTGGACCTGCTGGTTTATCTTTCTCAACAACAGCAGCTAGTCGAGGACACGAAGTTCATTTGTTTGACATGGCAAGCGAGATAGGGGGGCAGTTCAACATGGCGAAGCAAATTCCTGGTAAAGAAGAATTTTATGAAACACTTCGCTACTTCAAAAAACAAATTGAACTAACAGGAGTACAACTTTTCCTAAATCAAAAAGTAGATCAAAAATTGATTGAAGAAGGTGGGTTTGACGAGGTAATTTTAGCAACAGGAGTGATACCTCGTAAGTTAAATATTCCCGGTATCGATCATCCGAAAGTATTGTCCTATATCGAAGTTTTAAAAGACAAAAAAGAAGTAGGAAAGTCAGTCGCATTGGTCGGAGCTGGAGGAATTGGTTTTGATGTAGCAGAATATCTATCACATCAAGGAGAATCTCCAAGTATGAATGTTGACGTTTTTATGAAAGAATGGGGAGTTGATCAAAAGCATAGAAGCGCAGGTGCGCTAATGCAAGCGGAACCAGAACCATCACCTCGTGAGATCTTCCTAATGCAACGTTCTACCGGAAAGCTCGGGGCCAAGCTTGGAAAAACAACAGGTTGGATTCACCGCAGCAGTCTCAAAATGAAAAAGGTGAAAATGCTTTCCAATGTTCAATATCAAAAAATTGATGACGAAGGACTGCACATCACTGTAAGTAATGAACCACGTATTTTAAAAGTAGACAACATTGTTATTTGCGCAGGACAAGTGTCACTACGTGATATGTTTGAGCCATTGAAAGATAAAGGTATTCAAGTTCGTTTGATTGGTGGTGCTTATGAAGCTGGTGAGTTGGATGCAAAGTTTGCAATTGACCAAGGCGCTCGCTTGGCTTCCGAGGTTTAGTGAGAAAGGATGGGACACGGATTGAATCCATTGAATCCCTCTCTGATATGGCGTCGCCAGACAGGCGTCAAATCCGTGTCTCATCCCTGTAAAAGGCTTCCCACGACCTACGAAAAAAATCCGTTACGATCCGTTCAACCCGTCAAATCCGTGTTCCCATCCCCGTCAGAAGGCGAACCCACCCAAAGGCAATCAGCATCAAACCGCTTCTTCCACCGACGATGCGACCACAACCAATCCTCCGGTTTAGCTAAAATAATCGCCTCCAACTTCTGCATGAAAAGCGCCGAAATTTCACCTACCTCTAATCCAGAAGCATCATCAAATAACTTCGTCAACCTAATTTCATAATGCCCACGCTTCACACGATGTTGTTCAAAAAACACAAGCGGATAGCCCATACGTCTAGCGTGATTATCCGCACCATGCAAAACTGCAGTATCTTGATTCAAGAACTTCACCCAATGAGCCTTTTTCGCATTGGACGGACTTTGGTCCATGATGAAAACATAAGCAGTCAATCGATCCTTGAAGCGTTCAAAAGCTTGATATGTTTCTCGCATAGGAACAACACTTACTTTCTCAAACGAACGAGAATTTTTAATATAACTATCGATGTATTTATTTTTGATCGGAGCTACAATGCCAAGGGTGTGGTGCTTGATTTGTAAGCTAATCGCCTGCGGACCCCATTCCCAATTCCCATAATGTGTTGCCAGTATAAACATACTCTTTCCTTTAGCATACAGTTCGTTGGCTACTTCGGGGTTGAGGAATTTATAACGTTTTCTACATTCAGCTTCGGACATGGTCAGTCCTTTCACTCCTTCCAGCAAAATATCGCAGAGATTTTTGTAAGCACCTTTGACCAGCGTTTGAATTTCAACTGGACTTTTCTCAGGAAAAGAATTTTCTAAATTCGATTTAATGACTACATAGCGATACTTTATTACTCGATAAAAAAGAAATTGCAAAGCATCTGAAATGAGATATAGTAACGCAAAAGGCATTAGAGAAAACAGAAAAATGGAAAATCGAAATATAAAATATGTTAGCCGCTGCATATAATTTTTAACTTTACGGAACAAGTAGTGAAGACTTGAAGGAAATAAGTTTTGAAGTATACACGCTATGCGAAGTCTATCTGACGCCGGACAGGCTAAATAGACCTTCGATCATATGCTCTTCAAACCTTATCACCTTTATTCCTTCAAACCTTCAAATTACTTAGGTAGCCAAAATTAATTAATAATAACGAAACGATACCAACTCAATGAAACTTGCTTCCCACCTTATTTGTATTTGCCTATTACTTTTGATCTATTCTTGTCAGAAAAATCAAACTGAAAGCACCGCAGGACCAACAGATTTGACAAGTTTTGTCGATCCATTTATTGGGACTGGCGGTCATGGACATACTTTCCCCGGAGCGACCATGCCATTTGGAATGATGCAGCTTAGTCCTGATACAAGACTGGATGGTTGGGATGGCTGCGGAGGTTACCATTTTAGCGATTCCATTGTATATGGATTTTCTCATACCCACTTAAGTGGAACGGGGGTGACGGACTACGGTGATATATTATTTATGCCTGTTTTGGAGTCTGGACTCAAATATAATAATGGATCAGATGGAACAGATGGCTACCGTTCTTCATTTACAAAGAGCAATGAGATTGCAAAAGCAGGTTACTATCGCACCTTGCTGAATAAACACAATATTGATGTCGAATTAACAGTAACACCACGAGCAGGAATACATAAATACACCTTCCCTTCTGATGCCAAGAAAGGAGTAGTAGTTTTAGATTTAAAACATCGGGACAAACTATTAGATAGTAGTTTTGAAAAAGTAAGTGATACCGAAATTGTAGGGCACCGAATTTCCGAAGAATGGGCAAAGGAACAACACCTTTATTTCGCAGCTCAGTTCTCAAGTCCCATTATAAAAACATCGGATGACATCAAACAGCACGGGCCAGTCTATGGCCTACATTTCGATCTCCAAAAAGGAGAACCACTATATGTTCGAATCGGAATATCAGCAGTAAGCATTGAAGGTGCTCGTCGAAATTTACAAGCTGAAATAACAGACTGGAACTTTGAAAAATATAAAACGGCAGCAAATAATGCATGGGAAAAACAACTGAGAAAAATAGAAGTTACAGGGGGTTCTAAAGCGCAAAAAACAGTTTTTTATACGGCACTTTATCACAGCATGATTGCACCTAATTTATATCAAGATGTAGATGGCCAATATCGTGGAATGGACCTGAAGATTCACAAAGATGACAAACATATCCATCACACTGTTTTCTCACTTTGGGATACTTATCGTGGAGCACATCCGCTCTATACTTTGATTGAAAAAGAACGAACAAATGACTTTATCAACACCTTTTTAGACAACTATGAAAAAGGTGGAATTCTTCCAATTTGGGAATTGAGTGGAAACTATACGGGCTGTATGATTGGTTATCATTCTGTACCCGTTATTGCTGATGCATACCAAAAAGGCATCCGTGGTTATGATACTGAAAAGGCACTTAAGGCAATGGTTCATAGTGCTAGACAAGACAAGCTTGGTTTGGATGATTATAAAGAAATTGGTTGTATTCCTGCTGGTGAAGAACATGAGTCTGTTTCCAAGACATTGGAATACGCTTACGATGATTGGTGTATCGCACAAATGGCAAAATCAATGGGGCAAACAGCTATATATCAAGAGTTTATACAGAGAGCTCAGTATTACAAAAACTGCTTCGATCCACAGTCTGGTTTCATGCGTGCCAAGTCAAATCAAGCTTGGATCGAACCCTTTCATCCTTCCGAAGTCAACTTTCATTTTACAGAGGCCAACTCCTGGCAGTACAGTTTTTATGTCCCACAAGATATAGATGGTTTGGCAAAAATTCTTGGAGGAAAAGATGCCCTAGAAACGAAACTTGACATGCTGTTTACAGCAAGTGAAGAAACAACAGGACGCGACCAAGTAGATATTACAGGTTTGATTGGACAATATGCACACGGAAATGAACCAAGCCACCATATGGCTTACCTTTACAATTATGTCAATAAGCCATGGAAGGCACAATCATACCTTCGTCAAATCATGGATGACTTGTACACAGATCAACCAGATGGACTTTCAGGCAATGAAGACTGTGGTCAAATGTCGGCTTGGTATGTACTGAGTTCAATGGGGTTTTATCCAGTCACTCCAGGAAGTAATACTTATGCGATTGGATCACCCATTTTTGAATCCGTAAACCTGAACTTTGAGAATGGAAAAACATTGAACATTCAAGCAAAAAATGTATCATCAAAGAATAAATATATCCATTCGGTTACGATGAATGGATTGGATTATTCCAAGAGTTATTTCATGCATGAAGATTTGGAGAATGGCGGTGAAATCGTTTTTGAAATGGCTGCAAACCCCAACGAAAAATGGGGGACCGGAGCAGGTGACGCACCTCAATCATCTATTGATGAAGAACAGATTATGCCTTTGCCCTTCGTCATGAAAGGGGATCGTACATTTAAAGAAAAGACAAGTGTCGAGTTGAGTTCCTTAGAGCCAGGAGTAACAATTTATTACAGCTTCGCTGACGAAATACCTACGAAGAAATCTACCCTATATGAAAAGCCAATTTCAATTTCTGAAACGACTACTATTTCTTTCTTTGCAACAAAAGATGGATTGCCGGATTCGAAAATATTGAAGGCTGATTTTTGGAAATTACCAGCAGATCGAACCATTGACCTACAATCAGAGTACGCCCCCCAATATTCCGCAGGAGGCGATGCCGCATTGATTGACTTACTGCGAGGAGCACCTGAATACCGAATCGGAACCTGGCAAGGATATGAAGGAATCGATGTAGATGCGGTAGTGGACTTAGGCAAAGTTAGATCAATTAATAAACTAGCTTTAGGCTGCTTACAAGATCAGCGTTCTTGGATTTTTATGCCAGAGGAAGTGCATTTTTCTGTTTCAACTGATGGTAAAAATTATCAAAACTTACCAATCATTCGCAACGATATAAAAGCAGATGAAGAGGATTCCCTCATGAAAGAATTTACAATCAATAAAAATGTAAAGGCTCGTTATGTAAAAGTAAAGGCCGTTAATCGAAAAGTAGTTCCAGATTGGCATATTGGAGCAGGAGGTAAACCATGGATTTTTGTTGATGAGATTCTAATTTCTGTAAAATAAGGACTTATTGATTATTTTGAACAATTACGTAATTAACTAGCTTGCTTTCATGAAGTTATAAGAATTTTATTAAATTGTGGGGCTAGGCTAGCGAGAGTTTAGCATTTGTAATTAAAACTTTGTTCAAAGTTATCGCCTCTAGAAAATAACTTTGAGCACTTTTTTTATTTAAAGAAGGATTGCTAATGTCATCAAGAAGAAAATTTATCAGACGGTCTATATTGAGCTCATTTGCAGTGGCTGTGACCGGACTGAAGTCGTGTATTGGAGCAAATTCAGCAAATACAGAAGAAACGACTAAAAAAATATCAGTTAAATCAGTGCCAGTAGTAATCTCAACCTGGAATAACCAGAAAGCGAATGAAAAGGCTTGGAGTATTATTGAAAAAGGAGGAAGAGCTATTGATGCAGTTGAAGAGGGAGTCAACCTTGTGGAAGCTGATCCAGACGATCAATCGGTAGGCTATGGAGGTCGTCCCGATAGAGATGGAAATGTGACCCTGGATGCTTGTATCATGGATGAGTCCGGAAATGCTGGGTCTGTTTGTTTTTTACAAAAGATCAAACACCCCGTTTCAGTAGCCCGAAAAGTGATGGAAGATACACCCCATGTTATCCTCGCAGGAGCAGGCGCTTTAAAATTTGCTTTAAGCGTAGGATTCAAAGAAGAGGACTTACTGACCCCAAGATCGCGCAAAGAATGGGAAGAATGGAAGATGAAATCTGACTATAAGCCTTTAATAAATATTGAAAATCACGATACTATCGGTATGTTAGCCTTAGATCAGGCGGGAAATATTTCCGGTGCTTGTACTACTAGTGGTTTAGGCTACAAAATGCAAGGAAGAGTAGGGGATTCACCGATCATTGGTGCAGGTTTGTACATAGATAATGAAATAGGAGGAGCGACCGCGACCGGAATGGGTGAAGCAGTCTTAAAGTCAGTCGGATCTTTCCTCGTAGTCGAATTAATGCGACAAGGCAAAACCCCCAATGATGCTTGTAAAGAAGCAGTGATGCGTATCATTAGAAAACAAGAATATAAAGACTTGCAAGTAGGTTATCTCGCCATCAATAAGGCAGGAGAAACGGGCTCTTTTTCTATTCATCCAGGCTTTGTCTACGCAGTCAATAAACAAACAAAAACTCAAATTGAAGATGCATCGTCCTATTTATAGGACCTGTTAAACACTACCAATGAATTTGGGATAAAGAATAGATTGGGGAAATTAGGAAATAAATTGATATCATGGCATCGGTTTTGCAGTAGTCTTGGATAGATTGTTTCCATAATATGTGAGGAATTTCCTCACTAAAGTTTCCCCGAGACTTAGAAGTTTTGATTGAAGGATTTAGGTTAGGGGCCAAAAACCGTTATAGATATGCAGATTGTTAAGATTGTAATTGCTGATGACCACCAACTTTTCGTAGCAGGATTAAAATCCTTAATCACGGATACGGAAGATATGACCTTCAAAATTGTGGGTATTGCAAATGATGGGGATGAAGCGTTGAATTTACTACGTAAAACTCAGCCTGACGTGCTTATCCTTGACTTAAACATGCCTGAAAGGGATGGTCTTGATATCCTTGGTACTGTTCGCGAACAATTTCCAAAATTAAGAATACTAGCGCTTACTATGTACGATGATGCTAAAATCGTAAAAACTGCCTTTAAAGCTGGAGTTGACGGATATTCTCTAAAAACTTCAGGAAAAGACGAATTAATGGAAGCCATCCGTGTTATCCTTAGCGGAAAAACTTTTTTCGGCGAAGGTGTTCGACTAAATGACCCATTTGAAATGGTCAACGGAAAAAGACAGAAAAAAGAAAATGATCCTTATGAAGATCGATTCATAAAGAAATATAATCTCACCAAACGCGAAATCGAAATTCTGCGCTTGATTACACTCGCACTTAGTAATAAAGAAATTGCTAAAGAACTTTTTATTAGTGACCAGACTGTTAGCGTACACCGCAAAAATATTATGCGAAAACTTGGCGTTAGCAACACGGCTGGCCTAATCAAGGTGGCTTATGATAATAATCTAGTTTCTTAATTATTAAGTTGTTCGCTTAACCAGCTTTACATCGAAACGAGTTTCAAACTTCAACAAAAGTTGGAAACTCATCATGCTTTTGCAAATTGCAAATTCGGTCTATTCTCAATAATGTATTCTACTCTCAAAGAAATTTTTTGTCTGCAGCTTAGTGGATTCGATCTACGCTCATAGACAACTTCCGCATTGTATCACATTCTACACACACTCATAGGTATTTTAAACTAATATAAAATTTGTTAAATTTATATTTTAACATCTGAGTGCTGCTTTTTATTTGTTCATTCAATCCATTAATTATCAAGGGCTTAGATATTAGGAATAAAATAATTATTCGTATTATGTAATTTTTAATATGAAAAATACCCTATACGGGGTAGTAAAAGATTTTTTGAATCGCCTATCTTTGTTCTAAGTTATTTAATATAAACTTGATTTTTATAAATCATTTTTCTTTAAAAGAACATATCAAAAATTGAATAAACAGGCATATTAGTATGTCTATTTACATCCCATGAACTGCAAAAACCGATTTTACAAGCCAAAAGCTTTTGAACGATTTTCACTCCTGATTGCTTCAATAAAAACAAAAGCTTTTTTCCCTAATTTTCCATTGCGGTTTAGTTATTCGTGTAGTGTTATACCTGGTTACTAACTAGGTGTTTAACTCGTATTTGTAACGTTTATTTTGCCTTCTCCCCTCAAAGCGGAGTGGTCGAAATTGTTTGAACATTGAACAGAACTATAACAAATTATAATCTCATGAAAAAAACGAATACTTATTATTCGCACAAAACGTCGTCTTCTAAATGGTCGAAATTACTCCAAATTTTTTCCGTTTCTTTCAGTGAATTCAACGTTTTTCCTTCTGTTTCATTAATTCCAATTTCATCTGACACTATAAGAAAATCAAAAAGGCAATTACCTTTCTGATTCCAAATCATTGATTGAACTTAATCGATTGAAACCTACAATCAAATACTTTTGTAGCGGCCAATCTGACTAATAAAGAGTTATTTTTTCGAAGCAAAAATGTAATCATCGCATAACCAATTGTTAACCCTTTTTTAAGAGATACATTATACTTTGCTTTGCTATTTTGGTTTGTTGTGCCTCGTTTTGGCACAACTTGCCAACGTTGCTCAACTAAAAGAGCAACAAAATAAGCGTTTTTCAGTATGCTTTATCATATGCAAAATGGTATGATAACTGCATAGTTTAAATATGAACTTTTACTACAGTATAAGATTTTCTTATACTAGTAAAGTTCCTCAGAACAGAACAGTAATTAGTTTTAAAAAGTTAGGTGTTAATACCAGAATAGGATACCTATGTATCTTTTTCATTAACATCCCAAATTCCAAGGACAGATGTATAAAATCTTTACTTTCCTAGCAGTGTTAGGTTGTATGCTTTGCGCTAATGCGTCAAACGCTCAAACTACCTTCACCGTCACTCCATCAGAAAATCAGGCTGATATTATGGTAGATGATACCGTCACTGTACACATTGTAGTGACTGACTTTACCGACATTGCCACCTATCAATTTTCGCTCAACTGGACAACCACTGAATTGACTTATGTCTCCATCCATAGCTTAGGTTTACCCAACCTCAGTCTTGGTGACTTTGGTCCCAACTCTGCAGGAGGATTCATTACAACTTCATGGTCCGCTCCTGGCGCCACGGAATACACCTCTCCAGACACTTGTATTTTTGCTGTTGACTTCATTGTTGAAAATGCAGCAGGTATTACTGGTGATATTCTCATTACCAGTAACCCAACTACGATTGAAGTCATTGGACTCAATCCTATGGGCCAACTGGATGACATAACCTCTTCTGTTGATTTTGTCAACGGAACTGCTACTGTTACGCCTCCTTCATCTGGACCATCCTGTGACTTTGGCGGTGGATTCGGACAATCCATTGATAGCGCTGATGTACAAACTGGTAATGAAGTTTGTCTCACCGTCTACGCCTGTGGTTTTGACGATATTGTAAGCGCGCAATATTCCATTAACTGGGATCCAGCCGATTTGCAATTCAGCTCTACCACCAACTATAATCTACAAAACTTAGATGCTTCCGCATTCAACTTCAATAATGCACAAGGATGGATGACCTTTTCTTGGCTCGATTCACTTGGTGCAGGTCTTTCAGTTCCAGATCTTACACCTATATATGATGTATGCTTTACAGCCATCGGTTCTGGTGGAACAATTGATACCGTTTCATTTACTAGTTTTCCTGCAAACATAGAAGTGACCGACGCTGGCTCAATGGGAAGTCCAATTCCATTTAATAGTACACCTGGTTTGGTGAACATTACTGGAAACGCAGGTAGCGCAGTGACTGTTTCTGGTTCTTGCGAAACGGGTGGAGAAAATGATGAAATCTGTATCCAAATGACAACTCAAAACTTTGACTCTATCGTTGGCATGCAATACACCATGCACTGGGACCCCAGTGTTTTAGAGTATTCATCTGTTGGTAATCTAGCATACTTTCTTGCTCCTGGTGATGTCAACGTAATCAACGATTCTACAGCGATCTTCCAATTCAATGACTTTGGACTTGTTCCACACAGTCTAACGAATGGGGATACGCTTTACGCAATTTGCTTTAATATTATTGGTAGCATCGGAGAAACTGGAACTTTTACTATTGATGGTTCACCTATCATAGAAGAAGCAACTCAAATAATAAATGGGGCAGATCAAATTGTACCACTTATTACACAAACTTGCAACGTTGAAGTCGTTGGAGTAAGCAATGATCTGAATATTTTTGCTTCTACTCAGGATGCCTGTCCTAACGCTCCGGAAGATACTGTTTATGTTACGTATACGACGACTGGTTTTATCTCAGTTGCCAGTATGCAATTCGATATTACTTACGATGATACCATGCTTGATTTTATCGGTAAGACCAACGTAAACCCTGGCTTACCGGGTAATCATCAATTTATTCCACAAGCAAACGGTGATTTGCGTTACTCTTGGTTTGAACCAAACACCAACGCCTTGAACTTGATGGATGGTGATACCATGTTCCAGCTTTGCTTCAAAGTAATAGGAGATGATAGCGAAAGCACAACTTTCTCTTATGATTACGGAGGTGTTATCGAAATTACTGATGGATCCACCTTAATCACTGCATACACTTTGCATGATGGCGCTGTGAATATTACAAATTCTGCTTGCGCTGTACAAGGACCAGTAGCAACTGGAATTACCACAGACGTAGATTGTAATGGTAACTCAACTGGTGCAATTGATTTGACCGTGACTGATGGAATGCCTGGCTACACATATTTATGGACACCTGGGAATATAGTAACAGAAGATCTTTCCGGTCTCTCAGCTGGAACATATGTAGTAGTTGTTACGGATGCGCTTTCGCAAACAACTACAGAATCATTTACAATCGAAGAGCCAACTGCACTCACCGCTACGACCACTCAATCTGAAGTGTCATGTAACGGATTGACAGACGGTGGAGCTACAGTGAGCCCAGTAGGCGGTTCACCAAATTATACATACCTCTGGGACAATGGATTAACCACAGCTACAGTTTCAAACCTTGGCGCTGGTCAATCTTGTGTAACAGTTACCGACGATTCTTTATGTACCGTTGTTGCTTGCGTAACGATTACTCAACCTACAGCAATCACAGCGACCATGTCTTCAACGAATTCTAATTGTACGACTCCAACAGGAACAGTCACTGCAACACCTGTAGGTGGTTCTGGAGCTGGATATACTTATAGCTGGGATACTGGAGCAATGACTCAATCTCTCGCAGGCGTTGGACCAGGTAATTACTGTGTTACCATTACAGATGGTGATGGTTGTACGGCTGGACCTTTCTGTGAAACAGTAGGAACCTTAAGTGGACCAACTGTTCCAGCATTAATGTCTACCAACGCTACTTGTGCGGCTAATGCAAGCGGTTCTTTGACTGCTGCACCAACAGGAGGAACACCTCCTTATAGTTACCTTTGGAGTGATGGCCAAACGATGGCTACAGCTACTGGCCTTGTACCTGGTACATACACTGTTACCGTGACAGACGGAGCAGGATGTGATGCAGTAGAAAATGGAACAGTAGCGGCTGATGCAGGAATTTCAACGACCTTTATTGTAACTGATGCAAGTTGTGCTGGTAATCCTTCTGGAATTGTAACCGCGCAGCCAGCAGATGGAACTGGACCATATTCTTATGTTTGGTCCGGAGGAAATGGAACTACTCAAGGTATTAGTGGTTTGATTCCTGGGGCTTATACGGTTACTGTTACAGATAATGCATCTGGTTGTACTGTTGTAGAAACGGCTACAGTTGGTGCAGGTGCTGGTTCGGATGTAACGACCTCTTCAACTGAGGTTAGTTGCCCTGGTGACTCAGATGGTACTGCTACTGCTACTCCTGTTTCAGGAGCTGGTAGTTATACTTTTGTATGGTCTTCTCCACCAGGTGGAACTTCAGCAACAATTACTGGCCTTACAGCTGGTAACTATACGGTAACAATGACAGATGCCGCAGGATGTACAGATGTTTCTACTACTACAGTTGGTACGCCTTCTGCAGTTGTGGCAGACGCTTATGTTGATAGCGGATACAATGGAGAAGATATTAGTTGTAATGGTGCATCGGACGGTATTGCCGAAGCTTCTGGAGCTGGAGGAAATCCTGGCTATACTTATCTATGGTCTACAGGAGCTACCAGTCAACAAATTACTGGTTTAGCACAAGGTACTTACACCGTAACGGTTATGGATGCAAATGGATGTACAGATACGGACGACATATTTTTAGATGATCCAGATCCAATTTCACTTTCAGCTGTAGTTACAGATGAAGATACAGGATCTGATGGTGCTATTAATCTTTCTGATTCAGGAGGAACGGGTGGATTTACATATCTATGGTCTCCAGGAGCTGCAAGCTCACAAGATTTATCAGGCCTTACTTCAGGTCAATATTGTGTAACCGTTACCGACGGAAACGATTGTGAAGAAATAGGTTGTTACACTGTTAACCCACCAAATGCATTGGACGTAACTTTAATAGGAACGACACCAGAGTCTTGCTTCGGCGATGCTGATGGTTCAATAAATATTACTAGTACTGGAACTGGACCATTCGGATACTTTTGGAGTCCAGCATTACCAGATACAAATAATCCAACTAATGTAAGTCAGGGAACATACTCTGTGACCGTTACAGATGCCTTGGGTATTACAGGTGTTGAATCTGGAATTTTGGTTGGTGGACCAACTGAAGTAATTAACATTACTACACAGTCAACAACAGATGTTAGTTGTAACGGTGCTGCTGATGCTTGTATCACAGTTGATATCTCTGGCGGAAACGGTGGACCATATATGGTCAACTGGGGAGCTGCTGGACTTGGAACAAATATTTGCGGTTTGAGTGTAGGTTCTTACACGCCAACTGTAACAGATAATAATGGCTGTACGGCTGTTGGAACTTTAATAGCAATCAATCAGCCTGCTGCAATGACTGTTACTATTGATCAGGTTGTAATGCCAAGTTGTGGCGGCGGATCGGATGGAGAAGTACACATTTCAGTAGTAGGTGGTACAGGTACATATACCGTTGTTTGGGAAGTGAATAGCACTCCTGTTGCTGGAAACACAACAACCGACTTGACCGCTTTGTCAGGGGGTGTTATTACTGGAACAGTAACAGATGCCAATGGATGTGTTGAACCTTTTGGTCCAATTACATTGGTTCAAGAAGGGTCTCCGGTTATTACTGTTGATGCGATTAATCAGCCAACTTGTTCAGATGATACCGGTTCTATTCTGGTAACCGTGACGGATGGCACACCAAATTATACTTATGTATGGACAGATATTAATGCAGTAAATATTTCAGGTCAAGAAGATTTACTTAATATAGACGCTGGGTCTTATATTCTAACGGTAGAAGATGCAAACGGATGTATTGCGACGACAGATGTAATCGTAATCACTGCTCCTGATGCTGTTACTGTTTCAGTAAACACGATCATGCCGGCTTCTTCAGATAACGATGATGGTGCGATTACAATGAACCCTCCATCAGGAGGAACAGCTCCTTACACATATGAATGGACTAACTCTGCTGGAGCTTTTGTAAACAACACATTAGATCTTACAGGATTAGCAATGGATCTATACACACTTGTAGTTACAGACGTGAATGGATGTACAACATTAACTACAGCGCTTGTAGAAGGTTCATTTACAATTCCTCCTTCACAGGTTCAAATTACAAATGTTACTTGTGCAGGTGGAGATGATGGTGCCATTGATATTTCCATCTTTGGTGGAACAGCTCCTTATACTTACTTCTGGGACAATGGAGAAATTACAGAAGATCTCGCCAACCTTACAGCTGGTGAATATTGCATAACTGTAACCGATGCATCCGGATTGTTAGCATTTGGCTGTTGGACAGTAATTGCTCCAGATCAATTGACGATTCAAACAACAGATATAACCCATGAAACTGGAAACGGTTGTAATGGTTCTATCGATATTACAGTTGATGGTGGAACAGCTCCTTATACTTATGTTTGGAGTAATGGCGACGACAATCAAAATCCAGTAGACCTATGTAAAGGTGCTTACTTTGTAACGATCACAGATGCCAATGGATGTATCATCGTTTCAAATCAAATTGATGTTTTCCCACCTCCAATGACAATTGAAGATCCGATTATTATCAACGAAATTTGTGCAGGTGATTGTAGTGGAAGTATTAACCTTACCGTTTTCGGAGGTTGTGCTCCTTATGACTTTGCATTGACTAATAACGCAACAGGTGCGATGACTACTGCTACTGACCTAGATGGTATCAACGAAACCTTGGCTGACTTATGCCCTAGTTCTTATAGCTTAGTTGTTACAGATTCTGATGCATCGGTTAACACACCTGCTTTGGCTTATTCATTTACTATACTGGAAGGTGATGTAATTGATGTTGCACTAGTGAGTATTATTGATAATACAGGTGGCCCAGATTGTAATGGTGCAATTAATATTACACCTTCAGGAGGTTCTGGTAGTTATACCTATTTATGGTCTAATGCTGACCCTTCAGAAGATCCAACAAATCTTTGTAGCGATGGAAACCCATACAGTGTAACGGTAACTGATAATGTAACAGGCTGTATTGGAATTCTTACAAATTTATTAGTAAACGATTTAGCTTATGTATCAGAATTCGAAGTGACTAATGTTACCTGCTTTGGTGATTCAGATGGAGCAATTGACCTTATTACCGTGATATATGGTACAGCGCCTTACACTTATGAATGGAGCTCAGGAGAAGCTACTCAAGATATTAATAACAAAGAAGCTGGCCCTTATATAGTAACTATTACAGATGGTAATGGAAATACTTCTATTGCTAGTTTTGATATCAGTGG
>CAKZUK010000064.1 GCA_937921775.1 uncultured Saprospiraceae bacterium
TACTATATGTGTTTTCTCGGTAACTTTGACTATTCAGTCCGTATGCACTTAATACCAAATCTGTTTTACCAAATTTTTGACGATGTGCAACACTAAATCCAAACTTTCCCGGTCTGTTTTGGCCTGGTCGACCTCCTAAGAATGATGGTTTGAAATTAAGGGTGTCGGTACGATTATTATCATCATCGTAATCGTAAAAATTACCTTCGTCTTTCCACCAAGAGATGCTATCATTCGCAGGTTGATCATAGACAGTAGCGAAAGTAGAAATACGAGTAAAAGGTTTTGAAGTAGCGTAAGCCGTGCGGATATTAATAATACCATTCATGGCAGATGAACCATATAGTGCTGACGCAGCTCCTTTTACAACTTCAATGTTTGCAATGTTTTCAACTGGTAAATCTACCCAGTTTGGAAATCCTGCATCAGCCTGTAGCGCAGGGATATCGTCTACCAAAAGCATTACCCGTGAACCTGCACCATAAGACCAACCAGAACCTCCACGAATGTTCGCTTGGCCACCTATGATACTAACGCCTGATACTTTCTTTAAGGATTGATTGACATTTGTCGCTCCAGTATTTTCAACAATGCTTGCATCAAGTACATCTAGCGATACAGTTGTTTCTCCCAGCGATTTTTCAAACTTACTACTCGATACTGTAGCAGTGTTTAAAATATTAGCCCCATCATTTAAAGCGAAATCTAAAATGGCATTTTCATTTGTTATTTGTATTGTTTTGCTCATCGTTTCATAGCCAACGTAACTCACTTCGATGATATGCTCCCCAGCAGGAAGTTGTAAGATATATGTCCCATTAAAGTCAGTCACAGTGCCATTACTTCCAGAGCGAACAGTAGCAGAAATCAATTCTTCTCCAGAATTCAGATCCGTTATTTTACCACTTAAATTTGAGCTCTGGGCAATAAGAGAAAGACTAAAAAACAAGGAAAAAAGAGTAGTGTACAAGTATTTCATTCAAGACAGTTTTAATAAATAATTAAAAGAACTAATTGCTAGCTCTTATGATTTCAGACTTAGAAGTTGTTTTAGAATGGAGGTTGAAATTTATTTTAGGAACTTGGTTCTCAGTACAAAGCTTAAATGTTTTTTCGTAGCATAGTTACAGTAAAATATTTAAGTGAAGTAATGAGGATCAATGATTTACAAGAAATCCATCATGCTATTTTAAAACAACTTCTTAATACGTGTGTGGGAGTTCAAATAGAAAAATCTATTTATTCTTGTCAGAGTGGGAGTTCTGTTTTCTCATGTTAAAGTGAAAGTAGTTGACAGGTTCACTTTATTTACGGGACAAATTTATGAAAAAAGAATTGGCTATTCATCTTTTTTTGAATGCATAAAGTGTTAAAAACTTTAATATCTAATTTGAAGAAAATAACAATAAATCAAATTTCATGACCGTTTCTCTACCTGTTTAATGTAAGTTATATGCTAAAAAAAGGTCTTTTATCTCGCTTTGCTTGATTAAAAAAATTATAACTTGCAGATTGACAACCGTTAGATTTTTTTATCAAAAAACATTATTTTTTTACAAAACAAATATTATGAAGCAATTATTACTCCTTGCGTTCTTCTTGTTTTTTATTAGTTCACAAATGGAAGCCCAGATTTGTGAGCCGGATCAAATGTATGCTGATTCAGCATTTGGAATTTATCCACCGCCATATGATCCAGTTACAATGACAGGTGGTATTGATGAATCTGCTTGTATTAATCAACCTTATTCATTTCAACTTACCTTTAAGATTCCTGAAACAATTGATATTCCAAGTCCTCCTGTAACAGCAACTGTTGAGTCTATTGAGGTTGTAGGTTTAATTGGAGCACCAGAAGGTTTAACCTATGCATGTAATCCTCCTGATTGTGTTTTTACTCCAGACGATGTTTTAGGTTGTCTTGTTATTTATGGAACAGCAACTGATGCGAATGCTCCTGGTCCTTATGAATTGACTTTGGAGGGTACTGTTTATAACAATGTAATTGATGTGTCATTTGACCAACTGTTCACTTTACTTGGTACTGATAATTATGAAATGACTCTAGAAGAAGAGGGATCAGGAACTTGTTTTACTAGCGTTGAAGAAGCATTAAACGACAACATGACTATCAAAACGGCACCAAATCCGTTTTCCGCTTTTACATATGTTACCATCAAATCTGAGCTTGCAGAAACACTTCAATTTCGTGTTGTTAACTTGCTAGGCGAGTTGGTACATGCTGAACAAATTGCAGTGACTTCTGGTGATAACGTTATTGAGTTTGACGGAAGTCAGTTAGCGAATGGCGTTTACCAATTTAGCTTCAGCAATGGAGCTGATGCTTTGACTCAGAAAGTTGTTTTACAAAAATAATTTTTAGTGGCTTTGCCACTGTTGGAAGTTGGAAATTGAAGGTAAGAAGTTCACGCTAACGCGATTGTCGCGGTAGAAGAATACTCCCACCTTCAACTTCTAACTTCCCACTTTTTATCTCCTCCACACACCAAGAAAGAACTTCCATGAATATTATTGGGAAAACTCCCAAAGTTGATCCTGTCATTTTACAGAATTGGCTTCCTCATTTAAAATATTCTAAGATGAAAAGAATACTTCTACTTGCATGTCTTCTATCTACCTTTTTTGTTGCTGAAGTTGCTGCACAATGTCCTGGCTGCGTTATTAATGTACCGGCAGGATTACCAGCAGATACCATTTACCTTGGTGCCATTCCCGATGCAACGGTTGGCGTTTATTATGAACAAGATCTTAGCTTTCGATTGCCACAATCGACAGATCCTGTCAACGCTAATGATCCTTCTATTCCGGCTGGTTTAACAATCGATGAAATAACCATTAATTCATTGACAAATGTGCCTCCTGGTTTGGCTTGGGAAGTAGATCAAGCTGTTTATATACCTGCGGATGAAACCGACGGTTGTATCCGTTTTTGTGGTACGCCATTTACCGCTGATACATTTGTTGTTGACGTGGTGATTGATGCAGTCGTTTTTGGCATAACTCAATCTGCATCGTTTAGTATGATTATGGTTGTTAATCCTTCTGTGAGTCAAACGGAGGGCTTTAGTATGCAAAACAATGTAGGCTGTGGTGCTGTGGAAGTAGGGTTTACTAACAATGTTCCTTCAAACGGTAATGCCGGTTATTCTTATTCGTGGGATTTTGGAAATGGAACGAATAGCAGCAATGAAAACCCAACAACAGTTGTCTACGATCAACCAGGGGTTTATGTTGTGAATTATGAAGCAGAGGTTGATACAACTGGTTACGTTTTGACTAGTATTACGGTAGCTGATACGGACTGTAATGATTTTCCAACCTTTCCAGATTTTAGTACAGCTCCTGACATGCACATCATGATTACAAACCCTAGCGGTGTTTCGATTTATGATTCAAATGTTTTTGAAAATACTTTTCCGCCAATATCAGTTAGTGGTAATTGGCCATTGGAAGATGGAGATTATCTGATCGAAGTGATTGACAACGATAGTGGGATCAATGGTGCAGATGATGATTGTGGTACCGTTTTATTCAATAAGTTCACTGGGCCTGTTATTGATCTTGGTAGTTTTGTACTGGAACTGGTGATCTTTCATCCGGTTAGTACGATTACATCTTCAGATACGGTTATCGTTTATGAAGCGCCTGAGGTTCCAGTTTTGATAGGTTCTGCTACCGAGGTTTGTGATGGAGAGATGATTACGCTTAGTTCTTCTTATATAGACGGCAATACTTGGTACTTAAACGGTGAGATAATTCAAGGAGCATTAGACGCTGAATTCGTGGCTACTGAGCCAGGGACTTATAGTGTTTCATACACAAGTGCTGATGGTTGTATCACAATTTCTGAGCCTATGGATTTAATTTTTACAGATTTACCGACTGCACCTGCATTTGCCAATAACAATAATTTACTTTTTGTTTTTGATGAGGAAGAATTGCCGGCTACTTATGAGCTGCAATGGTACCAAGAAGGCGAAGCATTAGAAGGGGAGAACGGACTAGAATATTGTGTGACGGAATTTGGTGAGTATGCATTGGAAGTAACTGATTTACTTACGGGTTGTTCCAACGTGTTTACGCAAGTAGTTGCACTTAATCCAAATAGTTCTTGCGCAACTTCCACGAATGATTCTTTCTTTAATCAATTTGATTTTAGGCTATCGCCAAATCCTTCTTCTGGATATTTGACATTACAAATGGATTCAGAAATACAAGGCAGTTTAGATATTTCACTGCTCAATATTAGCGGAAAACGCGAAGCTATTGCGAAAGACAGTTTTACCAATGGAAGTTATAATTTGGAATTGGATTTAACTGATAAAGCAAAAGGTGTTTACTTTTTGCAAATTGTTATTGATGACCATGTTTGGGTAGAAAGAATAGTACTCTTTTAAATAACTTCAATCTCTAAAATGTAATAAAAAATGCTTCTAACACTGAATGTGCTAGAAGCATTTTTTTGTTCAACTAACTTAGTCTTACTGGTTTATTCACAACCTAAATCACTAGATGCCATTGGGTCACTAACCGGAATGCAGTTTCCAGACAAGACACTTTCTGGTTGGTATCGCATAAGATTATTATCACGTAAACTAACAGTCAAAAATTCAGTTAAATCGTCAATTTCTGCTTCGGTCAAATTAAGTGGTGTGAATGACTCAGAAAGCGAATTTTGTGGCACGTCTTCGTTTTGTTGAACTGCAAAATTTTTGTACATCACGACAGACTTAATCGTTCTGAAACTACTGCCATGTCCATAAAACGGAGAATCTGCTAAGTTGTATAATTGTGGCGTTTTGAATTTGTAATTGTCATCTTCAATTCCTGTAAATCCACCACGACCTAGTTTTTCATTTCCATTAGAAGTGGTCATGAACGTTTCTTCCGGACAAGCATCTAAATCGTCCATTCCAAGTGCGTGAAATTCCATCTTGTTTAATGAAGGACCATCATGGCAACTCACACATTTTCCTTTGTCAAAGAAAACAATGGCACCTCTTTTTTCTTGATCTGATAAAATTGATTTTTCTCCTGCTAACCATTTTTGAAATGGAGCTTCGTTAGAAAGAAGTGTTCTTTCATAGGCTGCAATCGCAAGACCAGCGGTTTCTCTACTATATCTTTCTTCTTCAGGAAAATCACTAAAAACTAAATCAAATTTTTCTTTATATCCAAGTGGTTCTAAAACCGCCATGTCAATATTCATACGGTGAACTTTAAGTCCAGCAATCGCTTGAATTTCTAAACCTTCATAACCTTTAGTGTTGGTCTCGATAGGAGTGCCAGGAGTCCATGCGTATTCTGTACCTGCGTTTAATCCTGTAGCACCAAATTGGCCATTCCATAATTGGTTGATTTGGTAAGCACCATTCATTGCACTTGGTGTTCGAATTGGTTGCACATCTAATTCTTCTTCTGCGTAAAGCATCCCTCTTTGACGGCCTTCACCATTTACACCAAAACCAACGCCACCTTCTCCAATTCCTTGGAATCTACCAGCTTGAAAGCCTGCTGAAGCGAAGTGACAAGAGGCACAAGAAGTTTTTCCTTCTCCAAGAGGTTTCATAGTACCAACGGATAAGGCTGATTCGTGAAAGAGTAGTCTACCAAGTGAGACCTTTGCAGGCGTTAATTCATTCAAAGGATCTTGAGGAATAGCGTTTAAGTTGTCGCTAGTCGGCATCATATAACGTGAAGTACCTTCGCCGTCAGAAGCAAGTGCAATTGCATCTAACAATTGTGTGTCAAGCTCAAGATCTATTTCTTGAACATCACTATCCTTCTTACAGGCACTAAACAGTGTAATGGCTGACAAAGCAACCATAGTTGTGATTTTTCTCATAATAATTTCATGTTGTGAAGCATATATCTCTTGAAAAGTCCAAAAACCATGCCTCGGGACTATGAAATCTTAAAAAAAAAATGCTTGCTCCATCATTAAGATCAAGCAAGCATACATAAAACTCATACATACAATATAAGTCTAATGTGTATGTCTTTATATCACAGGAAGGTATAGTTTTATGGAGTTGTTTTAATCACCTTTTCTTGACCAAGTACCTGCCCCATATTATTCTTTATTTCTATGAAATAAATACCATTTGGATAAGGGTTTAGTTGTAAATCTAGGCTCCAGTCATGACTTGTCATTCCCATTAATTTTGTGACAATTTCTTGCCCTCCAACATCCGTTAGACTAATAATCAAAGAAGTTGGTTGCGAAAGTGTGCCACTAACAGTAACAAATTCTGTCGTTGGATTTGGGCTAACTGCAACCTTAGATGTTAAATAAATTTCATCTGTAGAAACAGCACCTTCAAATACACCAACGGCAAAAGCGTACTCACCACTTATTAATGAATCAGCTTGAATGACACCTTCTCTATCTGTAGGAAGTCCCGCCATTTTCGTTTGTGGTTCAATACGCCATTCCTCAGAAGCATCTTTTCGGTAAACAAGTAAGATACTATCTTCCGTAAAGGCAACTAAATCTTTATCTAATTCTGGAATAGCAGGACCTCTATAATTGAAAATTCCTTTTGCTAAAAAACCTTCCGGTAAGTCGGCATCAATTTTCCAGTAATGATTTTTAGAAACTCTTGTTCCTGGCTCTGGGTTTTGTACTAGGTCAGGTGCAATCCAACAGTGCTCTACACGCATCCAAGTGTCTGACGGAATGTCAATAACAAAAACATCTAAATCAGCAGAAGAGAAACTATAGTTATCAGCTTCCGTGAAAATTTTTTCGTTTGCAATATTTGCAATGTTTAGTTTGTGATCACCATTTAGAAAGGTCGCAATCGGCTCAAAAGGAGCAGTAATACTAACATCGCTAGATTCGCCCGAAACCATGACTTGTTCTGTATATCGATTGAAGTTTTCATCCACACAAGTTACATCAATAGGAGTGTTGGTATGGAAGGCTGGGGCGCCACGTAATTTTTGTTGAATGGTCATGTCTACCTGATAACCGCCAGAAACAGAGGTGTAATCCACTGCATTAAATTCATAACCAGCATAACCAGGGCTAAATATCCAGTCCTGAAAAAAAGAGCTCATGTCAATGCCTGTAAATTGAGTCAAGTGATCTCTGTACATCTCTGCATCAATGGCAGAGTAGGCAAAAGTTTCTAGCACATCAGTTTGAGCACTAGAAAAGAGTTCGTCTCCTAAATAACCTCGAAGGTTGTGCAACATGGAGGCCCCTTTAAAATAAGTGTGAGTTCCATAGGTATATTCGTAAGGAATCCCAGACAAAGGCAGATAACTGTCGTCGTCATAATGGGCTTTTTTCAAAACTTCGAGAAAATTAGTTTTGACCTGATTTAGAAAAGCCTCTTGCCCTTGAAGGTGCAAGGTAAAAAGATGAGAGCCATACTCAGCGTTTCCTTCCTTGATCCACATGTTGGCAGCTGAAGTTAATGTAACGATATCTCCCCACCAGCAATGAGCTAATTCGTGAGCCATTAGGCGCTTGTGGGCTGTTGTATTACCGTTTAATGCAGTAAATCTAGGATAGGCAATATTGGTAGGATGCTCCATCGCTCCATTCGGAGTTACAACGTAGCCTACACGTTCCCATTGGTAAGGTCCGTACCATGACTCAATCGCATCAACGCAAGCACCTAAATCAACAAAAGTGTTTTTCATTGCTGTGGTATCTCCAGCATTTGCGACCAACTGAATGGGTAATGGCCCATTTGCTGTTTCATAAACTTGGTTGACTTCTCGGTAATAAGAAACAGCCACACCTGCCAAATAAGTTGGAATAGGTTGATCTAAATAATAAGAGCGCATAATCGTGTCACCACTAACATTGGTTTGCCCCAAAAATGTACCGGTACAATATGCTCGTCTATTATTAGCCGTTTTTATATTGAATTCAAATGTTTGCCTTTCAACGAAATTGTCAAAACAAGGAAACCAACCACTGCCGTAATTGTAGGGGGTTGAAGTAATGCCAATACCTAAGTTGTAAGCAACTCCGTCATCAAAATCCAATCCTCCAAATCCGCCAGGATCAGTTGCAGGGTGCCCATTGTAATAAACTTGAACAAGAGCCATTTCACCTACTGGAATTGGACTGGGTAAATTGACATTTAGTGTAAAGTCATCATAGTCATAACTCACTGCTTCACCATTGAGAATGATGGAGTCGACATTTAGTGATCTCAAATCAAGAGGAAGGACGGGGATATCTTCTAGTTTTGAGGTAAATGTAATATCTGCATGACCATTAATCGTTTCCGAATTGAAATTAATAATTTCCAGGTTGACAGCAATATGTATAAGATCAAAGGTGTCACTACGTTCCATTCCAGCAAGCATTAGAGCTTGTTCAGCTTCTGTTAGTTGTCGTTTTTCAACATCATGAGTAGCGTGATGACAATATCTTATATTGACGGGTTGATCTACTTGAGCCTTAATAGGGTAGGAAAGAAGTCCAATAAATAGGATTGTAAAAAAGAGATGGAAATGTTTATTCATAATCAGTGGTTTTAAGCAAAATTATAATTTGTTGGATTGTTTTTGCAATCCTTAGGAAAGGTATTAAAAAATTTTTAATTTTAGGGCCCATTCAAGTTAACTGACAATTTTCAGGCGATAACTTTTTCAAAAAATACTAAATGGATCTTGCAAAAGAAATTGAAATCTTGTACGATATGGTGGCGAATGATGAGACCGAAGATGGATTGAATCGAATGCTTCTAATCACCAAACAATGGGACCTACCCTTTAGAAATGAAGTGATACTTTTGTCGAACCGTTTCGAAGCGGGGAAAAAAAACTTAGAAATTGGTGAGGAAATAGATGAGGAGACGTCTCACAAGTTAAACTTGTCTTTTCTGGCCTTCTTAGATCGAATCAAGTTTGAAGAGGCTTTGGGTCTAAAAAGCATGAAGAATATGATCCTTGATTTAAATGAATCACGAAGGTTCTCTATTGAATTAGAGCAACGATTGAGTCTCGCTCAAAAGGAGATTAGAAAGCTTAACAAGCTTCTTGGTTCATAAATACGATCTGATAAAAGCATAGAGTAATATTATATTATTCAATCCCTCCTTTTAGTCTATCTTGATAAGCTTTTAGTTCTTCCCAGTTCCCTCTAGCAGCTAGTGATGCCTGTCTTGGCCATGTTGCTGGATCAGCTAAACGATATCTGTCGCCAGCAGCGGTAAGCACCGCTTTGATTCTTTCAGGTTTAGCTGCTGCCAAATCTTTCCAATCTTTGATACCGTCTGCTTTTAATAAGCCTTCTATCTTTGGGCCAACTCCTTCTATAATCTTCAAATCATCTGGAGCATAGGCTTTGATTCCCTTAGCCTTCATTACGAGCTTTTCCACTTTGGAACGGCTACTTTTATCTTTAGATCCAACTTTACCTCCACCCATTTCTTTTTGCAAATTGATGAGGACAATCCAGTCATTTTTAAATGCAAGTCGTGCTTGCAATGGCCACGATTTAGGATCATGAATCCGATAGCGAGGCCCTGCTTCGTTCAATATATTTTGAATAGTGGATGGCTCCGTATTTGAGAGATCTTCCCAATTTCTAATCCCAGCTTCTTTTAACAAAGACTCTATCTTAGGACCAACTCCTTCTACTATTTTTAAGTCTCTAAAGTCTAGCCATTTATTATAAGAAGGCTGCGTTTGTGTGATTTCTATTCTTGCGTTAGGATCCTCTTTCTTTTCAAAAGCATCAATGATTTTATTTTTCTTTTCTTTTTTATTTGGTTCCGCCATCTCCACAAACTGATTTCTCACAGCTTCTTCGTAATCTATACCAAGGCCATTGTCATTATTATCTTCAGTAAGCTCCACAACTTCAGCAAGTTCAATATTTGCCTTACTAGCAGCCTGATTATCTAAGGTCTCTTTTAATTCTTTTTTCTCAGATTCAGAATTAAGTAATAACTGTTGAAGATCAATATTTTGTTTTTTTATCTTATCGAGCTCTGCTCTTAATTGATCAACATCAGTTTTTAAACTTAAATTGTTTTCTTTAGAAGAGCTAATCAAATTGTTTAAATGGTCAATTTTAGATTGAGTTTTAGCAGTGATATGCTGTTTGTTTTCCAACTCAGACCTTAAGTTTCTTAATTGAGTATTAAAATCCTGGTTTAGATTTTGAGCAGATTTTAGTTCATCACTCAGCCTTAGGAAATCTTCACTAGGAGCACTTGTTGACAAAGAAGCAGTGTGAGCAGCAGTTTGTAAAGCCCCTATATTGGAAGTCAAGTTGTTTATCTTATTTTGATATTTTGGTTTGTGAAATAAATACCAAAACAACCAGCCTAAGAACCAAGCACCAATAAGCATCGGTAAAATTTCCCAAGTGCAGCTTTCACAAAAGGCTAATAGTATCATTGATGAAATCATTTTAATAATAAATATTTAATAGTTGAACTTTAAATAGTTCCAAATTTAGTTCCTCAACCCAGATCATTTATTCTTCCACCGTCACAACCACACGTCGGTTCTGGGATCTACCTTCATCGGTATCATTTGTCGCTACGGGTTCCGCCATACCTTCAGAATGCAGCTTAATTTTAGCGCGTCTAACTCCTTTAGCAATAAGTATTCGTCTAATCTTTCTTGCTCGCTTCATACCAAGGCGCTTATTGTAGGCTTTACTACCAATTCCATCTGTATGCCCAGTAAGATGTACGACCTGACGAGAAGATTTTAATTCTTGAGCAAGATCACTTAGGTAAGCATCCATCTTCGGATCTGTTTTGTTGCTCGCAGAATTGAAAGGAAATAATATAATTGTTTTATCTGCTAGTCTTACAATTTCAGACTCATCCACTTCTGCTTTGATCCATTTGAAAGTATGGCTTACAAAACCCTGTTCCTTCGAACCTTTACGATCCGAAACCATCATACTGACTAGTCGAACTCGCTCGCCAGCTATTTGATCAGATAATAAATCACGAATTGCTTCAGCTCGAGCCATTCCCATATTATCATAACCATCCGGAATTGGTTCATCGGACTCGTAGGTACCCGTGATCTCCAGAATATTATCGTCTGTGAGTTCTTCCATAAGAGAAGAAGCATAAGAATTATAAGAATTATTGGTAATAGGCTCTGAAGCTGACCAGTCGAATATTAAGGGACTATCCAAATGAGGAGATTTAGGACTTGTCACCGCTGTTACAGCAGGTCCCGTCATACAGCTTTGAGTAATCCAGCAGCAGTGCCAATGTTGACAGAACCAAATCCAGCCAAAAGAGAGTAATAAGACTAGGAATGCCTTCGTATTCATAGAGTAGTGTAATGTTTTTTCATAGTAATAAACTCGTTTCCTGCGTGAAGATAGAAGTTTTTACAAAAGTTTACTTTTGAATTCATTGTTTTTTGAAATTCATTTTTTTTTACATCTAAATAAGGTGCGAACATTTTCTATAGTAAGTGAAGGCTTTGAAGTAGATTTTTGAATAAAAAAAAAGGTTTCAAACCGAAAAAGAGCTTAATTTATTAGCTTCCTTAGTTGGGTTACTTATCTTTGCGCGCATGGAGGAAAAAATATTGATACTGGACTTTGGTTCCCAGTATACCCAATTAATAGCCCGTCGGGTTAGAGAACTTAATATTTATAGCGAAATCATACCTTATAATAAGGTTGAAAGCATTGATGAAGGTGTAAAGGCTGTAATCCTTTCTGGAAGTCCCTTTTCAGTAACAGATGAAAATGCACTCCATCCAGATCTTAAAAAGATAATTGGCAAACTCCCTGTTCTCGCGATTTGCTATGGAGCCCAATATATTGCCAACCATTACGGAGGCTCTGTTATGCGTTCCGAAAAAAGAGAGTACGGAAAAGCTCATCTCAATATTCAAGAAAATAAAGACCCTTTCCTAAAGTCTATACCTCAAAAAAGTCAAGTATGGATGTCTCACGGAGATACAATTAAATCTCTTCCAGATAATTTTGAGGTACTAGCAGGAACTGAAGATATTCCTGTAGCTATTTTCCGATCAAAAGAAGGGGCCTATGATGCACCAATTTATTGCATCCAGTTTCACCCTGAAGTAACACACAGTTTGGACGGTAAAGCGCTACTACATAATTTTTGCATCGATATTGCCGCTTGTAAAGGTAATTGGACTCCAGCTGCTTTTGTTGACGACACGGTCGCTGCATTGAAACGACAAATCGGAGATGAAAAGGTACTAATGGCTTTGTCCGGAGGAGTAGATTCAACGGTTGCTGCTATTTTGCTGCATAAAGCAGTTGGTGACAACCTGTATTGCTTTTTTATCGATAATGGCTTATTGCGTAAAAATGAATACCAAGAAGTTCTCGATTCTTATAAGGGAATGGGATTGAATATAGAAGGCGTTGATGCTCGACATCGATTTTGGGAGGCTTTAGACGGAGTTTCAGATCCAGAAGCTAAGCGAAAAGTAATAGGTGGCCTTTTTATCGATTGTTTTGATGCACAGACTAAGGATGCGGCTACCAAAGACGTTAAATGGCTGGGACAAGGAACAATTTACCCTGATGTGATTGAGTCTATTTCTGTTCACGGACCTTCAGTAACCATCAAATCACATCACAATGTGGGTGGATTACCTGATCATATGAAGCTCAAGATAGTAGAGCCGCTACGGATGTTGTTTAAAGATGAGGTGAGAAAGGTAGGAGCGGAGTTGGATATACCGAATGAGATTCTGAAAAGACATCCATTCCCAGGACCAGGCCTTGCTATCCGTATTTTAGGGGCAATTACACCTGAAAAAGTAAGTCTTTTGCAAGAGGCTGACGCTATTTTTATAAATAGTTTAAAAAAATACGAACTTTACGACAAGGTTTGGCAGGCAGGAACAATTTTATTGCCTGTTCAATCCGTTGGTGTTATGGGGGATGAACGTACCTATGAGTTCACCATCGCACTGCGAGCAGTTACATCTTTAGATGGGATGACTGCTGAGTGGAGTCACTTGCCTTATGACTTTTTGGGCAAGGTTTCTAGTGAAATAATAAACAATGTAAAAGGTATAAACCGCGTAGTATATGACATTAGTACTAAACCACCTGCGACAATTGAATGGGAGTAAATTCTTGTTTCTCGCTCTGACCATTTTATTCTTGGCGACTTCTTGTGATGCACTCAAAAAAGTGCCAAAAGAGAAGAAACCAGATAGTGATTTGGGTGAAATCCAAGGACAACGTAAATACAATCCTAAGACAGGTAAATGGGAAACGACCTCTGAGGTGACAGAAGCAATGGATACTGTTGCTTGGAAAGAGCCTACAAGAGAAGTGCCTCCTCCAATCATCTCCGACACTGTTGGGGAAGTAGCAGGTGATGACGGAACTGTTCCTAATTCCGAAAAACTTGGACGATATAAAGTTGCTGTAATGCTTCCTTTTTTATCCAACAAATTACAGAGTTCGAACAACCGAATTAATGAAAAATCAATGACGGCCATTAATTTTTATGGAGGGATGAAAATGGCATTAGACAATTTATCCTCTAAGGGTGTAAAACTTGATGTTACTGTTTTAGATACAGAAGGTTCGTCAACCGTTACAAAGTCGCTTTTGCAACGCCCAGAGGTGACTGGAGCAGATATCTTGTTTGGACCTGTTCGAAAAGATAATTTGAAATTGGTTGCTGCTTTTGCAAAAGAAAATAAAAAACCATTGATTTCTCCACTTAGCCCTAGTACTACGATTACTACGGATAATCCTTATTATATTCAATTCGCACCATCTTTAAAAACGCATTGTAACGCAATCACAAAGCATGTGCGAGATCGCTATGAGACGGATCAGGTTGTTTTGGTGACTAGAAATAAAGGGGCCGAAACCAAACGTATGAAATACTTCCATGAAGCGAACGCTAAATATGAAGGTACTATTGTTGCCGAGCGGTTTCAAGAATTTGTTATTTCAGACCTTACAGCTGACTTGAATGAAGTAGAAATGGAACCTTATTTTAAGGAAGGGAAAACAACAGTATTTATCGTTCCATCTTGGTCGAACGAAAAGTTTGTTTATTCGCTTTTAAGAAAGATTCGTACCTCAAAAGGAAATAATAAAGTAGTTGTATATGGTATGCCGCAATGGATGGACTATCAAAGAATCAGTTTTGATTATTATGAAGCATTAAATGTTCATGTAAGTAATAAAATTGCGGTTGATTTAGATGCGGTATCTACTGAAGATTTCAAACGTAACTACTTTTATAAATATGGTGAATCTCCTTCTGACGATGCTTTCTTAGGTTACAATATCATGTCCTACATAGGAAGCTTGATTGCGAAAAATGGGACACAGTTTCAAAAAACAATAGATCAGGAACCAGGCAGCTATCCTTCGACCAAATTCTTATTCGATCCTGTACCAGGAACGACTAGTAACCTTGAAAATTTATCAGAGATAGGCCGATATGAAAATATGCATATCAATATTTTAGAGTTTAAGGATTACTCCTTTCAGAAATCAAATTAGTGGAGTTAGAATATAAAATATGAATTAGAATTTTGTTTCTAAAACAAATTCGCTTGATTTGGTCAGCACTATAAGCAAAGGCATTTTAATTCATATTTCGATTCTAATCACAATTCCCCTCTATGCGGGATACGAAAAGTCAATTTACCGGCGTTCGTATCCCGCATTGTTTTTTGTTAAATACTCAAAAATTATACTTATGAATCAAATGAAAATAATTTCTCTCGGACTAGGGCTGTTCATCTCCTTAGTGATTCTGTTAGCTTGTAATGAGACGGCAGAAGTTACCGAAAAACCTCTTGTTAAGTCATCAACACAATCTCAGGAAACAAAAGGTAAATCTATAAAAGTAAATTCAGAACCCAGCTTCCAAGCAAGCGGAGACCATACTTATAGTTGGATGATGGATGCTTCTAATAATGATATTTTAGCGGACCGAATTGAGCCTCCAGCAGGATTTATCCGAGCAAAGGTAAAAAAAGGAAGCTTCGCAGCTTGGTTGCGTGAACTCCCTGTTAAGGAAGAAGGAGCTCGTGTCAAGCTCTTTGATAAATCAATGAAGTGGAACCAAAGAGCACAGCATACAGTGGTAGAAATGGATGTAGACCCTGTTGATTTGCAACAATGTGCTGATGCGGTTATGCGCTTAAAAGCAGAATATCATTACTCAAAAAAGGAATTCAATAAAATTCATTTTAACTTTACCAGCGGACATAGAGTCGCTTTTGATGATTGGAGTAATGGTAAACATCCAAGAGTTTCCGGGAATAAAGTTAGTTTTGTGAATACTGGAAAGAAAGGGACGGATTATAAAAATTTTCGTAAATATCTCCGTCAAATATTTTCTTACGCAGGTACCGCTTCATTGACCAAAGAACTGAAAAAAATACAAATGAAGGATATTGTAGCTGGAGATGTTTTCATACAAGGAGGTTTCCCTGGACACGCAGTATTGGTCTTGGATGTAGTTGAAAATGAAAGGGGGGAAAAGAAGTTCCTACTGGGACAAAGCTATATGCCAGCTCAGGATTTCCATGTTTTGAAAAACCCAAATAGCCGACACCCTTGGTATTCTAACCAAATTGAAGGATCTTTGGAAACTCCAGAATGGACTTTTGAATTAGATAATTTGAAAAGATTTAATTGAATACATTATAAAAAGTGGAAGGCCTTAAACGTAATTTTACCATAATTGTCTGATTAGTTAATTATTTTCAGCCATATAAGTATCAGGAATTTTAAACAAAAGAAATTTAAACATGACACCAGAACGAACAGCAAAATTTGAACGAGTCGTACGCGCAAGACAACTAAACCTTTGCGTAATCTTAGAGAACGTTCACGATCCACATAATTTGGGTGCTGTTATAAGATCCTGCGACGCAGTGGGTATCAACGAAGTTTATATTTTATACACCGATCCGAATCTCAAACCTGAAGACCTTAGCGTCAAAAAGACAACTTCTACAGGGGCTAGGAAATGGGTGGATGTCTATTTATTTGAAGATGCAAAAGAGTGTTTTGCGGCAGTGAAAAAGAAGTACGACAAAATTTACAGCACACACTTGTCAACGGATGCAGTGAGTCTCTATGAATTGGATCTAAGCGAATCTATCGCCTTGATGTTTGGTAACGAGCGAGATGGCTTGACAGAAGAAGCACTAAGCTATAGCGATGGTAATTTTATTATTCCAATGAAAGGAATGGTTGGAAGTTTGAACATCTCGGTCGCTTGCGCCGTAACGCTTTATGAAACACTTCGCCAAAGAGATCTGAAAGGGAATTATGATGAAAATCCAGTTTCTAACAAAGAACAACGAGAAGGCTTAATGACAGAATTTCTTGAACGTCATGAGAAGCGATACACAGGAAAGCGCTTTGTTAATGAAGATGGAGGACAATAAAATTAATAGTAAAATGAGAATAACAAAGATCCTTGCTTTTTCAATATTGCTATTGCTTGCACTCGTGATCGGCGTTTCACTATGTTTCTGTAAAGCAGATATCCCTGTTTCTGAATTGAAAGAAAAATACACCAACTCTGATTCCCGATTTAAAAAAGTGAACGGGATGGAGATTCATTATAGAGTGAGCGGAACAGGAGATCCCTTAGTACTTCTGCATGGTTCTGGCTCATCCCTGCACACTTGGGACAAATGGGTGAATATCTTGGCTAAAGACTTCAAAGTTATCACCTTGGACTTACCAGCATTTGGCCTAACTGGTCCTCATCCAGATGGAGATTATTCCATGGAAGCCTATAGTGTTGTCCTTGATCGCTTTTTGCAAAAGCTAGATATTGATTCCTTTTATCTGGCTGGAAACTCATTTGGCGGATACATCGCTTGGACCTACGCATTAAATCATCCTCATAAAGTTCGCAAGCTGGCTTTATTAAATTCAAGCGGCTATCCAAGGAAACAGACTAAGGGCAGCCCCTTGATTTACAAACTAGCCAACAATCCCTTGGCCAGCCGTCTACTCATGAAATGTACCCCAAGAAGTTTGGTTGAAAAGTCAATAAAAGAAACTTTTGTTAATCAGGAATTGGTCACAGAAAAAATGGTCGATCGATATTTTGATCTGGCTTTAAGAACTGGAAACAGAAAAGCCTTTGTAGATCGGGTTCGACAAACCAAAGTAGATCACACTGCTGGATTGAAAACATTAGACCTGCCTGTCTTACTGATTTGGGGAGATAAAGACATTGTGGTCACTCCAGATAATGCACAGAAGTTTAAAACCGATATTGCTGATTCTGATTTGATTATGTATGAGAATGTAGGCCATTTGCCCATGGAAGAAATTCCTTCGCAATCCGCTGCTGACTTAAAGGCGTTTTTGTGGATGGGGGATGCATCTAAAATGCAGTTGACTGCTAAGGAAAGTGAAATTCGAAGTGGAAATTTGGAGGGCGGAAGTTCACAGAAGCATAATGCTCAGCGATAAATCATTACTTTATAAGCTTCAGTCCTTTAAAACTACTCAATTTGTTAGTAATTATTCTCCCTAGAAACTCGTGTAATCACAGAGATTTCTCTATTTTTGCCGGCTATGCGATTGAAGAGCTTAACGATAAAGGGATTTAAGAGTTTCGCCAACGAAACTGTGATCAATTTTAATGAAGATGTCATTGGAATTGTAGGACCGAATGGATCAGGTAAATCCAACGTGGTGGACGCTATTCGATGGGTGCTCGGTGAACAGAAGAGTAAAGAACTCCGTCTGGAGAAAATGTCAAACCTGATCTTCAACGGTACCAAAAAGAAGAAAGCAGGGGGTATGGCTTCTGTCGCACTTACCTTTGAGAATACTAAAAACCTCCTACCTACTGAATATCATACAGTTACGATTTCTAGAGTGCTTTACCGATCCGGTGAATCTGAGTATCGTCTCAACAACGTTGCCTGTCGTCTAAAGGATATTAGAACCCTTTTCATGGATACAGGAATTGGGTCCAATTCTTACTCCATTATTGCATTGGGGATGGTCGATGACTTGTTGAATGACAAAAACAACTCACGTCGTAAGATGTTTGAGCAAGCTTCTGGTATCTCTAAATACAAAAAACGTAAGCACGAAACGCTCAATAAACTTAAAAATACAACGGAAGACCTTGATCGTATTGAAGATTTGCTCTTCGAAATTGATGGAAATCTCTCTCAACTAGAAAAGCAAGCCAAGCGAGCTAAGCGTTTTTACGAACTAAAAGCCAATTATAAGACCTTCAGTATCGATCTGGCCAACTACAAGTTGAAAGGACACAAAGGACGTCATGAAGAGTTAACCACAGCTCTTACCGCCGAGGAAGACCGCCTTCGCGAAATGGAGGTACGTATTCATACGCTAGAAGCAAACTTAGAAACGGAGAAGAAGACCAACCTTGACAAAGAAAAGGAACTAAGCGAAAAGCAGCGTGCTGTAAATACGCTAGTTGGTGGCATTCGTGGAATGGAGAATGACAAAAAGATTCTCGAACAAAAGCGAGGATTCATTGATCAAAATCAAGTGAAGCTTGCTGAACAAATTGCTACTTTTCAAGCGAAAATTCAGGATTTGACGAATGTCATTGATGAGCTAAGAATCCAACTGAGTGAAGAGAAAAGGGTAGAGGCTGACCTCGAAGATGAATTGGATACAGAAGAAAAGAAGTTAGAAGATATTCGAAATTCTCACGGTTCTTTAAAAGAAGAATTGGATGAATATATTCAAACGCAACAACGTTTGGAACGTGAAGTTTTTGAATTAGAGAAAACCAAGGCGATCAATATTAGTAAGATTGAAAACCTAGATCAAGAGAAGAGTGTTTCTCACAATGCAATTCAAAACCGTGGAGTAGAAGTTGGACAATTGGAAGTTCAATTAAATGCAGTGAATTCGACTATTGACGCTGCGGCAAAAGTGGTGAATGACTTGGAAACGAAAGAGGCACAACGACAAAAAGAAATCGTTGAAACGGACGTAAAGATCGAAGCCATTCGTAAAGAAATAGCTGACGTAAACCGTAAGCTGGATCAAAAAAGAAATGAATTTAAATTAACCAAGAGTATGGTTGAAAGCCTGGAAGGATTTCCAGAGTCAATCAAGTTTTTGAGTAAAAATAAACAATGGTCTGACAACGCTCCTTTGTTGTCAGATGTCATGTATTGCAATGAAGCTTATCGTGTTGCAATCGAAAATTATTTGGATCGATACCTGAACTACTACGTGGTTCAAACAGTAAAAGAAGCCTACGCTGCTATCCGTTTGTTGAGTGATTCTCAAAAGGGAAAAGCAAACTTCTTTATCCTTGATGCTTTTAAAGATTATACACCTCCAACCGTCATGGTTGCTGGAGCTCAACCTGCTACTGACTTCATCGAAACGGAGACTGCTTACAAGCGTTTGATCAACTATCTGCTTGAAAATGTGCTAGTTACGGATTCTGATGAGATTGCAAAATCATTAAGTACCAACGACATCATCTTGCTATCAAAGAGCGGTAGAATGGTTCAGCGCCGCTACAGTTTGTCAGGTGGTTCTGTAGGGCTGTTTGAAGGAAAGAAGATTGGACGAAAGAAAAACCTGGAAGTATTAGAAGTTGAAATTGCACAATTAGAAAAGGATGAAACGAAGTTGTCTTCGCAATTCTACTCATTGCGTTCAACGCTTGAAAATCTAAAGTCCAAGATCACAACCGATCAAATTACGGAGGAACGCCAGAAGTTAAATAAGCTTTCGCAAGAAAAAGTGTCCTTCCTTACTCGATTGGAAAACTTTGAAAACATCCTTCATGATGCACGCGTAAAATATGAATCGGCTATTCTTCAAATAGAAGAATTAAGTGGTGCCAACCAGCGCATTGAAGTTGATTTGGTAGCCAAGATAAATGCAGTTGAAAAAGCGAAAGCTGGTATCTCAGAAAAGGATGGCTCTTATCGAAAAATTGCTGATGATTTAAGCGTCGCTTCCAACTCATACAACGCAAAGAATATTGACTTCATTCGTCAACAAAATAAAGTCAACACCTTGCAGCGTGAACTTTCGTTCAACGAAAAAACGCTGGAAGAAATAAAGATAAATCTCTCGACCAATCAACGAACCATCGCAGTAGAAAAAGAAGAAATGGTTCAGATCGAAAGTGATGTGGCGATGATGGCTGAGCAGTTACTTACGAGATACGACGAGAAGAAAGAAAAGGAAGCTGCGTTATCCGCAGTTGAACAAGGTTACTTCCAAGCTCGTGGCGGGATCAACGAAATTGATGACGAATTGCGTAACCTGAATAGAAAGCGTCAAAACTGTCTAATGTTGACACAAACGCTAAAGGATAAATTCAATGAATTCAAACTAGACACTTCATCGATAAGTGAGCGTTTGCGAATTGAGTTCAACTTGACGGTAGAAGAAGTGATGGAGATAGAACCATCTACTAAGTTTACCCAAGAAGAGCTACAAGAAAAAACGATTCGCCTCAAGTCTCGTCTTGACAACTACGGCGAGATCAACCCAATGGCGGTGGAAGCTTATGATGAGATGAAAGAGCGTTTTGATACGATTACAGCTCAAAAAGAAGATATTATCGAAGCCAAGAAATCTTTGTTGGATACCATCAAAGAAATCGAAGAATCTGCTGTCACGCAGTTCATGGAGTCATTTAATAAAGCACGTGAATATTTCATCGAAGTGTTCCGAACGCTGTTTACCGAAGACGATGATTGTGACCTTACACTTGAGGATCCAGAAAATCCATTGGAGTCACCCATTAAAATCATCGCTAAACCTAAAGGGAAGCGCCCTGTCAGCATCAATCAGTTATCAGGTGGTGAGAAGACGCTTACCGCTACGGCACTCTTGTTTGCGCTTTATCTCTTAAAGCCAGCACCTTTCTGTATTTTTGATGAGGTCGATGCACCATTGGATGATCAGAATATTGAGAAGTTCAATAAGATCATCCGTAAATTTTCCACGAAGTCGCAGTTTATTATTGTGACACACAACAAGCAGACCATGGCAGCGGTTGACGTTATCTACGGTGTGTATATGGCGGAGCAGGGTGTATCTGCTGTTGCTAATGTTGATTTCCGTTCGCTGGAGCATAGCTCTACCTT
>CAKZUK010000065.1 GCA_937921775.1 uncultured Saprospiraceae bacterium
ATACTGACTTGTGATGGCAGTATTTGTGAACCATGTATGGGTGTGCCTGGAGATTGTGCGACACCTGGAGCAACGATTACGCAAGCTTGTGATGATGGAGATCCATGTACGACAAATGATGAAGAAACAGTGCTCTTGTCAGATGGAACTATTTGTGAACCCTGTATGGGAGTTGTGTTGGATTGTACATCACCAACGGTGACATTAGCATGTGATGATGGAAATCCTTGTACATCAGGAGAAGTAGAAATAGTGTTGGCTTGTGATAACTCAATTATATGCGTGCCTTGTTCAGGGCCACTTGACGATTGTGTTGCTGGGGCGACAGTGGAGATGACCTGTGATGATGGAGACCCTTGTACGGTAAATGATATGATGACTGTTTTAGCTTGTGATGATTCTTCGGTATGTGTTCCTTGTCAAGGAACATTGGTTACGGTAGATGTTCCAAGTGCAGTGGGGGCGATCATTTGTGTTGGCGAAGAAGAGCCGTCTATAACAGGAATTGGACTTGGAGGTATGTATAATTGGTATGACAATGATCCAGCTTTGGGAGGTAATTTATTAGAACAAGGAAATAGCTTTGAGCCGATGTTGTCAACTGCTTCTCCAGGAGTTGTTACATTTTGGTTGACGGCAGTCTTAAATAATTGTGAGTCAGCTGCAAGCTCTTTTGAAATAGAGATTATATCCGCACCAGACATTACAGATATCACCTTGGTTTCTCCTACATGTTTTGGAGATGGAGATGGTTATATCATGATAGACTCCACTTTTGGAGGTTTGGCACCTTATGAATATTTCCTTGATGGGAATTCTTATGGGGCTCAATCTTTCTTTGGAGCTTTGGATGGAGGGAATTATGACTTGACAATTATTGATGCGAATCAGTGTAAATGGGAGTCAACAGTCCTGTTGGAAGAACCGACAGAGTTGGCTTTGATTTTGTCTGCAAATCCGGATACAATACAACTGGGAGATAGTACATCAGTGAATGCTGTGGTGTCGATCAATCCGGGGCAGATAGATACCTTTGTTTGGGAGAATGCAGCAACCTTGAATTGTGTGAGTTGCTTTGATAATATAGCGCATCCTACGGAGACGACATTATATACTGCTTATGTGATAGATACCTTGGGTTGTATTTCTGAAAGTGAAGTGAGGGTGTATGTACGAAAAGACAGATTGGTGTATATACCGAATGCATTCTCTCCGAATGGAGACGGACGAAACGATGTGTTTACGGTTTATGGAGGTACAGGAGTTGTCAGAATAAATACGATGCGAGTGTTTGATCGTTGGGGAGAGGTCGTGTATACTATCGATAATATTCAACCGAATGATGATCGTGATGGATGGGATGGATTCTTTAAAGGAGAGGTTTTTAATCCAGGAGTGTTTGTTTATTATGTAGAGGTTGAGTTTGCAGATGGTAGGGTTGAGCGGTATTCAGGAGATTTGAATTTGATAAAGTAAGTGCTTTTTAAGATAGAAGTTGTTTGAAAGTTATGACTTATTCTAGCTATAGCTTTTGAGCAACTTCTTATTTAGAAAAAAACGAAGTAATACTATAAAATATTAAAGAAGCACAAGAATTAATTTTTTATAATGCGGGCTTTCCAATTTCTTTGGGAAGCCTGTTTTTTTTAAGCATTTCGGAGATGTTGGGTCTTAAATTTAGAGGGGGTTAGATTGGTTTCTTTTTTAAAGGCGGAGTTGAACGCAGACTTTGATTTGAATCCTGTCATTTGAGCGATAGACTCAATGGTGTAAATATTTTTTTGTGGATCAGAAAGGTGACATTTGGCTTCATCGACTCGATATGAATTAATGAAACTTGAGAAATTGCACACAAATTCTTTATTAATGAGATAGGAAAGATACTTACTATTGGTACCTAGCTCGTGTGCTAACTTTTTTAAAGTTAATTCATTATTGAGATGTGGTTTATTCTCTTTCATGTATTGGATGAGCACTTGTTTTAACTCTTCTCTTTTACCATCATCCAATTGTTGGGTTTGAGTATTTTGAAGAATAAATTGACAGTTTTTACTGCCAAAGTAAATAACAGCTCCAACATAAAAGAGTGTGAATATTCTAAAAATAAGTTTTCCTGGGAAAAGCGGACTCAGTAAGAACAAATAGAGCATTGCGATCAAAACAGTATATAGCATAATGAAAGACCACATCCATTTTAATGTAAAGTTGGATTCTTTGGATTCTGTATTGTTAAGAATAAGTTTTTGCTTATTGTAATGTCTCCAAGAAGAGAAAATGAAAAATACATTTTGTAAAAAGAATATAAAAAACAGACTAATGAAGTTGCAATACCTCAAGACTGTTTCAATCATGGTTAAATTTTCAGGATTAGAGTTGGTATTATATAGGGCGATATAAGAAAACAAATTGATGACAAAAAGTGTAATGGCAGGGCCGTACAAAACCTGTGCTTTCTTGCTGTCATATATGTCTTCTTTTTTACTTACCAAGGAATGAACATATAGGTAAAAGGTGGGGGGTAAAGCCAGGCACAATACCGAAAACATATAGGAATAAAATACAATAAATGGATTCGGATTATCGTAGCCAAAGAGGTTTAACACAAATGACTCAAAGAAAATCAAGCCTAAAATTAAAAGATACAAAGACAGAGTAGTTGTGCTAAAAGACTTATTGTTACGCTTAAAATATAAGTATACACTGCCTGATACAGACACTATAGATAGCCATAGTAAAATAACAATTTTGTAGTCCATTAGCAATAGAAAGAGGTCAATTAGCAATATAAAACGTATAAGTTGGGAAACTATATTAGTTGAATGAGGTATGCTAATTTATAAAAAAAAATCGATTGACGCAACTCTTCAAAATAAAACAGATTTTAAATAGCTAACTTTAAGCTTAAAGATTGTAAGAAATAATACCAGTAAGTGTCGGGAGATAGTTTGATTAACTTTAATCGGTGAGCCTACAAAACTGAGCATGAAATCGAAATTAAAGTAAAAGTATCCAAGATACACAGGTTTGAGAGGAAGTGGACAAACTTTAATTTCGATTTCAAGTTAACTAAGACTTCAGTCCCCGCAACATCTCTCGAATCTTTTCCAGAGAAACATCAGTTTCACCATCTGCACAGAGCTTTAAAAGTAAATCATCCTGAGCACGACCAAGTTTCATTGCCTCCGAATAGGGGAGTTTCGGCTTGAAAGTAACCAATGAATACTTGGAATAATAATCCGGAAATTTTTGCTCCAGTTGCATCTCTAATTTTCGCTTTCGCATAAAATCCTTGTCATCTACCTTGTCTTGCATTTCATGAAAATTGTCAATCGCCAAATCAGCAATAGCATCTGCATTTACAACGCGGGCTTCTTGGAATTTTTTAAAAAGTAATTCCCAATCTCCATCATGTTGGTCTAATAAATCGTCAAAAACACGTACATCCTCAAAGGATGAATTCATACCTTGTCCATAAAATGGAACAATCGCATGTGAGGCATCACCCATAATTAAAGTTTTTCCATAGGCTTGCCAAGGGTAGCATTTAATAGTACCAAGAGTGCCCACTGGATTCTCAAAATACTCATCTACATAATGTGGCATATGCGGAATCAAATCTGGAAAATATTTTTCAAAAAAGGATTGTACTTTTTCTTTAGTATCTAAATTATCAAAACCAATATCAGTCCCATATGGATGGAACATGGTGACCGTAAAACTACCATCTAGATTGGGTAAGGCAATAATCATGAAGCTACCGCGTGGCCAGATGTGTAAAGCATTTTTGTCAATACGATAGCCGCCTGATTCAGTTGGAAGTATACTCAATTCTTTGTAACCATGGCGAAGGAAATTTTGAGAATAATTGAAAAGCAATCGGGTCGTTTGCCCCATCATACTTTTGCGTACAGCAGAACCAGCTCCATCTGTTCCAATAACGATTTCGCCCGCTTCTTCTTTCACTTCTCCGGTGACTAGATTCTTAAATGTAGCCTTGGCACCTTTTAGATCAACCTTTTCACATTTACTATTGAAGTGGATAGTGAGATTGTCAAATTCATCTGCTGTTTCCAGCAAGGTAATATTCAAACCACCTCTAGAAACGGAGTTGATATAATCTTCCGAACGACCACTATAACGTGATAAAAAATTATCTCCTTCAATTGGATGGATCAAACGACCATGCATCGGAATACAGGTTTCGAGAATGCGTTCTTTTAATCCTACTTTATCCAATGCCATCAAGCCTCTACTGGAAAGTGCAAGGTTGATTGATCGACCTGCGTCCACATCTTCGTTACGCATGTCAGACCGTTTTTCATGCAAGCTAACCGTGTAGCCTCTTTGAGCCATACGTATAGCTAGTAAAGTGCCACAAAGTCCTGCCCCAATAATTATAATTTTCTTTTCCATGTATTTGTCCTTGGCTGTAAATTGATTGAATTTATAAGAAGGCTAAGCATTTAGTTCCCTCTAGGTAAGAGATACTAGAGGGAACCAAATAGCTAAAAAAAATATTTCTAGTAAGTGAATTTGAATGCACCATTTGTGATTTCATGCACATTAGTAGCATCTTCATCATCAACAGCTGTAAAGCTAAACGTACCTTCCATCTCATTTGCTTCGGTGTCGTTCTTTGTTAATTCAATTACACCGGTGGTGTAGAATGCATTGTCGTCATCATCAGCAAACACAATTGCAAAATCAAATTCGTCAATTGTTTGAGCGGCGTTGACAGGTGTGTCCGTTGGAATATTTAAACCAATGGTAAAGGTTCCATCTGCATTAGATCCAGTTGAAAAAAGAAGTTCAGCACCAAGAGAGTTATCAAGGAAAGATCCAACAGTTGCTGCTTCAAAAGCATTGCCGTCAATTGTAGCAGTTATAAATTTGGAAGGAGTTTCATCCTCATCTTTGCTACAAGAAACAAAAGTTAGGGCTGAGCACATTGCTAATAGAAAAAGTAATTTCTTCATGTTTAATTGAAAATTTAGTTTTAAAGTAATTATTAAAAATATAGAAAAACTTCAATTTCTTTACGAATGAAGTAGTTCTTGTTTAAGTAAGCTTGCAAAACGATAACAATCTTCGAACGAGTTGTACAAAGGTATCGGAGCGATGCGAATGACATCTGGCTCGCGCCAATCGGCAATGACTCCGGCTGCAGTTATTTTATCAAAGAGCGCCTTGTTGGCACTTTTTACTTGAACAGAAAGTTGGCAGCCACGTTGTTTAGGATCGCGAGGTGTGATGATGCCTATTCGTTCATCTTTTATATCATCAATCAAAAATTCAAGATAGCCAGTCATCTTTTTTGATTTCTCAAAAAGGCGATCCATTCCTGCATCCATAAAAACTTCAAGCGAGGCTTTGATGGCCGCCATAGATAGGATAGGAGGGTTGCTTAATTGCCAAGCTTCTACACCGGGAATGGGATCAAATCCATCGCGCATGCCAAAGCGAGTTGCTTTATTATGTCCCCACCAACCTGCAAAACGAGGTAAGTCTTTATCGTGTGCATGTCGCTCGTGAACAAAGCATCCACCCAAACTTCCAGGGCCAGAGTTGATGTATTTATAGCTACACCAAACGGCAAAGTCTACACCACAATTGTGTAAGTCCAATTTGACATTACCAGCTCCATGTGCACAATCGAATCCAACTTTACAGCCTTTTGTATGTCCCAATTTGGCGATGTGCTTCATGTCGAAAAACTGGCCCGTGTAGTAATTGGTATTCCCAATCATGATCAGTGCAATCGTTTCGCCTTCCTCTTCAATGATTTTTTCAATATCTTCCATCCTAACACATTCTTCCCCCGGTCTAGCTTTTAATTCCAGCAAACTTTCTTTAGGATCGTATCCATGAAATTTGATTTGCGATTCTACAGCATAGCGATCAGAAGGAAAAGCGTCAGCTTCAATAAGAATTTTAAATCTGCTTTTTGTTGGTTGGTAAAAAGAGACCATCATTAAATGAAGATTGACGGAAAGGGTATTCATAACCACTACTTCAATTGGTTTAGCTCCAACAACTTTTGCCATGGCTTCTGTCAAGAATTCATGGTATGGCATCCATGGATTTTTCGCATGAAAATGTCCTTCTACTCCGTAGTTTTCCCAATCAACTAATTCTTGCTCAATGGCAGCTCGTGTTGCTTTGGGTTGTAAGCCAAGTGAGTTACCACAGAGGTATACATAGGATTCTCCGTTGGCTTGCGTGGGAATGTGAAATCGATCGCGGAAGGATCGAAGAGGGTCTTTTTCGTCTTGTTCTTTAGCGTAAGCTAAGCTGTTGTTGTAGGTCATTATTGAGCGGTATATTCTATAAAAGTGTATTTGATTTGTAGCTGGGCTATGGTCCTAAGTTAGCAGTTGATATTTTTGAGTTTTAAAATTATGATTGTAGTTTTAGATGGAATTTAGTTCGGGCTTTTGGAAGGGTGGGACCCACCCATCCTCCGCCGCCTCCGAAAAATCGGAGCAAAAAATCAAGCATTTTACATACCTACAGCTTCCCTTCATAAGCCGCTTATGGTATTAGGTTTCTGTAAAAGAATTCTTTTTTAACGATCGTCTACTAGTAAGCGTATTTTTGAAGGGAAATTCCATAAATTATTTTTAAAACTTTTATTAATCGAAATGACTGAGTGGTTGTAACTTGCTGATAAAGATCGACTTATGAGGTTGAATGTTTTTTTTGAAAAAAAATAAAAAATTTATCAGATTAGCTAAACCGTTTCCTCAATTTTCAATCGAGCCTTTAGTTTATCATCATGCTCCACGCCCAACCAACGCAAAACGTTGTCTTCCCAAATTTCCGTATGCTGTTGTTTCGTAATAATTCCTCGTTCCAATGTAAGGTCTAGCAGCTTTCCAGGATAGGACGATTGATCTTCGCTTTCCATTTCACCTAGAGGGTAAGGGTCGTCGAGCCCCATTATGATTTGGTCCGTGGAATTACCATTTCGGCGAACCATCAACTCAAACGAGTCGGTATCATGTACTAGTGTGTCAAAGAAGATATTCTTATGTCCAACAGACTTTCGTGGATGAGTTTTGTCTTTAAATAAATCAGGTCGTCCATCAAAGCCCTGAATTCGCCGTCCCAGATTCATCTGAGCCAACTGACCTCCATGTGCAAAACAAACACGAATATTTGGATATTTATCAGCATAACCATTTAGTGTAAAGAAGTGATAAGCATCTGCGCATTGTGCCAGCATCCAAACCAAATGAAAACGCCAACTTTTATTTTCCAACTTAATAAACTTTTCTCCATCATAAGGATGAATTTCAATAGCAAGTTTATACTCATTAGCAAGCTCCAAAATCGGTTCAATATCTTCATCAAAAATAGAACGCCAGGTGCCAATCGAATCCATGAAATGCGTGGGCAAACAAAGTACTTGTAAACCCAATTCCTTTACACAGCGTTCCATTTCCCAGAGTGCGCCTTGTACAAAGCCAGTGTGCACTACAAAGCCACAAGTGAATTTTTCCGGATGGTCGTGTTGAACCTTGGCATTAAAATCATTTTGAAAACGCAATACCTGTTTCATCTCCTCCAATCGCAATCCATTACCATATAATTGAGACAGATTAAGTACCACTGCATGGTCGATATTATTACGACTCATCCATTCAATTTTTTCATCAAGGAAAAAGCTTGAATCAGTAACAGGGCGCTTCCAATTTTTTTGGAGCATGAATTTCCGGTCATCATCAATCCAGAATATTTCTTTCTCTTTCATGAAGCTCGGTATTTGCTCCGGATAGGGTAGCAAATGTGAATGTCCGTTTATTCGCATGTTTGTTTTTTATCTAGGTTATGTCAATTGGACTTGGAATTGGAATCTTCCTTTAACGCGATTTTACGATCGCTGGGAAATTCCTATTTCAATATCTATTCCCATTCTAATTTTCTTATTCCTTCTTCTTCTTAGCCACCGGAGCTTCCATTTTACTGCCACATTTATCACAAGTCAACAATTCATCATTAGAATAATACTTATCAAAAATAACGGGCATATCCGTTTCTATATTAGCAAGCGTAAATGGCTCCCGGTACAATTCATTATGACAGTTTTCACAGAACCAAGCCAAACCATCTTCCATTCCTTCCGGACGTTTTTGTTCAATCACCAAACCAATGGTGTTCGGGCCACGCTGCGGAGAATGTGGAATATTAGGAGGCAATAAATAAATTTCGCCTTCGCGAATATGAATGTCTTTAGGCTCACCTTCATCAATGACTTTCAAAACGATATCACCCTCTACCTGATAGAAAAACTCAGGTGTTTGATTCAAGTGATAGTCCTTTCGAGCATTAGGACCTCCTACTACCATTACGATATAATCTCCACCGTCCCAAACACATTTATTGCCGACTGGTGGCTTTAGTAAATGTCGATGTTCATCGATCCATTCTTTGAAGTTGATTACTGGAAATAATTTTGACATGATTTATTTTTTTTGTAAAAAAAATAGGTAGGAAGTAGGGACTTGGAAGTGGGAAGTTCCTTCTAACGCGGAGCCCCGCGATCGAGTGAAATCCAAGTTCCCGCCTCTAACTTCCAACTCTTTTATCGCTCATTATTAGAAGTATAATAAAATCCAAGTTCCTTCCGAACTTCCAGAGGCAATTCCGGT
>CAKZUK010000066.1 GCA_937921775.1 uncultured Saprospiraceae bacterium
AAAATCACTTCTTTAATATGAACGCCGGGCTCTCCTAGTTTTTCAAGCAGTTCATTTTTTATTTCAGAAATAAACGTCTGGCGTTGCGAATAAAAGACAGAATCGATACTTCCAAAAGTATTTGCGACGGTACTAATCAACTCATAAACTCGTGGCTGGAGTATTAGCAAATTAAAAGTATCTTCTGTTGAAAATTGCTTGTGAAACAATTCCGAATCATCCACTTTCCATCTTATTGCTAGGTTGAGATTCAAAGGAACGCCATCTCCCAGTCTAATTTTATTTACCAAATGTTGATGTACCTGATCATGGGAGGATTTGAGTGATTTAGTTACTTCCTTTTGCTGGCAGCTCATTAATGTTAAAACAAGAAAGGTGAGTAGAAGCAGATGATTCTTTTTCATTGCGAATGGATTTAAAAGTGTGATGAATTAGGTTTTATTTTGATAGGCACAAATTACATTCAAATAATCCCTCTTAAAACCTCAAAAGATCAAGTGTAGCCCCTCGACTATTATTCGCATCTATACCAGCGGTATCTGTAAAGTGATCGACTGGAAATCTAATGTATTGCATTGCTTTATTCGCATTATAGAGCCTTTGTATCCTCCTTCTAAAGAGAGAAACATTATTTATTAGCTGTCTGACTAGGCTTTTCTGATTTTATATACTGGTAAGTCCTTAATTCTAAAATTGAAGATACATTTGCAAAAATATTTATAAATAGTTGATAATCAATAGTTAATGAGTTTTCGGCTTTTGCGAGTCCCTACCACTTAGTGTAGTATTTACAGGACACTTTAAACTTTCCTTTAATAATATTAAGAGCTCCTTAACGGTATCTTTTCTAGAGAATGCGCAATATTGTCTTATAGCAATTACGTTCATGCCCTTATATAATTTGGGATTATTTTAGAACACCAAAATTTTTAGAAGATGAGTAACACAATATCAATAAATGAAAAGCAGAATCGCCGAAAGGGTTTTACCTTTTCCGTAGCATTCAACACAATCATCGTATTGTTAGCTCTTTATCCGTTTCTGACCTTTGAAACGCCAGAACCTGAGCACCAAAAATTTGTAGAAGTTCAGTTTACTGATTTTAAAAGCTCTTCTAAAAAATCTGCTGAAGGAGATAAAAAAGAAGAAGAAGCTCCTGAAAAAAAGGTAGCGGAACAAGTAAAGGAAGAAGTAGTAGAACCTACTCCTGAACCAGAGGTGGAGGTAGTAAAGCCTGAACCAAAACCTGAGCCTGTACCTCAGCGCGCACCAGTGGTAACGACTACAAAGCCTAACCCACCAGTACGTACTACGCCAACCAAGACAAAGGAAAAAATGAAGGTTCCTCCAATCAGAAATAAAAAACCGGTGGAAACAAAGCCTGATCCTAAGCCAAAGGTACCTGCTAAGACAAAGACCAAGAAAAAGAAGACCAATACTAATAAAAAGAAAAAGACGAAGAGTACTGGTAAGACAAGTTCTGAAAAGCAGGATGGAAAAAATACGAAATCTAATAGTGGTGGTGGTGAAGCAGCTGAGAATGGAACGGATGCTACCAAAGGTAAAGCAGATAGTGGAACTAAGGTAGGAGATTTTCCTGGCGATGGACTTTTTAATAGAAAAGTGATCTACAGAGCTGATGTAAAAAAAGTAACCAGTGAAGAAGGAAAGATCGTTATTGATCTTTGTGTCAACAGGGATGGTCGAGTGGTATACTCAAAATTCAACAAAGGTGCTTCTAGCATTAAGACAATGTCTGTCATTCGTAAAGCGATGGACATAGCTCAGAAATACCGTTTTGAAAAAGACTATACTGCACCTGACAAGCAATGTGGAAAGTTGACCTTTATTTTTGAGATAGAAGAAGAATAAATAATGTCAATGTAAGTGACAATTGTAGTGGTAGCATGAGACGCGAAACTATTATAGAATAACAAACCTTGGACTAAACATAATCACTTAAAGCCTTTCGGAAGTAATTTCGAAAGGCTTTCCTTTTTTCTTATCTAACAAAAAAAGTCCTTCAAAATGAAGAACCTCAAAAAAACTATCGGAATTCATAAAAGTCTTTAAGGGAGAAAGTTAAACTCTCGCCATTTCATTCATTTCAATAATTGAGGATTTTGTAAGTCAGATTCAGAAGGATGGATGCTACCAGCCCATGTATAAATCATGAGACTGGTAGAATTTTTTGGGGTTATAAGTTTAGAAAAACTTATTTGGAAAAAATGGGCAATTCCAGTTTTGACACTGGAACTGCCTCACTATTCAGGTTTTAGAATCCGCTCGTATTTAGTTACCTGGTATTCTGTCAACTTTGGATGATCATTTCCCAGGTCGGGGTATTAATAAATAGACTTACTTTACAAGTAAACTATTTTACTGAAAGTACCTTAGTACTAACTCTATATAGTAAAGATGCAAGTATTACATTTTCCTTACAATAGGGTTGTTGTGGATAGACTACATTTTGATGTAGATGACCGTCTTTTTGTAGTAAAAGGAAGAGGTGGGAGAGTGAAAATCTGTTGTTTTAGTTAGAGAATCTGTAATTTTTCAAGTATATCGTCTTTGTGAGCCTTACTTATAGGAATCTGATTGCCTTTTATCGTAATTCGATTGTTGGTCAAGTCAACCGAAGCAATATGGTTGATATTAACAATAAAGCTTCGATGAACCTGCAAGAAAAACTCCTCTGGAAGTTTGGCAATCAACTCAGTTAATGAGATACGAACAGTGAGCGGTTTTTCGATGGTATGCATAATGCAATCTCGATTCACTACCTCAATCCATTGGATATCTGTAAGCGTAACTTTTTCCAGTGTATTTTTTACTTTGATGTAAAAGCTGTCATTGACAAGGATGTCGTCAGCCCAAGCTGAGTTATCTTTTTCCTGCTGGGGCTGCATTCTAGCAATGGCAAGTTCAATTGTTCGTTGTAATTTTTTTGCACTGAAGGGTTTTGTGATGAAAGCATAAGGAGCAGCTGATTTGGCGCGTTCAAAAGTAGCATCATCTTGCATAGAAGTGATGAAGATAACGGGAATGTTATGCGTTTTATGAATGATCGCTGCGGTCTCAATTCCGTCCTTATCGCCGTCGATGTTTATGTCCATCAATAGCAAGTCAGGTTGAGTCGCTTGTACCATGTCAATTGCCATATCGCCAGAGCTTACTTTAGCTAAAGGTAAGTAGCCTAGTTCGAGTACTAGCATTTCTAACTGGCCTGCATATAGAGGCTCATCTTCCACAATCAGTACTTTGATTTTTGCCATTAATAAAAATTGTTATTCAGTTGATTTAGTGGGTAATGAAAATTCGAAAGAAGATCCGACTCCTTGTTTACTACTTACTTTTAGTATACCATTATTCATCTCTATCAATTCTTTACAAAGTATAAGTCCTAGACCTGTTCCTTTTTCACCTGAAGTACCAAGCGTACTTTTCTTATCAAGAGTAAATAAATTTTCAAGCCGATTGGAATCTATTCCTTCACCGGTATCCTTAATGGTAATATACAGTTCCTCCTTTTTTTGAATTGCTATTAAGGACACGGTTCCTCCTTTTGGAGTAAACTTTAGAGCATTACTAATCAGATTTCTCAGGATGGTATTGATTGCTCTTTCGTCAGCAAATATTTGTAAGTTATCTGTAATGTCGATTTCCAGTTTTACTCCTTTTGCAGCAGCATTGTTTTCGAAGATAGAAACGACATCTTCCCCAATGTCAAATAAGTTAAGTGCTTGTGGATGGTAGGGGATGTCTCCGGTTTGGATAGAAGCCCAGTTCAATAAATTATCGAGCAAATCATTCAATTTGGTAGAGGTATTGTCTACCTGATCACCTAGCGCAAGGAGTTGTTTTTGATCATCTTTTTTTAGTAAAAAGTTAATGCGTTTACCCAAGCCCTGCATTGCTATTAAAGGGCTTTTAAGGTCGTGCGCTATGATCCCAAAAAAGCGATCTTTCGTTTGGTTGAGACTGGTCAACTGGTTATTTTGATCCTCGATAGTGAGATTCTGAGCTTCCAATTTTTCTTTGACATTATTTAGTTGCTTATAAAAGATACCGCCAGCCAGTAGAAAGCCAAACAGACTAGTCGCAATTATTAAATATAACTTGTTGCGAGATTGGATCAGTTCATTGGTTTCTTTTAGATAAAGGTTTTCTTTTACCTTATTGCTAAGATCAAATCGTGTTTGCATTTCGGCAACAGCCATCAATTTGTCTGATTGATAAATACTATCACTTATAGCCATCAGCTTATCTTGATAAATCAATGCGTTCTTACTATCCTTTTCGCGATAAAATTCAACCAGAGTAATATATGCATTTCTTAATTCGGTGAACCGGTTGGTTTCTTCTGCCAAACCTTTGGCGCGAAGTAACATATTCTCAATCTCGAAAGAACTTTTATTTTGAAGCTGAAATAATGATGTTTGTTCAGGATGTTTTTTCATCTCCATATAGGTTTCAGCGATGATTTGGAGTGCAGTTGAAGTAAGGCTTTTGTTACCAATTTCACTGAAAATATCAAGCGAACGATAGCTATAATCTAATGCTTGTGCAAACGATTGTTTTTTCATGTAAGCCTCTCCGATATTGATCAGCGCGATGCCTTCGCTATTTGTATATTTTGTTTTTTTGTGCAACTCCAATGCTTTGAAATAATATTCTAACGCGCGATCATACTCGCCAAGCTCAATACAGGTAGTGCCCATGTTGTTGTAAACTCGACCAGCTCCTTGCTCATTCTCTAAGTCAAGTTTTATTTTTAATGCACGTTCGTAGTATTCTAGTGCGCGATCATACTCTTTAAGTTGTTTGTAATTCTTTCCAATATTGGTATAGGCATTACTTGCGGAACCAATGTCATTTTGAGATTCAAGATATTTCACCGCATCGAAATAAGCTTCTAATGATTTGTCGTAGCTTCCTTTTCTGCTATAAGAAACGCCAAGGTTAGTAAGGGAACTTCCTAGGCCAATAGTGTCCTTTAGCATACTATTTAACTCAATAGCATTGTTGATTTTCTCAATGGCAAGATCATAGTCAGGGATTCTATTTAATATGGTACCAATCATGTTATAAATTGCAGCCTGCTTGGACTTGAAGTCGTGCTTAATAGCAATATCTAGTGCCTCTTGATAAACCTTTAATGCTTCATTAAGTTTTGCTTTTGTGAGGAAACAACGTCCCAATTGACTTTTTGAATTTATAATTAATAATGGATCATTTATTTTGTTCGCAATATCTAAAGCTCGTTGTGCAAGTTCTAAAGAATTAGAAATCTCGTTTCTACGTCGTGCATGAAAACTTAAATTGGACAGACAGTAGGCAGCTCCTTTGTCATTAGAAATGGATTTATTAATTGCGAATGCTTTGTTAAAATAACTTGTTGCTTTTTGACTTCCCTGTTTTGTTTTGTCTAGCTTGTAGGTGAGGTAGCCTCGCTGGGCTAAATTGTTTGCAATGAAAAGGCTATCACCTAATTTTTGAGCCAATGCCATAGATGAGTCAACATAAGTCATTGCGAAGTCCTCTTTTTTGATAAGAGAGGAGTTTGAACGGCTTACAAGTCCGAACCTATAATAAGCTTGCATAAGTTGCTCTTCTGTTCCATCAGATTTGGAGATTTGAAGAGCTTCGCGAGCGTAAGTATATTTTTTTTCTGGAAATTGAGAAGTTATAAGTTTGCTAAGTTCTAGCAAAAGAGGGATACGCTTAGCTGGAGTTTCAACACCGCTAAGCACCGTTTCAAGGCTATCAATCTCAGAATTTTGAGAATATAGTGATAGGCACGAATTCAAAATTAAACCTATTAATATAAGTCGTCGGATCATTTTTCTTTGGGGGCGGATAGCTAAAACCTGTGATTAAAACAGTGTTTATTTTGTTTGGAACCTACAACAAAGATAAAACAAAGTTGGAATTTCCAAGATTAAAGCCCTTTTGAGTCTGACTTTTACTGATAAATGCCTGTTTTTTAAATAAAATTAAGAGTAACAGCCATATTGTGAGTAAGTAAAAGGGTTTAAAGTGGCTCAAAGGTTAAACTTATCTTCAGTCATTTGATCTTGTTGAGCTACTTAGACTAAAATACCTTAACTTTGTGGTCTAATGAATGAAAAAAGACCTGTAACAGATTGGCTTCCAATTACTCAGAAAGAAGTAGAGATGCGCGGATGGGAGCAACTAGATGTCATCTTGATATCTGGTGATGCGTATGTTGATCACCCTGCCTTCGGTACGGCAGTGATCGGCCGTATTATTGAAAGTGAAGGTCTTAAGATCGGAATTGTGCCTCAACCTAACTGGAGAGATGACCTACGTGATTTCAAAAAAATGGGGAAACCACGTCTCTTTTTTGGTATAACCTCCGGTTGCATGGACTCCATGGTCAATCATTATACGGCATCCAAGCGTCGACGTTCTACAGATGCCTACACCCCTGGTGGAGAAGCTGGCTACCGACCAGATTATGCAGTGACGGTTTATTCTAAAATTCTCAAACAACTTTATCCAGATGTACCTGTATTACTCGGTGGTATTGAAGCGTCGCTTCGCCGAGTGACTCATTATGATTACTGGAAAGATCAGTTGTTTAAAAATATTCTCTCTGAGAGCGGGGCTGATATGTTGGTTTGGGGAATGGGAGAGATGCCTTTGCGGGAAATTGTACGTTTGCTCGAAAAGGGGGTGCCTTTCAGTTCACTGAAAACAATTCCTCAAACGGCCGTTTTACATCCGGCAGACGAACCTTTACCTGTTGTCAAAAAATGGGAAGACCTCGAATTGGCTTCACACGAAAGATGTTTGCGCGACAAACGTTCTTTTGCAGCCAACTTCAAACATATAGAACAAGAGTCCAATAAGGTGAATGCTCGCCGATTGATTCAGTCAGTCGATGACCAAAAATTATTGATCAATCCGCCATATCCACCCATGACGGAAAACGAGATTGATACTTCTTTCGATTTACCATATACCAGAACGCCGCATCCAAAATATGAAAAGCGTGGTGCCATGCCTGCTTATGAAATGATTCGCTTTTCGATCAATATGCACCGGGGTTGTTTTGGTGGTTGTAGCTTCTGTACTATCTCAGCACATCAAGGTAAGTTTATTGCAAGTCGATCTGAAGAGTCAATTCTGAAAGAGGTAGATGCGGTTACCCAAATGCCTGATTTTAAAGGCTACATAAGTGATCTTGGTGGCCCTTCGGCCAACATGTATAAAATGAAAGGAAAGGTACAGTCGATTTGTGATCGTTGTGTTAGTCCAAGTTGTATTCATCCTGTTATTTGTAGCAACCTAGATACGAGCCACAAACCGATGACGGAGATTTACAAAAAGGTAGATGCGCATCCTGAAGTGAAAAAAGCTTTTATTGGCTCAGGTATTCGTTATGATTTATTGGTGGATAGTTACAACAAAAATAATGATGGCTCACTCGACGAGTATATGGAGCAGGTAGTTTGTAATCACGTGAGTGGTCGATTGAAAGTAGCTCCTGAGCATACTTCTGATGATACCTTGAAGATGATGAGAAAGCCTTCGTTCAAGCATTTTCATGAGTTTAAAAAGAAGTTTGAAAAGATCAATAAAAAGAATGGACTTAATCAGCCATTGATTCCATATTTCATTTCTTCGCATCCAGGTTCGACAGAAGAGGAGATGGCAAACCTCGCATCTGAAACTAAAGAAATGGGCTTCAAATTGGAGCAGGTGCAGGATTTTACACCTACACCAATGACGGTGGCAACGGTGGCCTACTACACAGGTTTGCACCCCTATACTTTGAAGCCAGTTTATACTGCAAAGTCAAAACACGAAAAAAAGAACCAACACCTTTTCTTCTTTTGGCATAAGCGTGAAAACTATCAAGCCATCCGTGAAAAGTTAACTAAATTGGGTCGTGAAGATTTGATTGAAAAGCTAATCAACGATAAAAAGAAACACAATAAACGTGTGGCGCTTAACGAAAGAAAAATTGCTACGAGTAAGCGTAAATTTCGCGAGGATCGTAATTGGGGGAAGAGGAAAAAGTAGCTTGGTTTTATTGTAACTGTTTAGCTGTTAGCCCGAAGGTCAAATTTTTCTACGATCGTGAGGCCTACCTTATATGAGCAAATCGGTTTCCCAACTGGCGATATGTCTAGCCAGTTTGGCCACCGGATAGGCTATTTGGTTCCGGCAAGTCAAAAATTATAGGAGCTAATATCTCGTGTATATTTCCATTTGAAAAACCTTTCCCAACCCTCTAATCAAGACTTCCTCGATGAAATTTTTTAAAACGCTACTTAAGATAACTGGTATTTCAATTGTCTTATTAATACTTATCTATTTGTTTGGTCCGAAGCCAAATTTCTCAGATTTCAATCCACATATACAACATTTAGGAATTTCCTTAGATCAGATAGAACCTTATATTGCTCATAGGGAATCTAAAGTTGCAGATATAAAACCCAATAATTCTTCTCGTATTATTTGGGCAGACAGCATACGTAAAACAAATTATGTAGTGCTCTATTTACATGGTTTTTCTGCAAGCCCGATGGAAGGGGATCCAACACATGAGAATTTTGCAAAACGATACGGTTGCAATTTGTACATCCCTCGCCTAGCAGGGCATGGCATCAAAAATAAAGATGCTTTTGTTGACCTTACACCAAAGGCTTTAATCGATTCAGCAAAGGAAGCAATTGCAGTTGCTCGATTATTGGGAGATACGGTGATACTAATGTCTTGTTCTACCGGTAGTACCTTGGGTAATTATTTAGCGGCTGAAAATCCAACTGCCTTTCACGGCCATATCATGTACTCTCCAAATTTTGATTTAGCTGATCCTCGTTCCGATATGTTGACGAAAAGTTGGGGGCTTCAACTTGCCCGTTATTTAATAGGGGAGCGCCGAACATTACCAAGTTTGGTAGGTACACCAAGAGCTCAATACACTACTATAGAATATAAAGTGGAAGGTTTGATTTGCCTCAAATCCTTAATCCAATCTACTATGACTCATGCTACTTTTGAAAAAGTAAAAACACCATACTTACTTGCCTATTATTACAAAGATGAAACAAATCATGATAAAGTCATTTCTATTGATGCCATCAAAAAATTTTATGCATCTACTACCGCTGTTGCTGAAAATAAAAAACGCCTAGTGCCACTTGCTGGTGTCGGTACCCATGTGATCCCTTCTGATCTGTATTGCAAAGATTTGGCTGCTGTCAATGCCGCTACTTATAGTTTTGCTGAGGAGGTTTTGGGTCTTGTTCCTCTGGTTGATTCACAGGTTCGGTGAGATAGGATTGGAATAAATATGGAGCAGATTAAGTGGAATTCTGCGATTTTTTCCTTTTACCTCGTTTCTTTTGTCGCGCTCTGTTTTAATTTGTCAGTTTAGTGATCGCTGACCGTTTCGGCGAAGCGCAGGTATGTTCATCGTAAAGGCCTATCTATTTTACGTCCCACGAAAATAAATAGGCACCTTGTCTGCTCGATATCTGTCTGAATCTGACAATCAGCCAGGCTAGGGTCTAACCTGCGCCCATTTGGCGAAAGAGTGCCAGCTTTAAGGCAAACCCAGGAGCCTCCTGTCCTCGTTGAAGTGTCTACGTCTCACAAAAAAAATCCCTGTTTTTTTTAAAAAAAGTATAAAACTGTAACGTTTCATGATATCCTGTATCTAAAGGGTAAAAAAGAGATTTAATTAAAAACTAAAAATCAATAGCATGAAAAAAGTTATCAGTTTATTCGCCCTTCTACTGTTTCTGAATTCCTTAGCAGCACAAAACGATTATTCCTTTAAGGTAGAGCGAAGTGGAGAAGGGAAGCAGCATATCATTCTTATTCCTGGATATACTTGTGATGGAGAAGTTTGGGCTTCGACTTTGGAGCAACTTAATCCTAACTTTTCGTGTCATACTCTGACGATGGCTGGCTTTGCAGGACATGAAGCAGAGGAGCTTCCGTCACTAGAGAGTTGGGTAGTGGAAGTGGCCACTTACGTGGAAAATGAATCACTTGAAAAAGCAACGATCATTGGGCATAGCTTGGGCGGTGTGATGGCACAGTGGCTGGCAGCGGATTATCCCGAACTCGTAGAGCGAATTATTGTGGTAGATGCCTTACCTTGTTTACCAGCATTGACTAATGCTGAATTTGAAGCAAGTGAAAAGGCTGATTGTTCACAAACAAAAGCGATGTTTGCTAGTATGGATGATGCACAGTTTGAACAAACTCAAAAAATGAGTTTAGGAATGATGACGACTGATCAGACCAAGCATGAGTTATTGTTAAAATGGAGTCTCACTTCTGATCGAAATACTTTGGCAGAAATATATTGTCAATTGATGAACACTGATTTACGAAAAAAAATAGCAGCAGTGAAATGCCCATCCCTTATCTTGTTGGAAGCAAACTTTAAAATGATGGATACCGTGATTGCACAACAGTATAGTCGATTAGAAAACGCTGAATTGGTTTACGCCAACAAAGGAATGCACTTTATCATGTACGACGATGCAGATTGGTATTTGGAACAGGTGAATACTTTTTTGAAATGAATTTCGAAAAAATATATCAGGAATACAGCCCCAAGATTTACAGACTCTGTATGGGCTACGTCAATGATCCCGATTGGGCGAAGGATTTGGTGCAAGAGACCTTTATCTCCGTTTGGAAAAACTTACCTAAGTTCAGAAAGGAATCAGCAATCGCTACTTGGATATATCGAATCGCAGTCAATAACTGCTTACGTCAGATCGGAAGAAAAAAGAAAACGATAGGGGAACAAATTTTAGTTCAACTACCAAGCCCTTCGCCAATAGAAGATACTAGTGAACAATTGGCTTTTTTGCGAAAGTGTATCGCTGAATTAAAAGAAGTAGATCGAATTATTATCTCTATGGTTTTGGAAGAAATTCCACAAAAAGAAATAGCGGAAGTACTGGGTGTGTCAGAAGGAAATGTGCGAGTGAAAGTACATCGTATTAAGCAACTTATAAGTCAAAAGTTTAAAGAGTATGGACAATTTTAAAAATCTTCAGGACTCTTGGAAAAAACAAGACTCCTTAAATATTCCTGATGTGGAAGCATTGAAAGCGAATGTGAATAAATTGCGCAATCAACTTGTTCGAAAAAACGTGATGGCTATCGTAGCTTTAGTCGTAACTATAGCTGTTATGTTCGCCATCTTGTTTGGAATCGACTTTGATTATATGTCAACTAAAATTGCATTGCTTGGAGTCATATTCACCATATCAGGAGCTATTGTTTTTCTAATTAAATTGAATAATAAAATGTATAAAGCAGATAAATTGTTAGGGTCTAGTAAAACGTACTTGCAAGAACTAAAGAACTTTAAGCTTGAGCAAGCAAACTTTCAGCAAAAAGTAATCGCAGGCTATTTTTTACTGTTGACAACTTTTATGGCGATATATTTTTATGAAATCTATCAGATGAATAAATGGATTGGTATCTCAGCGTATGTATTTACTGGGCTATGGATACTCTTCGTTTGGTTTGTAATGCGTCCTCGCCAAATTGCAAAGAATGAGCAACGGATTAATGAGATGATTGCTGAGGTAGAGCGGATTGAGGAGCAATTGTAAGAAATGGGAATTATAATTTCCGTTAATGTGGGCTCCGTATTTTTACGCCTCAAAGATCGGTAAGCACTCCCTTTGATTTATCAAATAGGAGGGATTGCTGAGCTGGGATAGATTCTTTATGTCCCCGCTCAACAATCCCTTTTGCTACGCGAAAAAGTGCTTGCCGATCTTTGAGGCGCGGTGATTTGGTACTCGCGAAAGAGGTAAAATTGCCATTGCCCTTGACCTACCGTTTTACCACCTACCTAATCAAAGAAAAACCATCGCGCTCATCCCAAATTCGGATGGTATAAACGCCTATAGGAAATTGACTCGAATCGCGAAGCTCAATGATAGCAGGAGCGGTATAACTGTCGTTTGAATTATAGCTACTGATTGGATCGCTTTAAAACGGTTACTTTGTCAGCAGATGGTAGGTAGCCGAATTGGTCGAGGTGAATAAAAGTAGATTGACTTTGAGTGAATTGTATTGCTACAAAAAGTAAAAAAGCGAGGCTTAATATTTTTGAGGCCATAAAATTGGTGTTGTGGAGGTGTAAAGATGTCTTGGCAGTTTTCCGTTTCACAAAATAATAAAAACATCTATTCTTGACCAGGCACTTATTTGTTTAGTTGCGTTATTGGGCTTGTCAAAAATAAGATTAATTTCCGATGAGCGTAATTAAGTAGTTTAGGAAATTATTTAGGTTTAAAGTTTTTTAATCAGTTGCGCTACTTTCGACGACCAGTCAGGATCATCGGTGGGGATTTTTTGCAGCTCCGTTTTTGCCAATTCAGGTTTATTTTCTTTTAGATAACTTAAGGCATTGTACCATTGAGCTTCTGATTTAAAAACACTTTGTCCAGAGGCAATGGTGTTGAAAATCATGTGTGCTTCTCTTATTTTATTGGTTTCTAAAAGACAAATACCTTTTGCCATTAGATATTGCAATTCAGTTGGCTGCGATTTTAGGAGTTCGTTGATCGCCAGTAGTGATGAACCATAGTCGCCTTTGTTGAAGGTGTCTTCTGTTTTTTTTATCAGAGCAGACTGACTGCTGCTTTTTTCGGTTAGTTGTAAAGGTTCGTGCTGGGCGTATTGTTCGTAAAGACTAGATTTTGGAGCCAGTACCCAGTAAAGAGCGATGGTAATGACGGCCACCGAAGCGGCGATGGCGATCCAGCGGAAATTTCGTTTTGGTTTGAGCGGTATTTCTTTGGCAGGAGGGGCTGATGCTTCTTTAAAGTAGTCCGCACCAATATTGTCTAATTTTTTTTTAAAATCGCCCTTCTTTTTCTTATTGACCAAGTATCCGTGCATGTCTTGTCGGAGACGTACTTCCTCCGCTAGTTCAGCATCTGTTTCCAATCTATTATTGAAAGCCTGTGTTTGTTGCGGGTCTAGTTCTCCGTTTAGGAACTGTTCAACCAGTTTGTAGATATCCTCACTCATGTGCTAAGCTATTTTGTTTTTAAATAATTCACGCCATCTATCTGTACAGGCTTTCTTTCGTCTGTACACCGTATTGGTTTCATTCATTTCTAGTTGTAAGGCAATTTCAGTAGGGGTAATGCCTTTGGCGACTAATGTTAAAAGTTGTTGACATAACTCGCTTAGCTGTTGGAAAGTTCTGTCGAGATTATTGTCACGGATAGCAGCTTCTTCTACCTGTTCTAAGGTGTTATTGATTTGAGGGTCATTATAGAGTCGTTCTTTTATCTCTGTTCTTACCGTCAGTTGAGTACTTTTTTTTCTGAGTTGGTCGGTCCACTTGTTGCGGCAGATGGTAAAGAGCAATGCTCCTAAGGGACAGTTGAGTTGAAAGTTAGGGTCTAGCGCCTTGTTGTAAATGGCAATGATACCTTCTTGGAAAATATCTTTTGCGTCAGAGATGTTGCCATTGTTTTTGCAAATCCACTGGCTTACCTGAGCTGCATGGTTTTTATAGATTTCATTGATGAGCCCTTGGTTCTCATTCCTTAAGGCTTCAATGTAGCGGTGGTCTTCGTGCCTGTTCATGTGGGAAAGATAGGTAATTCAATCGAAATCAAAGTCAAAGTTGAAGTCAAAGTTTTCCCGTGATCGTGGAGTACCTCGCTTATAGGTCACTTCGACTTTGATTTTGACTCTAATGTTTTTTTTTAATAAAAAAATATTGTAAGGGTAAGATTCTCTCCACTCCTCCGATATAGGGGTGAATTGCATTTGAAATGATCTCTATTTAAACAAAAGAACCAAATGGATCTTTCTCAAATCTTTTAACAAATTTTTTAAGCCATCATTTATTAGCCGGCTAAGGGGCGTTTAGCGACGTCCTGAAATGATGCTTTTTCAAACTCGATTAGGACTTGGGCTTTGGGATGGATTACTATGTCATGCCTCCACCTTTCGGGAAATTTTTAAACGAGCATTCATGCAAATGTGAATGGTATAAAATTTCGAATTATGAAAAAGTTATTGTTTTTAGCAAGTTTCAGTTTTTTATTTATTCAGTTAGCGCAAGCGCTTGTATTGCCGCAAGTTGATTTTTCAACGGAAATCATTTTGAGTGAATCGGTAACCGCAACCGTAGTATCAACACAGGTAGAAGTTATTTTCGGAAACGGAGGTGATCTCAGTAATCTGGATTTGATAAATAGTCAACAACTTTATTTTACGGATGCTTCAGGAGCAACAGTATCAGTAGATCTTCAGGTGCAAAGCGACATCTCTTTAGGTACAACTTTAAACATAGCCTTTAGTACGGCTACTAGTTTGAATGGATTGACTGCGCATACCTCTCAGGGATTAGATTTTGTGCATGCGATTACTGGAGCTGCCACTACTGTTGATTTTATTGTAATTGATATTGTTGGGCATTAGGTAAGCAACTTCACTAATAAAAGTCTGAGTACAATAGATCGTATTCAGACTTTTTTATTCGTTTATTTTAGCTAGTAGCCATGACCGAGACATAGTGACTTTTTGCTCGACAAGGAAGTCTTGCATATTATTTTTTTCAGATTTACTTAGTTTGCCTTTTAATCTTGTATTGGCTAGTTTTCTAACGAATCGGGTGAAATTTAAGATTGCCTCTTTACGGACTTCACTGAAATTCGAGTTTCGTTGAACGTATTTTTCAAAGCTATATGTTTGTGCAATAAGTACTTCGTGATAGCTGTCGTTTTGTAAGAACAATTCATAGTAGCATCTTATTAAGAGGAGTTTGGTGACGTAATTAAGTCCATGATTGGAAAAGTGATGCTGTACGACCACTTCAATGACTTTGTCAAATTCTTTTTGATGAAAATAAAGATTGGCCAAACTCGCATTTGTTAAATCAGCCTTTTGGACAGGATTGATGAGATCTTTGTATGAATTAATGAAGTTAAACGCCCACTCAAATTGTCTTTCTTTTGAAGCGATTGTAACAATATTATAAAAGTGACCTTCCAAAAGAAAAGGAGACTGTGTAAGTATTTGATGCGCTATTCCCAGTTGATAAATCTCAAAAGCAATAGCGTTGAATTTTTTATCATCCACTTCCATGTTTTGAATTGTGTAATTAATCATTAGAGACAAAATTTCAACCTGTGTGACTTTGTCAATCTTTTTTAAATTTTGAAAGTATTGATCTTTGATATAGAAAAATAACTTACCTTCCTTGTTGTCAAGTAATGAATTGAAGTCACTATATATTTGGAAGGCGATGTTCTTTTGTAGTGGGTTAACTGTGTTTTTGTTTTCTTGAAATGAAGCAAATTTACTTAGGTTCTTCAACTCCAGTTTGAGTTTTATTTTTGCAAAAAGATAAAAACTGTTCAGTGTTTGATCAGCTTCCTGAATTAGCTCTGCAGTGAGAGAATAATTTCTGGACTGAATTATTTTTTTTCTGAGTTGAAGCGTCTCGTACTTTGAGGAATAAAAATCAATGGTGTGAAACTTCTCCTCATCAATATATTTTTTGAGCTGCATTTCTTGTTTGTCCATCAATTCCAAATTACCTTTTTGGATCAAAGCATTTGTTAGAAATTTGTTTTGAGTAGGTCGATCGCTTTTTAGTTGTTGTAATGTAAATAGTTGTTCAATCATTTGACGAAGCTCGCTCATTAGGTTTCTGATTTTGATGTCAGAGTATTTCGTTTTAGGGAAAATTCGAGCAAATACAATTTGCTTTTTGAGTTGTGATGATTTGAAGTCAGGATGTTTGTCACGTAGGATTTTGAAAAGCTTTTGAAGATTTTCGTTGCTAGTAAAAAATGGAGACTTGAGCATTTTTTGTAACTGTCGTAGGTCTTCCGAAGATAAAATAGTGAATATTTTGACGAGTTTTGATTGATACATTGGATGAAAATTAGATTACAGTACATTATTTTAAGTAACTGAAAATCAGTAAATTATGTGTATTTTTATTAAAAAGTGGTGATTTTTAACATTACAAAATAGAAGATTTGTCTTTGTTGACCAACTTAAAATGGGATAAACTTGTATCATCGGAAATAAAAACCAATTACTAAAAGAAAAAAGACTAATAATTCAGTCCCTGCTATTGAGGAGAAGTTACCCAAATAACTGATTAATATTTATGAACTATTCTTACTGCTTTGCACAAAGTTAGTAATGAATAGTTCTGTGTTTAATTTTTTATTCTGACAAGAAGAAATAAAAAGTAACCCTCAAAATAATCAAACATGATTACCTCTCTATTACTAGACCAAAAGCCAGATGCATTATTACGGCTTGAAAACAAAATTAATGAATGCTGCCCCAATGTGGTAGTGACTGCTGCTACCAATTGTTTGCAGCAGGCGAATCAAGTTATTCTTGAAAGGAAACCCGATCTTCTTTTTTTAGATGTAGAAACTGGCGGTGCACCATTGTTTAACCTGTCGAGTACTCAGGTAAGTCAAGATCTGGAAGTTGTGTTTTTAACCAACGAGAAGAGTCTAACTCTAGACGTAATGAAAAAGTGTTCCATTCAATATTTGTCCAAACCGATTGTAGATAAAGAATTGATAGCTGTGGCTAATGCCGTTGAATTTAATGTCCAACGGAAAAAGGAAGCAACAGAGATTTTTCCTGCTTTTTCCAAATTAACTAAATTTAAAAATGACCTCATCGGTATTCCTACCATGGAAGGTTATGAATTTATTCCAGCACACAAAATCATTCGTTGTGAGGGCTTACAAAAATGCACCAGAGTTGTCACACAAGATAGGTCAGACATTGTCAGTTCGTATAATCTGGGTGTCTTCAAAAAGATATTACAACCATTTGGATTCTTCTTACCACACAAGTCATTTCTCATCAATCTTTCATTGATAAAGAAGTTTCACAAAGAAGGAACCATTACCATGATAGATAATGCTTATGTGCCCTTAGCTCGGCGTAAGCGTAATGATTTTCTAAATTTAATTCCTCGCCTTGCAGGCCAACGCAGTAACCTGCTTATGAGGTGAGCCCTCTTTTTTCGTTTTTAATTTTATCGCGTATATATATGTTAGACCCTTTGGCTTTTATTAGCCGAAGGGTGTTTTTTTAGTCCATGATGTATTCGATTATTCTCATTCCGCCATGTTAGAAGGCATTGCAATTCCAATTCGGATTCCCATTCCTTTTCCATTCGTACCATGTCATCAACCGATGGTCAAATTTGCATTGTATGCCACTTCAATTCTACCCAATTTAGTTTCATCAAGACTAGTCGAATTGAAATAACACCAAAAAAACATGATTATAAAAACTATGAAAAAGGAAGTAATCAAAATTTATTTGTCTTCAGAAAAAGAGATCCAAAGCCAACAAAATCACAGCAATCTACATACCGATGTAGTAGTGGAAATGGAAAATGGAGACAAACTTATTGCTTCTTTTTTTAGCTATCAAAACTTGGAGACACTTAAATCTCTTCACCAACAAAAAGGAGCATTTTTAGGTGGAAAATATTTTTGGGTAAAAGGCATGCTAATGGTTGAGAAATGCAACAGAGAAAATATTGAAATGGTGATTAAAGACTTGATGGATGAAGGCGACTTTAAACGTGTCTTTAGAAAAATAAATTAAAAACGCACAGAGAAGGTAAGATTTCTAATGCGACTCCGATATACAGATGAATTGTAAACCTATGAACAGAAATGGGGCATGCCGAAAACCCATCTAAAATAAAAGAGTAGGCATTTTTTAAACTAATTGATTTACTATGAAAGTATTTAAATGTATTTTAATCATCCTTGTCGCCTTTGGCAGCATAATCCAATCGATAGATGCGCAATCTATTTCAGGTGTTGTAAACGATTATGCCAAAGTTTCTTTTGTTGGAACCAATAGCGTTAATGTCGCGGCACCATACTCGCCCGCTCCCTTTAATGCAGGAGAAAAAGTACTGCTCATTCAAATGAAGGGAGCAAGTGTCGATTCCACAAATACCGCCTCTTACGGAGCTATTAGTAATTACGGGAGTGCGGGTAACTATGAGGTATTGACCATTATAGGAAGAGATGCGAATATCATTTTCTTCGAATGTGATATTATCCGGGATTATGATCCTGCACTTTTCGTACAACTGGTGCGAATCCCTGTATACCCCAATCCTACGGTTGTAGCAACGCTTACTGCGGGCCCCTGGGATGGAAACGCAGGTGGGATCCTTGCCTTAGAAACGCCGGGCACGCTTACTCTCAATTCAAACATAAATGTTTCTGAATTAGGTTTTCGAGGCGGGATACAAGATACCAATCCTGATGGGTCTTGTGGTTCCGGTTATGCCGACTATTTCTATAATCTTGCATCAGGTGCTGGTGCAGAAAAAGGCGAAGGTATTGCCATCACAATCCCAGGCCAAGAAGTAGGTAAAGGTGCGATGGCCAATGGAGGAGGTGGTGGAAATAAACACAACAGTGGAGGAGCAGGAGGAGGCAATTTTACTATGGGTGGCCAAGGTGGAAATCTAGCGAGCTTTTGCTCATTTGGAAATGCTGGTGGACTAGGAGCCTATTCATTGAGTTACAATCTTTCCGACAATAAAGTTTTTCTCGGCGGTGGAGGTGGAGCAGGTGATCACAATGATTTGGCTGGTGCCTATTCTGGTGGTAATGGAGGAGGAATGATATTCTTAAATGCCAACACTATTGAAGGGAATAACAATAAAATTCAATCCAACGGAACTTCTGTGCCACTAATCCCTAATAGCCTTGGGGATGGAGCTGGCGGCGGTGGAGCAGGTGGAACTATATTGTTAGATGTTTCAAGTTATGGAACCACAAATATTCAACTGGAAGCCAACGGAGGAAACGGTGGTTCGCAAAACGTCTCCTATCCCGCTTGCTTTGGCCCTGGAGGTGGCGGCGGAACTGGATTCGTATGGGTAAGTGGTGGTGGTGTTCCGTCTAACGTAAATTTTCAAACTTTATTTGGTGATGCAGGTGTAGATGTAAACCCCACTTCCATGTGTATGGGAGAAAGTTATGGTGCTGAACCTGGCAACGAAGGAGAAGGTTTCTTACCTGAATTCACACCGCTTTATAATGAGTGCTCCGTGCCCTGCGATCCCACGGTACCTGATACCTGCTGCAACGCAGTTGTCGATGTAATTTTCCTTCTTGATAATTCAGGATCGGTTAGCACATCAGAGTTTAATGGAATGATCACACTGGCGCAAAATTCTATTTTAGAAATTGATAGCGCTTACTGTGATGCCCTTTTTGCGGTGACACATTATGCGGGGTACTGTGGAGACGAAATTCATATTGAACATGACTTTACAACGGCAACTACTGCGCAAAGTATAACTCGGCCGAGCACCTTTTCCTCGGGTGGTGACGACCTGAATGAGGCATTAGGTACTTTGTCTAATGCGATTGATGGTACGGCGAATCCGCTCATTGTTTCGGGTATCACTAGCTTAAGTGGCCGTGCGGGAGCAGTGACCTTGCTCGTTGTTTTTACAGATGCCGGAGCTTACGCTACACCTTCAAGTGGATGTATTGGTGGTGGTTCAGCAATGAAACCATATAATAATTCGAATCTTTTAAAATCTTCACCGTACAACATTGGAATTACATTGGTTCATTTTGAGCCAACTTTGGCAAATGTGCAATCAGTTGGTGCTGCCATTTCAAGTAATGGAGGTGCTTATTCAGGAGTGGTTGATGCCAATGTAGATCCTGTTTCTAATGCATTGCCTCGGCAGTTTATTGTAGCTAATTTCGGTTCTACTACCTTAAATATTCTCAATTCTACACCACCCTGTGATTCTTTGGTGCCTTTTGTTTGCTGTGATGATTTGTCTGTGATAACCAACGATGATCCAAATCCAAATGCTTGTTGCTATGACCTGGATTTGACAAATAATGTTGGCTCTAGTATCACTTGTTTTGAAGTAGAAATGCTGTCAACTGACTGGCAGTTTAATACTGGATCATTGGCAGTTGGTTCTGGTTTTGGATGGCAATCCACTCCCACCAACTCTAAATTGATAATAGAACATAGTAGTGGAGCAATTCCGGCAGGGCCTTCTCCCAATGCGCTCGAATACTGTGTTGCCCCTACAACAGCTAGCCCATCTACAACTGTAACACTTATTTATCGTTGGTACCAAATATTACCTGATGGTTCAAAACGAGAGGTTTGCACTGAAACAATTGAAAGACAATGTGACCCTCCAGTCCCTGGTCCTTGTTTGAACATGGATGATATTACTGTGGCCTGTAATCCTGATAACCCCTACGAATATTTCGTCAACTTTACAGTGATCAATAACAGTAGTTTTGATGCGGATAAAATTGTGCTTGAAGATTTGGATCCTGGATTTGCTTTTAGCTTTTGTAGTGTATCATCGCCAACCAATATTATTGCCATACCAACAAGCCCAAACCCATTGCCATCAGGAGCAACTTCCACGACGATGTGTGTGAAAATTATCGCACCTAATCCAGTTTGGTCGCCTACGGATGTTTGCTTTGACTTAGGATTGTTTGGTGAATTTGACTGTTGTCATTCTGCTGATTCGGTTTGTATCACTTTGGAGAATTGCTGTAACCCCTGCGATGAAAGAGATTTAGTAATCGACGAATTGCAAACGGATTCTGCGGATTGCTGTTATTCGCTAGACATTGTTGACAGTTGTGGTTACGCGTTTTTTACAAAAGTAGAAACCGAAATTATTACACCTGGTGTCATCTTTGGATATCACGCTTTGGGCGGACCAGATGCAGCGAATTGGTTTGTATTGGCTAATTCGAGTCAGACTAGTATTACCTGGTGGAATTACAATAGTTATATTCCTTTCGGAACAACACAGGACATCATGCAATTTTGCCTAAGCGGAATTACAGACCCTTCACAAGTGCCGCAAGAAGTTGTTGTCAAGTGGTATGCACAAAACAGCGCTGGTGAAGATTACATCGCATGTACCGATACCTTGGAATTTGAATGTGAGGTGCCTCCACTAGATTACAGTTGCCTAAATATTTCTGATCGCGAAATAGAATGTGTGGAAGATAGTAGCAAGTACCGTTATACTTTTACAGTTACCAATACCTCAACAATACCATTCTCAGCGGATTATTTGGATGTAAGTATTCTGGCGCCCGCATCTGTTTACTTCAGCCCATCAGGTGGAATATTTCCATTGCCGACACCATTTAATCCAGGTGATTCGCATCAGGTGACAGCCTGTATCGAAACGACAGGTACCTTCCCGGTTGCACCGCAGGATTTGGTTTTACGCTATCGCTTGCGATACGCCATGGGAGACACTTGCTGCTATAATACACAATTGGATACCTTGTTTATTCCACCTTGTGGACCGGCAGATTGTGATTCATTAGTTGTTTCAATTGATCAGTCAACGTCTGACTCTTGTTGCCATACTTTGGACTTTAATAATCTGTATACCGATCCGATTTATACCATCGAACTAGAGGTGCTGACGGTGGGCGTTATTTTTGGAAATCACGCCACAGGTGGTTCAAGTCCCTCAAATTGGCACAACCCACTTTCAACGGCAACGAAAATACAATGGGCTTTACTCAGTGGTAATCAATTGCCCTATGGAACCACTGCTTATGATGATCTGGTCAACTTCTGCCTGGACGGAATTGACCCTGGAGAAACACCTCAGGACGTGGTCGTGCGATGGTTGGATGGAGATTCAATGGTGGTTTGCACGGATACTTTGACCTTCGATTGTATTGATGACTACAACTGTGTTGATTTGACAGATACACAATTGTATTGTGAAGAGAATGGCGATTACAACTTTACATTTACTGTTGTCAATAATTCGAATCCGGCGCATGTAGCAGATATGCTTAAGATACGTCCGGTACCACCTATTAATCCAATTCAATTTGCCAATGGCAGTTTTTTACTAAGTCCGGCATTGAATTTTGGCAACAGCTTCACAGGTAGTACTACCATAACGGGAGCCGTACCTGGAGATACCCTGAAGTTTGAAATGCGAATGGAGGATACCACTTCGGGTGACAGTTGGTGTTGTTTTGAAAGTGACACCTTCTCCATTGTGATACCGTCTTGTTGTTGTTCTGACTCTACTTCCTTTTACGATTTGGTCGACATGGGATTTGATACACTAGCGGTCTGTGATACGCTTACCGTAAAAGGTCTGGCGCTCGATTCCTGTCATCAGGTGACTTGGACTTGGGGTGATGGCACCGCTGATACCGGACCCATATCTGGCGATTCAACAGTGACTCATGATTTCGGATGGCCGGGAGTGTACAATGTTTGTATGGAAGTTGAAAATGTGGATGCAGATGGGAATCTCTGTTGGGAGGAAACCTATTGCGAAGATATAACAGTAGAGAGCTGCTGTAATTTGAACACAATTGTCGTCAATAATGGTTTGACACCAAACGGAGATGGCTTTAATGATGAGTTTAAGATTGTGGGAGTGGAGCAATGTAAAAGCGTTGGAATCACCATTTATAATCGCTGGGGTAATGTAGTCTATAAACAGAGTGATTATGAGTTAGGACCCAACTGGGATGGCGTTAGTAAAATGGAGAAAGCATTACCTCAAGGAACCTATTATTATATCATCGAATTTAAAGACCTAGGCGAGAAAAAAGCAGGCTACCTCGACGTGAGGTATTAATCCGATTGTCGTCAGGTGTCGTTAGATACCTGACGACTTATTTTAAAAAAATAAATTAAACGGCTTTGGCAAAAAAAAACAAACAAGTTTGAAGTCATAGTATTTGCCAAAGGAAAAAAAATAATAACAATGAAAAAGTTAATTGTCATCATAGTCTTTTTAACAGGAATTTTGGCTACAGGGTTTGCACAACAGGATGCCATGTTTACCAAATATATGTTCAACTCTCTAGTCTTTAATCCGGCGTATGCTGGAAGCCAGGGCTATTGGGATATCAACGCAACTTACAGAAAACAGTGGCTTTCGTTTGATGGCGCACCGGTCACTTTTTTAGGTGGAGCGGAAGGCGCAATTGGAGAGAATGTGGGAGTAGGTCTTACCTTATTTAACGATCAGGTAGGAGTAGATCGCCGTACAGATTTTTCACTCAATTATGCCTATCGTTTTCGAACAACAGAGGGGAAGTTTGCCATTGGTATTAAAGCAGGAGCAGCTTTTTTTAGAACTGATTTTCAAGATTTGGAAGTAGATCCTGGAGATCCACTTTATGCGGCAGATGTCAAAACGGCTAATCCTTACGCAGGTGTCGGCATTTTTTACAATAGTGATCGATTCTACTTTGGTTTGTCATCTCCAACTTTAATTTCAATAGATACTGATAAGTCGGATGCTACACCAAAATTTTTGAAACCTCACTTTTATGGAAATATTGGTTTTATTACGCCCGTAGGTGAACGAGTGGAACTACGTCCATCTATTTTGTTAAGTTTCCAAGAGGCGGCACCATTCCAAGCACACCTTAACTTGTCGGCCATATTTTCCAAACGCTTTGCACTAGGCTTGTCGTATCGTACGGGAGATGCGATCAATATCAACACTGTCATTTTTGTTAGTAAGCAATTCCGAATCGGAGCAGCTTATGATTATACGCTTTCCGGTTTGCGGAAATTTAATAATGGCTCTTTTGAGTTTATGATGGGTTATAGTTTTGGAGAAGAGGTTAAGAAAATCCAAGGTGTTCGAAATCTTTAGAAAACAATAATTATGAAAACAATAATATTGAAAATTAGTATCGCACTTTTTCTGGGGATAATTATCTCAGGTTGTGGGAGCAATCATTTAGTGAAAGGAGATACAGCTTATGATCGTTTGAAGTATCAGGAAGCGATTAAGCATTACGAGAAGGGATTGAAAAGTTCGAATGACCCAACTGCAACAGTAAAGTTGGCAGAAAGTTACCGACTAACCAATCAATTTCAAAAGGCAGAACTTTGGTACTCAAAGTCGGTAAAGGAATCCGGTACTGATCCCGAGTTGAAATACTATTATGCGCAAATGTTGTTAGCAAATGGAAAATCAGAGGAAGCATTGGAATGGGCTCGAATTTACAATAAGCTTAGACCAAAAGACAGTAGAGGTGTTGCGCTGATTGAGTCGATTCAGAATCAGGGAAGTTTGACTGGAGCGATGGATCGCTTTATCATTGAGAAAGCTCCTTTTAATTCAGATGCCTCTGATTTTTCACCCAATTTTTTTCAAGGAGGATTGGTATTTATTACCGACCGTGAAGGAAAAACGAACCCTTGGACTGGCAGAGCTTACACCAGTATTTATAAAACAGACTTTCAAGCGAGTAAAGTGGGTGCATTAAAAGGAAATTTTAGTGGTGCTTACAATGATGGACCAGTAAGTTTTACCTACAGTGGGAAGTCGATGTACTTTACCCGAAACAACAAAAAGAAGAAGAAAGGTAGAGATGATGTGGTCGCCCTTTCTATTTTTAGTGCAAAACTAAACGGGAATGAATGGGAAATGGGAGCAGAATTTCCGCATAACTCTACAGAGTTTAGCAACATGCATCCGGCGATAAGTGCTGATGGGAAAATGATGGTTTTTGCATCGGATAAAGATGGGGGAGTAGGCAAAAAAGACTTGTACGTTTCGTATAAGACGGCCTCTTCTTGGTCTGTACCAAAAAATCTTGGTGTGCCGGTCAATACGCCAGGGAATGAAGCCTTCCCATATTTTGCGGCAGATGGCACCTTGTATTTTGCCTCAGATGGTTTGTCGGGATTGGGTGGCTTAGACGTGTTTTCTACTCGCCAAGATGGTGACTATTGGTCTGCTCCCGAAAACTTGGGTGCTCCACTCAATTCATCAAAAGATGATTTTGGTTTGATTACCAATGATGGGTTGGTCAGTGGTTACTTCTCATCCAATCGGGATGCTGCTAATGGTACCGATGACGTCCTTTATTTTACGCAAGTACTTGAAGGCAACTTACTCAATGGAATGGTCGTGGACGAAGAAACCCAAATCCCCTTGCCAGATGTTGTGGTTACTTTATTGAATACACAAACTGGTTTTAAAGAAACGGCAACTTCGGGGCCTGATGGTCGATTTCAATTCAATCTTGAACCATCGAGTAACTACCGTTTGGATGGCATCAAAAATAATATTAAAACAAATATATCTGAGGTTAGTACCATTAATGCCACTCCGGGCGAAACGCTATTTGCCAAATTACTACACAACGATCCACGATTTACATTAAACGGAAAAGCGCTGAATAAGAAAAGTAATGCCGGAGTATCGGGTGTAGAAGTGAAATTGTTTAATCTACGTACCTCTAAAGAGGAGACGGCGGTGACTGGAGCCGATGGTAGTTTTAATTTTCAGTTGGAACAAAATACAAAATATCAAATCAGTGGTTTGAAAGATGGTTATTTTACGTCTGCTCAAGAAGCGACGACAGAAGGCTTGGTGCGTTCCACTACCTTGTATGTCAAACTTTATTTGATGATAGAAGAAGTGATTATTGGCAAGGAAATAAGTTTGAAGGACAACACTAGTTTTGCAGGAGAAGATTTTAGAGATATTTTATATGATTTCAATAAGTGGAATATCCGTTCAGACGCAGCTATCGAGTTGGATAAATTAGTGCGAATTCTGGATCGAAACAGGTCACTTATTATTGAGTTAGGTTCACATACCGATGCGCGTGGCAAAACGGATTACAACCAATATCTTTCGCGCAAGCGTGCAAAGTCTGCGGTAGCTTATATTGTGTCCAAGGGAGTTAGTTCAAACAGGATCACAGGTAAAGGATATGGCGAAACTCGTTTGGTCAATAGTTGTCAGGATGGTGTGGATTGTACAGAGGATGAGCATCAGATGAATAGGCGGACGGAGATTCGGGTGGTTAGTTATTGAATTGGAATGCGAACGTCGAGCCGCCAGGCAGGATGTGAATGGGGGCTGGGACTTAAATCTTTAAATAAACTGAACCTATTCAAAGTGAATCAAACTAATTCGGGTATTTCGGATTCCGGACTTCAGTCCGACAAAAAAAAGAAAGGTCAGGCTGAAATCCGGGATCCGAAATACAGATGAATTTTACCATTAGAATGAAAAGAGGTTGAATAGGTACAAAAATTAAAAAACAACAATCATGAAAAAAGTAATAGTAATGACCATGATACTCCTTACGGTCTGTTTAGCACATGCACAAATTGGGGTAGGGCCCATCGAGCAGGTGAAAATGAAATCAGGCAAATTCACAAAGGAAGATCTTTCGAGATTGAAAACTTCAAAAACCGTTTTTGTGTATAGAGAAAGCGATGATTTAGAAGCGCTTCAAAAAGCAATTAAAGAGGTATGGACAGTCACCGAAATTTCATTTGTCCCTTTCTCAGAAATGAAAAAAATCGATTTGAAAAACACCTCCGTTTTTTCTATCGCAGGCTTGAACACGAACGTGACAAACTTGTCGTCTGGAATGAATTACGACAATACGCATATTTATCTAAGCTTGTGGATACAAGGCAAAAACAAGAAAGGTAAAAAAGTAAAGAATTCTTATTGCCGAATTGAGTTGCATCCGTCGTTTACAGATTACTCGATGGTGACTGGGTCTAGAAGGAAAGATGGCCTCAATTATATTTATAAAGAAGGAACCTTAAAAAACTGGACCGTAGGGTTTTTGAAAAATTATCTAAAGAATGTCAATGATTTATTATTGGAAGGAGAAGAGCGCTGGTTGTATGAGTCGGATAATAAAAACAAGGAGATAAAAGGATTGAAAGGTAAAACCTTGTACGTCGTTGATTATGGGATGGTGAAGTTTAATAAGTTTAGTGGGGATGAAAGCAAACGTCAGAAAGAAGAAAAACTATTCAAGTCTTATCCACATAAATACCAAATGATTAGTGGGGAGGAGTTGAGTAAGAAGATCCTAGAATCAGAAAAAGCATTTTACTATTTGGTGTATGTGAAGAGTTCGACCGATAAGTACATCTATGTTTTTAATAGTAAAACTGCTGCTGTTGTGTATAGTAAGTATAAAGGGACCTCTTATAATTTGAAGGACAGTGACCTTAAGGATTTAGCGAAAGCTATTAAGAAATAACAATGCTATTGTATGGAAGTATAAGGAGGCAGTTTTGGAGAAAACCCCCTTTAAATTCCATTAAATAAAAACTATTTACTACATTTAAGCAGGTGTTCACTTTGTGTGATGCCTGCTTTTAACAAGTCAGCTAAATCGAAAAACCATGAAAATTACTCGCCTTGGAATTATTATTCCTCTTTTCCTCCTATTGGTGTGGGGTGTTGGGGCTCAGACTTATGAGCCGATGTTGAATGCTAAGGATATTTTAGGAAATCCCCATGTCAGTAATTTAGTGAATGGTGGTATCGTGTCTCCATTGTTTGGTGTTATTCCGAATAAATTAACTTTAAGCACTACCTACTCATCTACGGTTAGTTACCCAAAAAGAATGACCTCAGCTAACTATAAGCCATTGGAGTATTTTTGGGAGCTTAAATATCCAGGATTACCCTACAGAGAATATCATTTTGGTAAAGATCCTGTCTGTGTTTTTCCAAAGAGTAATGGTGTTGCGAAAACAGTTGAAGTGACAAAATGGACTATTGATGAATATGATGAAGATGAACCACCACCAAGGTCATATGGTTTTAATATTGGTTACGGAACTACTGGCGATGTAGATCCGCCTTTAAGAGATCTTCAAGGATCTAAAATTACCGTGTTACCCTCATGGAGTCCTTCTCCAAGTGATGAAGTGATCTTTATTGTAAGGTTTGAAGTAGATTGCGATGTTGAAATTTCAACATCAATACCTGAATATGGTATCCTCGAATTTAAATATTCAGGAGATATGGTCGCTAATGTTATTCCTCCATTTCCTACTGCAACTACGATTGATAATGCTTCAGGGATAATCAAGTGGACTGTTAAAAATAGTGATTTGCAAAAAGGAAATTCCCTTTTAGGTAGCGCTGAAGAGAAGTATTGTGATTATTATGTTCGACTAAAAATGATTGATGGAATTAGAGAGGGTGATTCATTCGAAATAAGTTCTATGTTCACTCCTAACGCAGATTATGAAGAATGTCCTGTAGAACCGTTTCCAGAAAGAAAACTTAGAGTAAAAAACAGTCACGACCCAAATACAAAAACAGTCATAGGAAACGATACCATTTGCATAGATCAGCAAGGAGATGTAGTTGTTCGTTACAGAATTGAATATCAAAATATAGGAAATGGAGGAGCTAAAGATGTTACCATCGAAGATTGGTTGGATGAAAAAGCCTTTGTGAAGTCTGTAAGAATGCTTGGTTCAAAACACCCAGTGGCTGATATGACTTTTGATATGACCACAAAAATCCACCCTACTCCTTCAAGTGGGTATGTGTACTGGCATTTTAATTACCCACAAAGAGAATTGAGAGGGACGGAAGAAGATCCATATAACATTGATTTTATGGAAGAGTCTACTCAAAGTTGGCTAATGTTTGAAGTTGTTTATGATAGAGAAGTCTTAAATAGTTGCAATGCATTGATGAACAATGCTCGGATTACTTTTGATTGTAACCCTGAATTTTATACTAGAATTGCTGTCGCAGGAATGAGCTGTATTCCCACTAATTCAGCGGGCTTGGCATCACCCTACCAGCAGCCTTGTCAAGGGTGTCGGGAAATAGTTGATAGCGTGCAATTCACAAATGATTTGACTCTTGTTCAAGGGGAAAGCCCTGGTTATACATTACCTGCAACAATTATTGCGGACATTAATCGAATAGCAGGGAATAACCCAAGCATAAATTGGTACCCCGACAGATGGATAACTAATGGAAATTCTCTGAATGCGGTAATGAGCCCATTAGAAGATATGACTTACTCACTTATTGTGAGTTCGAATACTGGGAATTGTGAACGTTTTAAGTATAATTTTTATATTGACGTGTCGGACCATAACAGGGATGCTACAATTCCAATCCATATCATAGATGACGACAACCTAACGGACAACAGATCGACTCCGGTTATAATTGGTGGCTCACGTCCATTTACTTATAGTTGGTCAAATGGCTCTACGCAGCCTTCTGCTATCTGCGTAGGTGGACGGTTTAGTGCTGGAGGGCCTTTGACTTTAGTTGTGAGAGATGCACATGATTGTACCCATTCTTTTACTGCAACGGTTGAGTGCAGAAGAAGGGGAGGTTTTTTCCCAGTATTCGTAGGGGCTGCTCTTATAGCTGGTTTATTGCTTTGGTTGATTCTAAGAAGAAGACGACCTTAATGGTTAAACAACTTCAAAATAAAGAAACGTACTATGAAGATAATTGCAATAATTATTTTTTCATGTTTTTGTCAATTCGCATTTTGTCAAACTGAGTTTAAACAGATCATGCCACAAGTCGACTCCTTGGTAAAATCAGGAGAAGATGAAGTGGCATATCGTCTTTTGGATAGTATCATACAGGAAAAGGTTCGTTTGAAAGACTGGAAGCTTGCGGCTATGTTCTTGGAAGAAGGTAGCCGTATCTTTAATTCGAAAAAAGCTCGCGAAGCCATTGTCTATCTCAATTCAGACGTGGGCCGTTTGATTTTAAATAATTTGAATGAAGACGATTTTGTATTAGCCAAAATATTTGTCCAAAAAGGTTTTAGGTACGATAAACTAAATGAAGTGCAGTCGGCTTTAGATAATTATGATAGAGCTATAGCTGTTTTTGAGAAATTGAAAGACAAGTCCCCAATTGTTCCTTATACTTATCGCAAAGCAGGACAACTTGCTATCCGTATTCTGGATTACGAAAAAACAAAATCATACTTTAATGGATTATTGCGAACGGATACTGTTGGTCATCATCATCAGAATGCCTACGCTTTTTTATGCATGGCTAGTAAATATTTGGAGGAGTATGACGAAGCTATTGGGTATTTCAATAAAGGCATCAAGTTGGAAGGACGGAAGAAGGATTGGTTTTTACTAAATAACGAAGGTGCTATTACTTATGCATTAAAGCAAGAACCAACTCGAGCAGTATCGCTACTGGAAGATAATTTTTCATTTATAAAAAGTTTGTCAAAAGAAGATCAGCTACCTTGGATATGGATGTACTATAGAATCTCAGGAGAAGTGTATGAAATTTTAGGAGATATGAAAGAAGCGGAAACATTTTTTCAGAAATCGATAGAAAAGACGATAGAACATAGGAATGGTGAAAAGCATCGAAGTATTGCAAAAGGCTACTCCAAGTTAGGAGATTTATTTTTAAAGAACATGAATTATGATCGGGCTTTGAGCACATTTCATTCAGGGATGATAGCTGCATTCCCAGCGTTTGATGATGTAGATGTTTTGAAAAATCCTTCTCTTGATGAAGTTGCACTCGAGTCGTTTATGATGACAACTGCCAAAGGAAAAGCGAACAGTCTATTGAATATTTATTTTGAAAACAAACAAATTAAATATTTGAAAGCAGCAGCGGAATGTTTTGATATTGCCTTGTCTGGAAGCAGTAATTTGAATACCACTTTTAGTGATGACGATGCGAAATTTTACCTTGAAAATTTTAACTCTGCGACACTGGAAAATGCGATTTATACCAATAGTTTGCTATTGCAAGAGACCGGTGATTTTTCCTATTTCAATAAGGCCTATCATCTTACAGAGCAACACAAATCGTTGGTACTCCGTGAAGCCATTCTACAAAGTAAAGCCTTAAATTTAGCCGGAATTCCAGATTCTGTCCTTGCAAAAGAGCAAACACTTCGAGAAACAGTTCTTCAATTAAAGCAAAAGATAAATGAATTTCCGACGGCAAAAACAGCGCAAGATGAGCTTGGTGCAATAAAATCACAATTGAGTATCGCTCAAAATCAATATAGTTTTTTACTGACAGCGCTTAAAAAAACAAATCCCATTTTTGCTAAAAGTATTCAACAGGCCAGTAATGTTAGTGTCAGTGAAATACAAAACGATTTACTAAACAATCAAACAACGCTACTCCAATACCAATGGGGCGAAAAATATGTTTTCGTTTTCCAAATCAACAAAACCAATTTCAAACTAACTAAAACTGATCGAAGGGTGCTGGACGAAAAACTGGACGCATTCTTAAAAGTCCTTCCCAGTCGCTCCGCTCAAGAAAGCAAGCCCGAGGCCTATTATCAATCAGCCTACGAACTATACCAGCAACTTATTGAGCCCGCCATAGCTTCGCTAGACGAGAAGGTCAATAAGTTTATCATCGTACCCGATGGCCCACTTTCCTCCATTCCATTTGAAGCACTTTTGAATGAAAAATATAATGAATCATTCTCAGGAGCGCCTTATTTGCTACATCAGTTTGAATTCCAATATGCCTATTCACCCTCACTGATTTTACAAGAATCAATAGACAAAGAAAAACGAACAGGTACATTGGCGATAGCCCCCATATTCAAAAACCAACAACGTGGATTGCCCACACTCAGTCAAAGTGAATCAGAAATAAGCAGCATCGAAATGTCAGGTTTAACAAGACTAAAAGGAGATAAAGCAAAACTATCTGCTTTTCGAATGCAACTAAAAAATAAACAAATCCTTCACCTGTCAACCCATGCTCAGGCAAACTCTGGAAAGCTTCCTCCCCGAATTGAATTTGCAGATAGTAGCCTATTTCTTCCAAGCTTATACAGCATGCACATCCCCGTCGATCTTGTCGTACTTAGTACCTGCGAAAGTAATCTCGGAGCTTATGCTACGGGAGAGGGAGTTATGAGTCTGTCCCGAGGTTTCGCTTATGCTGGTGCTGAAAGTATGATCGCCAGCCTCTGGGCCGTCAACGAAAATAGTACCGCCCAGCTTTTTGCAGAATATTATAAGGAACTGAAAGGCCATTCGAAAGCCAATGCTTTGCACAACGCAAAGTTGACTTACTTACGGCAATCAAGCACGAAGGATCGTTTCAAGGCACCTTATTATTGGGCAGGGTTTGTCTTTACTGGAAAGGATGGTAACATAGAAATGGAGGTTCCGTTTTGGAGAAGCTCAATGATGGCTTGCTTTGGTTTTCTTGTCTTTGTATTATTAATATTATTATTGAGTAAAAAAGTTCTAGTTAATCTGAAAAAAAAATTTCTGACTACTGAAATGTGATAGAGAGGAATATTCCTTTTTGGTTTGAGGACGGCAAGGCAGAGGCCATAGGGGATATCAATTATTTCCTCCCACGTGCCTCGCTAATCCAAATTTCCCAAACATTAAACATACGCATTGTAAACTCTAATTTATGTTGCTCAAACATTGCCTGAATTTCTGATCGACTCTGTTGCTTCCAAGTAATTTTGGAATCATCCATATTTGCAAATCCTAGAGTGAGCGCTGCAATAATTGCAGAATTTCTTTTCAAAGATTTCAGGTCAACTTTGTCGTAGGTGTCAGATGCCGCATGATAGTTTTGGCCATAGTTGGCAGATAGGTGGTTAGCTACCAAATTTCCAACTCCTTGCAGCATGAAGTCGAAATTGTCAGTTCCCACAATCGGCACATTGAGCTGAGTGAATTCGCCCAATGCTCCTACGGGTTTTAGTATCTCATCTACAGCCTCTACTAGCTCCTCACGACCATTGGTAAAGAAGCCACTAATGGCGCCACTTCCAATATCAATTGAAAGCGCCATGATGTGTTTGTCCATATCTTTTTCGTATGCCTTGGTGTAAGCCCATGAGCCGAAGTAGCCTTGTTCTTCACCGTTCCAGAGTGCAAATCGAATCGTGCGTTTTGGTACGATACCGAGGCGGACCATTTGACGTGCAATGTCTATCAACATGGTGACGTTGCAGCCATTATCATTGGCACCGGTGCCTAAGGCCCAAGAGTCTATATGCGCACCAATGATGATGATTTCCTCTGGTTTTTCAGAACCCGCAATTTCTGCAATAATATTATTGCTGGTAAATTCACCACCAACCTTTGCATCAATGTTGACGTCAATCTGAAGGCGGCCATTATCTTCTAAAATGCGTATACAGCGCTTGGAATCTTCTCGCGACATCACGAATTGAGGCATGGTATTATTGGTCGCTTTGGAAGTTATAAATCGGTACAATAATTTTTTTGGACGAGATGACATAAAGATGATTCCTTTGGCGCCATATTTATCTGCGAGTGTTTCCACATTTGCGGCAGCAGCATACTCCGCGAATAAGCCTCCGATGTCAAAGCATAAATCGTTTTGCACCAGCACAAAATTATTTCGAATGAGAGAGGCATTGCTTTTAAAATTATCTTTATCTCCATTACCAACATAAATAAGTGCTCCGCCATACTGTCCGGGAGGAGATTGATATTTTGCCACCATGTTAGGGATGAATTCGGTAGTGCCAGTGATCTTCGCTTTGGTACTGCCGGCTAGCCATAGGACAGGCATTTGGAAAGGTTGCATGCGTGTATTAACTCCCGCTTGTCTGAACTTTTTTAAAGCCCATTCGACTGCTGCTTCATTAGATGTAGATCCTGTTACGCGACCTCCAATGCGGTCACAGAGTTCTTGTAGGTCTTCTTCGATGGGTGTTTCGCCGAGCATGGTGCCGCTTAGTTGAAGCACATCGTCTTGTGCAAAGGTGCTGATGCTTAGTAGTAAGCTTAGTAGGACTATTAATTGCTTTTTCATGATGGTGCTTTTTGTTAAAGTATGATGAGAGCGAGGATTGGACTGATTGAGCAGCTAGGAACGGATTTTTTTGGTGATCGTAAAATGAAAAGCCTTGAAAGATAAATACGTTTTGCGAAAAAAAAACATCTTAATCTGTTTAATCTGGGTGGAGATCTCCGGCAGCGGGTAAGACATTAATTTCATTTTGTTGGCTATGTATATCTAAAATTTGTACGGAGGTATCTTCTTCAGTAAAGAAGGTTGTCAATTCCAGGTGAACCAAAGAGCGTTCAATTTTCGAAACTTCTTCTCCCAATTCCATCCACCAAATCAGTTTAGTTTTAGGAAGATGAGCGGTAAGTGCCTGATAAGCTTGGAGCCAAAACATCCAATCATAGTTGGGTTTAAAAAATTCGGAAAGGACCAGAGACAATGTGGGGGCAAACTGCCGGAACCAAAATTTGCGTAAATAATATTTGTGAATCACTTCAATTAATCGGGTGCTATCGTCAAATTTTTGAGCGATTTGATTGGCGTAAGGGATTGGGTTGTCGAGTACGTCTAGAGCAGGGTTTATACCATCCTGGGGGAAGCGGTCGGCATAATTCTTAACCTCAATTAATAGTAGCTCACCATTGGGTTTTATACAAATAAAATCAACCCCTTTCAGGCCAATACCGTTCACGTATTGATAGAACCGATGTTCGTCAAACTTGATGACTTTCCAATCTTTTGGAAAATTAAATTTTAAACCGCTTTCTTCCAATGTGATGAATATTTAACGCTAAGATAGCAAATTGGACTTAGCTATTGGCGATTAACTATTGGCTTTTCTTTATACGTGTTAGCCTAAAGCTAGTAGCTAAAAGCTAATTTCTTCTATCTTTGCAAAATGATAAAGAAAATATTAAAATGGCTGGCCATAATTGTTGCAGTGCTTATCGCAGTAGTAATCATTTTTGGTATAATAGCAAATGAAAAAATGCCTGAAGGAACACCTTCGCCAGAAGCTGATGCCAAGGCGAATAAAATGCTAGAGGCTATCAATTATGCTGCCTGGGATAGTACGACTTATGTGCAATGGTCTTTTCCTGGAGGTCATGATTATTTGTGGGACAAGGATCGAAATTTGGTGCGTATAGTTTGGGGTGATCATAAAGTATTGCTCAATACGAAAACGGTAAATGGGAAGGCATTTAAAGGAGGTGTTGCTCTGGAAGGTAGTGCAGCCGATAAACTAATTCAAAAGGCCTGGAATTATTTCTGTAATGATTCATTTTGGTTGAATGCTCCTGCAAAGGTTTTTGATCCAGGGACCAGTAGAAGCCTAGTGACCTTGAAAGATGGAAGAGAAGGTTTGATGATAAGATATGAATCAGGAGGGGTTACACCGGGAGATACCTATGTTTGGATCATGGATGAGAATGGTTTGCCAGTTGCCTGGAAAATGTGGATAAAAATTGTTCCGATTGGTGGAATTGAAGCAGGCTGGAGTGATTGGATTACTTTATCTACTGGAAGTAAAATTGCACAAGCGCATTCCACTGCTGGTCCTACCTTAAAGTTGACGAATGTCAAGGGCGAAATGGACTGGAAAGCGATGGGAGAAGAGAGCGATCCTTTTGCTGGGATGTAAAAAAGAAAGTTTGTAGTAAACATAAAAAATCCTGCTAGCGCCTAATGCATTAGCAGGATTTTTTATGCTACGATGAAATCATAATAGCAGCAACTTCTTTGTATGAAGCAAATAAGATTTCTTTTTAATTCTGATCAGCCATTACTTGTACAGGCATCTTCGGAATGGAAACAAAAAAGGTAGTTCCGATCCCTGGCTCAGATTCAAGCCAAATACGTCCTTTCATATCCTGAATTACTTTTTTACAAATAGATAGCCCGAGGCCAGTACCGGAATAGTTGGATTGCGTATGCAATCGTTTGAACATATCGAATACCTTCTCATGGTATTGCGTTTCAATACCGATTCCGTTATCCTCTACTCTGATAATGTGCTCATCCATATTTTCTTCATGGCTGAGCTGCACTTTCGGTAGTTCGTTGGCATTGTATTTTATTCCATTGCTTATCAGGTTTTGGAATAGTTGCAATAGGTGCACCTTGCTGCCTTTTACTACAGGAAGTGGACAGGTTTGTACCTCTGCATTTTTCTGTCTGATGTCACTATCAATATTGTAGATGACATTTGCTAAAATTTCGTTTAAATCAACTTCTTTTTCCCACCCGGTCATAGATTGGTTATTTACTTTTGAATATTCTAAAACATCTTGAACAAGGGTATACATTTGTTTGGCGTTATCTGTTGCAAACGTAATGTATTCCTCGATTTTTTCGTACTTTTTTTCCTTGAGCCGTTTATTACACAAGCCAAGGAAACTAACAATATTTCTGAGGGGAGATTTTAGATCATGAGAAGCAATGTATGCGAACCGTTCAAGTTCCAGATTGGACTGTTTTAGTTTCTCATTGGTAATCTGGAGCTCGTTGTTAGCGATTTTAAGATCGCCTGTACGTGCCTTTACTTCTGCCTCTAGTCGTTTGTTATATAGGTTTTTAGATTTATAACTATTGTACAATAATATAGCCAGAATTACCAAAAGAAAGGTAATTATGAACATAGCCTGTGATTTTGTTTTTTGTTTTTTGATAGTGGTGGCGTTTTCATTCTCTTTTGATAAGAGATGAAGGTATTCATATTGCTTTTTATTAGACAGATATTTTAATTTTTGACTGGACAGTTGTTGTTTTATTTTATTGTTATTTAAGCTATCTTTAATTTGAGTATATTTTTGAAAATAGGAATAAGCTTCTTTGTGATTTCCTTGCTTTATTGATGCCTTATGTAGGTGGTCATAGCTACTTAGTAAGAGTTTTTTGTCTTGTAAGGCTTCAGCAATTTCATTGGCTTTGTTATAAAAATACTTGACTTTATGCGGTTCAGGTCTCAGTTCGTAAATGGAACCTAATTGATTATAGGCTTTTGCCAAATGCCTCTGGTTGTTTACTTTTTTGGCTAGATTAAGTGCTTTGTTTGTTAAACTTAATGATCGATCGATCTGTCCATTTAGTTTGTAAGCTTTGCCGTAGTTTAACAAAACAGTCATTTTAATAAATGGGACTTGCAAAGTATCTGCAATAGAGAGTGCAAGGGAGTCGTAATAAATGTTTTGTTGATAATCTTTGAGTTTGCCATATGAAACTCCTAAAGCATCATATGCGATTGCTAGGCCAGTTGTTCGATTGACTTCTTGGAAATATTGAATGGCAGATTTAAAGTAATCGATGGCTTCTTTGTGATTGTCCTGACTGCTTTCCAACTTACCTAGTTTCATATTGGCTCTTGCCATTCCTAAAGGGGCATGTATACCTCTTAGCTCTTCTAGTTGCTTGTAGATAGCGGTAATTGCAGCTGAAGGGTTTTGAGTGTTCATGTAAAACGTAGCTTCAACACTGTGAATAGACGCCTTTTCCTTCTGAGTTAATGAGTTCAGTGGGATAAGTTTGATTTGATTTAAATATTTTAAAGCCATTTTGAAATCTCTTGGACTATTGCAATAAAAATTGAAAAGTAGTTCAAGTGATTTTAACTTTTGGCCATTGTCATTTAATTCTTCAGAAATAGTAAGCGATTTGTTAGCGAGTTTAACAGCTAGGTCAAAATCAATACTGATTTGTTTGTGGGCAGAATTGTAAGCTTTTGTATAGTTAAGAGAGTCTGTAGTTGAAGTAGAATTAGCGAATGCATTAAGGCTAGAGAGGATAGTCCCAAAAAGTAGGATAAGTGTTATATTGTTATTTAGTTTCATGTTTTTATAGCTCAGCTTAAAATATTCATAAAGCTTTGGGGCTTAATGGTTTGTCTTTGTACGGAAATTGTTTAGAGAAGTTGCTTTAAAGCAAGTTTATATCTAAAAATTGTCAATCTATTCAAAGAAGTTTAAATAACTTGTAAATTACTGATATCCAGTAACTTGCGAGGTAAGGGAGGAGCTGTGATGGGCTGTAAATACAACTGATGCTAAAAGGCTTGGGGATTTAAAACCTATTAGCATCAGTAGGGAGTAAATATATTGTTTTATTCTTTTCCAAAGAACAGATTACTTTCGTCGGAGAGTTCTTTGTTGTATTGGTATCCGTCAACATTGAGTTTGAAAAGAGACTTTAGGTCGGAGATTCTATTTTTTACAATTAAGTTAGCCATTCTTCCTCTTGCCTTCTTAGCGGAAAATGAAATAACTTTATACTGTCCCTTACGCAATTCTTTGAAGTGAACGTGCACGACCTTACCATTTGCCAGTTTAGGTTTGACCGAACTGAAATATTCCTTAGAGGCTAAATTTAAAATGACATCCCCCTTGCTCTTAGCCAAATCTTCATTAATAATAGCAGTAATTTTCTCGTCCCAGAATTCATAAAGATTTTTCGTACGCTTCATTTTAAGGCGGGTCCCCATTTCTAGTCGATAAGCTTGCATCAAATCCAATGGTTTTAATACACCGTACAAGCCAGAGAGAATACGAATGTGCTTTTGCGCAAAAGTCATATCCTTGGAGTCAAAGGAGTCAGCCTCAAGGCCCGTATACACGTCCCCATTAAAAGCAAGGATGGCCTGTTTGGCATTGTCTAAAGTAAATGGCGTTTTAAAACTGTTGAATCGATCAACGTTTAGAGTCGCTATGTTATCACTCACACTCATGAGTTTTTTAATACTGCTGGCTGATTTGGTTTTTAGTTGATCAACTAATACAGTAGATTCCTCTAGTAAGCGCGGGGTAGAGTGTTTCTTAATTTTTGTTGGCTCAAAGTTTAAGCTCTTTGCCGGAGAAAGTAATACGATCATTAGTAATTGTTTTTTAGTTCTTATTTAGAACAAGAGAGTCTTCATCAGGTTCATATATATTCCCAAAATATAATAAAATTCGAATTTATTTTTTGCTATTCATATCCTCTTGTTGTATATCAATTTTCTCTTGCAATTTTGTTTTGACTGCTGTCCATTTCTCAATTCGGGCGTTAATTGCTTCCTTTTTTTCTTCTTCTGCAGCCTTTAACTCATCGGCTAGTGCTTTTAGTTTGCTATCAACTTCACTAAGTCGCTCTTTGCGTTTTTCAATAGATTCAGCTTCTTCTGCTTTATCGAAAATTTTATCTTCTGGAATATCTGTTTGAACAACCTCTTCGTGTTTTTTAACCTTTTTAGGGATGAAAACCGTTTCTGCTACCTGTCGCTGGTTCATAAAGTTAGGGGATACAATTTCAATATTGGCATCATGTAAAGCATCCAAAATCATGGCATTCAAACGAGATTGTGCACTAAGTACGGTTTTGATTTCAGTCAGCAATCCATACACTTTATACACAACCGAAAAATCTCCAAGTTCTGTGATACGAACAAAGCCATCCTGAAGCCCTGCTCGTTCAGCTGCATCCAATAAGGTAGTTTCTATTTTTTGTCGATTTACGTCGTATCCTAATGAGCAAACACCAGAAATGAAAGTCCCCGATGAGCGGGTAACGTGTACCGCATTCGTTGCTAGATATAAATTGGGAATAGTGGTCAAGTCCCTATTTTCAGTTTGTATTTCAGTATGAAATAATCCTCGTTCACTGACTCGTCCGAAGAAATCATTTACCCGAATAAAATCCCCAGGCTTAAAGCAATTGATCATGCGGAGCATTATCCCTGCTAGTGCATTTCCTATAAAGGTAGCAGAGCTCAAGGCCAGTACTGCTGAGATAACGATACCGATTAGGCTGGTAACCTGCCCTTTGAGTGAATCGCCTAAAGGCAGTGACAAGATGATAGCGATAAAACCTACCAGCATAATCCCGAACAGAATAACGGAGCGAATAATCCCATAGTCTGTTTTGTTCTTTGATTGTCGATCCAGTATCTTTTTAGCTAAAGTGTAAATAAGAAACACCGCGGCAATGGTAATGACGAGTCCCTTAAAGTCGAGTAATCCGTTGATGAAATTATCCATAATAATTATTTCTTGATACTAAGTTTTTTCAATTGTTTGAAAGCTAAAATATACAGTAAGGCAACTACGACTATGAATTGTAAGCAACCAAACGCCATGTCTGGTAGATTTAAATTTTTGCATAAGATTTGTATGCCAACTATGCTTACAAATATAATGAATGGTATGAGAATTAAATTTTTATAATTATGCTGAAGCTTAAATTTTTTCTGTGCCTGATAGTGAAAAATAAAAGCGGAGATCAAATTAGCTATAAGAATGGCTATGAGTGCTCCCCATATTTTCCAAACGGGAACTAGTTTTAAATAAGCAATGATTAGAATTACGAAAGAAATTACAGAAAGATACGTAACGTCTTTGGAGCGCTTTACAAATGATAATTGTTCATTGAATAGTCTGAGGTAAGCCCGCAAGAATATGGTAAAAGCAGCTAAAGTAAAATATGGAATAATGTAGAGATAATTTGGATTGGAGGTAATCAAATGTAGATTGTTGCCAATCAAAATGATACCTGAACTAGCTAAAAGGCAAACCGTAATGTAGAAAAGAATATAATTATTAATCTCCTCCATTTGTTCTTCCTTTTGTTTGTAAGCTTCAAATAAAAAGGGCCGAATTGAATTTTCGATTGCCCCCATCACTAAAGGCAAAAGTCCAACTATTGTAATTAACAAAGCGTACTGTCCCACTGTTGCTAGTGAAAGGAATTGCTCTATAAAAAATCGATCACCACGAATTGAAAACCAATTTAAAATTAAAAAAGGAATGACTGGTAATCCATAACTTAAAGAAGTTCGAACCATCTTTTTGTCAAAACGAAAACGAACCAATTCGAAATTTAAAAGGAATATTACAGTAGCGATTACTAAATTAGAAGTACAGGCTCCCAATAAAGAACCTTCAGCTCCAAGTTGTTTGAATACAATAAAATAATATTGAAAACCAACGGTCAGTATGAGCGAAGCGATGCTATAGCGTGCAAAACTTTGGAGGCGAATTCCGTTTTTAAGAAAAATTAAATAAATGGATGTTGTCATTGACAATAGAGCATTGGCTACTGCCAAAAAGCCAAAAGGGAAAAAAGTAATCCGTGAATCTTTAAAAACAAGTTCAAAAAAAGTGGGTCCTATTAATGCGAATAGTAGCATGAAAATAAGAGAAAGCAACAAGGTGGCAGAGTAGATGTTTTGTAAGTATTTTTTTAACAACTGAGGATCGTCATTGTAGTCAAAATAGTAAGTGCGAAAGGCTGCCCCCAATTGCAGCGATGATATAATGCTTACGAAAGTTCCGAAAATCATCATCAAACTTAGAATTCCATAGTCCTCAGGACTCAGGTATTTCAGGTAGATAGGGAGTAAAAAAAAGCTTAAGGCAGGTCCCATAAAACCCAGTACTGTAAAGGTGATGGCCGACTTAATTGGATTGTTGTTATTGGATGTCAAGTGTTTTGTAATTGAACTAGCTTAGGTTTTATAATTGATCCGAATTAAAATTCTTTACATTTACTGTTTTAGGATTTTGAACGAAAGATAATTTTAAGTAATCAAGGGAAACGACGGTACGCGTAAAAGGGAAGTCCCTCGTTGCGGCGATCTTTAAGTTATGCCAGTGGCATGACGGTCTCTTCTCTGACAGCGAAGCGGTCTTTCTTCTCTCACAACGTAAAATTAGAAAAGAATGTCTATTGACAAAATAAAAAAGTGGAATGACAGGCATGCCTTTTTGCTACTATTGGCTGGAGGACTGAGTTTGTACTGTGGGAGGCTTGAATTACTGTCATTGATGGCCTTGGGGTCTTTTTTGTATTATATTCTGAGTCATCGAGATTTGTGGATGGGGTATAAGCCATTTGGAGGCTATGCTAATTGGGTGACAAGTTTTCGTCTTTCTATGTTAATAAGTTTTGTTTTTTTGTCTTTGTCCAATGAGCTTTTGGCAGGATTGCTTTTGCTGGTTGTAGTCTTGGATGTGGTGGATGGCTATCTCGCTCGAAAAATGAATCAACAAAGTGACTTTGGACTCTATTTTGACATGGAAACGGATGCCTTTTTTGTTGCACTAGTCAGCATGCTATTGTACTTCAAAGGCATGATGCCTGCTTGGATTTTGATCGTTGGATTTATGCGTTATTTAAATGTAGCAATCTATCAAATATTGCGACTCAAGCCCAAGAAAGAACCCAAACTACGCTTCGCTAGTGTCATCGCAGGTGCTTTATTCGTAGTTCTGGCCATTTCTTTTGTGCTTCCGACTTCAATTAGGTATTATAGCTTATTAATTGTTTCTATATTGGTGACGTATTCGTTCGGACGTTCGTTTCTGAACTATTTAAAATGAGAAAACAGATCAATTGCAATACAATTGAAATTGACTATTCAATCAATGGGAGTATAGTTTTAAGCCTGCCTTTAGGGAGCCCGTGCTAGGGAAAAGGAGGGGCAAGATTTCTTCAATAGAAGGGGAGGACAATGGTTTTTTACCAACTCTTGCTTAGCGTAAAACCATCTCGTGGATTTAGCGAAGCGGAATAGTTAATTTTCATTTCAAAGCTAATTGAGTGAAAAAGAGAGACTAATGCAAATTCATTTTTTTAATAAGGGGTCATTGGATCATGACTTGCTCCGAGAGAACGGTGTATCTGGAGGGCATTTATATAATCGTTATTTGATAGATCAACTGCGGGAGAAATCAATAAATGTCATTTATTATGCAGTCGATCAGCTAATATCAGTTGAAACTTTTTTATCAAAAGTACAGGACGATGATATTGTAGTGATCGATAGCTTGTTAGTAGTAGATAATTTAGAGTTTGTTTTAGATTATAGAAGTCAGTACCCTATTCTGGGTATGATTCATCTTCCACAAATATTTGATCCTAAAAATCAGAACGCTGAAATTCTGCCAGCCGTCTTCGAAGTAGAACGACGTATTTTTGAATCCATTCCAATAATTGTTACCAGTCCTTTTTGCAAAGAAAAAGTAGTAGACGCATTTGGTTTAAATCCCAATGGTGTTTATGTACTCGAACCGGGAGTGGCTGACTTTGAGGAAAAAACAAATTTTGAGCAGCTACCATTTCGATTGCTCAATATTGCCACCTTTGATATTCGAAAAGGACAGGTTAAGATTTTAAATGCTCTCGCTCAATTGAAGGATTATAATTGGGAATTGGACTTTTATGGTAATATGAATTACGATCCGGACTATACACAATTGATTTATGATTTAGTGAAAACGAATAAATTGGAAGACCGAGTTCATTTTAAAGGAAGTATTAATCATTCCCAGATAAATGAAGTGATGATGCAAGCAGATTTGTTTGTACAGATGTCCAGCTTTGAATCATATTCTATGGTCATTGCAGAATGTTTATCTAGTCATCTTCCGTTTGTTTCTACAAGAGTAGGAGCATATCGATCTTTCAATAAATATGATGGCGGTATTTTTCTATCTGATTTTAATGAAGATACTTTAGAACTTACCCTAGAAAATCTTTTTGAAAATGAAATAGCTTACCGGCAGCTCTGGCAAAATAAAGCAAAGGCTTATGACAGAGATTGGCTGAAAGTAAGCGATGAGTTTTTGGATATACTTAAATACCAAAAGGTAATTAATTGATGGCAATTATTGTAACTATAGTAATCATAGCTGCTTACTTGAGTTTGCTAATAGAATTGGTTTTCTTCCCAGTTCCCAGTGTTGCATCTACCTATCAATTAGCCTATCAGCCTTTGGAGTCATCAAAGGGATCTGAGTTTAAGGGAGAATTAGTTGCAGTACGCTCATGGTCCATCCTAAAGAAAATATTTTTATTAGTAGTACCAGCACTGGTAAATGTAAGCGTATTTTTATTACCCATAGCATTCATCTTTTTTCCTTTGCTTTTGCAAAAAACATTTCCAATGTTTCAATCACCGACTTGGTTGTTGGTACTAGGAATTTTATTTGTTTTTCTTGGACGTCTGCTTACTTTTGCTTCTGCCTTGCGACTAAGAAAAGAAAATAGTCAAGAAGGCGATGACTTTCGCTTGCATGATAAAAGTATTTTTCAACTTTCAAGAAACCCGATTCTGCTCGGAATGTATATAATGGTTTTGGGATTATTTCTAATTTTTCCATCTACTATTTTTGGATTGGGAATTATATTTTACATTTTCTATATGCATTTTAAAGTGCTTTTAGAAGAGGATTTTTTGGGACATCATTTTGGGAAACCTTATTTTGATTATAAAACGAAGACAAGAAGATACTTGTAGGACTATTCAGGTAAATCATAAAGTGAGAGTTGGCTCGCTAACTTTTCAAGAAAAATAATTATGGCAACCATTAACAACGAGCAAGAGAAAATAAAAAATTGGTTTGAAGACATGTACGCAAAGCGGAGCAAGCTTTACTTACGTCCTCCAGAAGCTTACGAAGTATTTATGACACTCATCGAACCAAAGCAAGGATTGAAGTTGCTAGACGTAGCCTGTGGTGCAGGTCGTTTATTAGAGGTGGCGCAAAATTATGAAGTGAAAATTCACGGCGTTGATATTTCTGAAAACGCCATTGGACATGCACAGCGAAAATTACCTGAGGCTAAACTCTCCGTGGGTAATGCCGAAAATCTTCCTTATTCAGATGGGCAATTTGATTATGTAACCTGCATCGGTTCACTCGAACGTTTCATTGAATTAGATAAAGCTTTGGCAGAACAACACCGCGTTGGTAAGCCAAGTGCGCGTTACTGTTTTATGGTTCGAAATTCGAATACCCTCAGCTGGAAATTTATGAAGGAAGGACTGGGTATGAAAAATACTGACGGACATCAGGGCGCAAGATCTTTGAAGGAATGGTCTACAGCAATAGAAAAAATGGGCTTTAAAATAGAAAGAGTTGTAGCAGATCAATGGCCAAGAAAGCGACTCGTACGATTTGTCAGCCCACGTATGAATTATAAGAAAATTAATTCAACAATTCTTCCAATTGATTATGCTAGCGAATTTATTTTCTTAGCCACAAAAGCTTAGACATGTCGGAAACGGAAGTCAAAAAAGTATACGAAACCCTCTCCGGTGTAGAAACCAAACTAAATAAGGAAGAGGCATATCCTATTCATAAGCGTCTCGATTTTGGTGAAGATTCCGAACTGAATGATGCCTATGATTGGATTGCCAAACATATTGATCTGCCAACTACCGGTAATATTCTAGATGCGGGTTGTGGGGTAGGCTATGGTAGTTTTTACTTATGTGAACGTTCAAGTTGTAATAGTTTAGGCATCAGTTTGAGTGAGCGAGAAGTAGCATTTGCAAAAGCGATTGCTCGCAATAAAGGAATGGAAAACCGTTGCCAATTCTCCGTGCAAAGTTATGACGAAAGGCTAGATGTAAAATATGATTTAATTATCGGAGTAGAGAGTATTAAGCATTCCATGGAATTGGGGCGAACACTCGAAAACCTAATCGCTGCGCTGGCTCCAGACGGAAAATTGCTGATCTTAGAAGACCTCTTTTTAGACGAGTCTGATAACCGAGATACCAAACAACTTTGTAAAGATTGGCATCTTAAAAAAGCTTTTACACTAGCTGATTATAAAAAAACAATTAATAAATATCCTGGATTAAGTTTACAAATTCACGATCTCACTCCTTATGTTATTCATAAAATCCCACTCCGTTTAAAATTCCAATATCTGAGCTCAGGATTCTTTGGTGGCCTACTCTCAATTTTTCAGAAAGGTGATTTACTGCAAATAATGAGGGGAGGGTATGCGCTAGAAACGCTTTATTTGAAACAACAAGTGAAGTATCAGGTTTTGGAAATTTCAAAGTAGTCTAATCTTTCATATTTCAATATTACTAAGGCTAATTCGGTCGAAAGCAAAAAAAGTGTATGCGCTATTTTTGTAATAACAATCCTATTTACTCGGTCACTTTTTACTCCATTTAGTAGCCTAGATAATGCTAAATGGAATACTTATTGAATAGATTGAATTACTACTCTTTAGCTTAACTAGATAACTTCCCCCTACTTACGATTTTCCCAATGAACGTATCTATGCCTCCATGCTTAGATATACACGAGACCTCATTGTTGAGAACATTAAAATGATGAAAACATGTATAAAAAAATTACACTGGTTTGCGCCTTTACATTTATGTTGTTCACGCTAACTCAAGCTCAAAACTTTGAAGCTGGGATTTTTATGGGGGCTTCCAATTATATGGGAGACTTACCTGGAGGTCACGTTGATTCTGACAAAAGCAGTTTAGCAATAGGCTTGTTTTTGAAATATAATTTCACGGGCTATTTGAGTGCAAGACTTGGCTATACACAAGGCCGAATATCAGGTGACGATCAATTTAGTGAATTGTCGACAGGCCGGAGACAACGAAATTTGCACTTCGAATCTAAGATTAAAGAAATAAATATTTTGGCTGAATGCCACTTTCTTGCGTTTGCTTTTGATGGAGATCGACCTTTTCTATCTCCTTATGTATTTGCTGGAATCGCTGGATTTCATTTCAATCCCAAAGCAAATATTGATAATGAGTTAGTAGCACTACAGCCAGTGGGTACTGAGGGACAGGGCTTGGCTGGGGGACCGGATAAATATGGTTTATACCAAATCGCTATTCCTGCTGGGATAGGTACAGAAATAAAAGTAGGAGGTGTCGCTAAAATCGGATTTGAGATAGGCATAAGAAAAACCTTTACCGATTATCTAGATGATATTAGTACGGTTTATCCTGACATTGAAGCTTTGGCTGAACTTGATCCACTAAGCGCATCACTTTCTTACCGTACACCAGAATATGATACCGCTTATGGAGAAACAAATCCTGTTGGGAATATCAGAGGAAACGGTTCTGCCAAAGACTGGTACGGTTTTGCTGGACTGAACTTCACATTTAATCTATCTGCCTTAAGTGAACTTGGTGGTGGCCCTGGGATTTACAATCCATTTTAAAAAGGAAAATTGGTTTTGTGTCAATCTAGTATAAGTTGATTTCAGCTTATAAAAGCTAGCCAATTCAAAAAACTACTCAATACAAAATAAAAAAG
>CAKZUK010000067.1 GCA_937921775.1 uncultured Saprospiraceae bacterium
CAGGCACTTTGACCTTTGGTGAGTGAGTTATTGAGGGCTTGATGTTTTTCAAGTGCTCTTTCCTGATAGGTACGTATTTGATTTGGTGTGGGTCGGGAGTAGTCAAATTCGCAAAGGCCCGGATTTTCCGGAAGGTAACGAACCGTAAATTCATCTCCCTTCTCAATGGGCATGCCGCCATTCTCAGGAGCAAAATCTTCTCCTACTATGTTTTTGGTACGCACAGTATAGGTCTTTCCTTCTACCATAAAGTAATAAGAAACCAGATGTCCTTTTTCACTTGCGACCAATACTTTTGCATCAGTCTCTTTACCAAATTCTTGTAAGAGTCGATCCATATTTACTATGTCTTCCCCAGGACCTGATTGCAGTTTTTGTACTCCCCACAAAAGGCCTAAGACTAAAAAGATGAGTCCTCCCACAAAAGCAAGACTTTGCATTAAATGCTTTTTCTCCATCTTCTTCCTTACCCGATTGAGCGGTGTATCTGCCGTCTTATTAAGGTTGAATCCGTAATAGAATTTTTTATCACGAAGCTCGATATCAAGTTCGCATAATTGATCTTCAATAAAAAATGAATATGACTTAGACTCAAGTACTTCAAAGTCTATCATCATAATTTTGCTGTTACAATAGACGAGTAGGTGTCCTGACTGAGCGCCATGATAAATCCCTACTACGTGTTTCTTTCCATTGTCAGCTAGGTATGTCCAATTGAGCTGGTTCACAACGTGTTTCGGTTTTCTGTAAATTGTAAATAGTTTCCTTTCGTTTCCCGTTTTGGTTAGTTGACACAAAATCTCCTTCCTTCCCAAAACGCTTTTATAAGATAATGGAAATTCAGCAAAAAAGAAACAGCTAAAAAGTTAAGGTCTTTCTTTTTTTACAAATTTTTCCACCTTTATAGTCCTATCTGACAGTAAATTCTAATATCTTCAGCAAGATTAACTCGACTTATTCTAGAAGGAAGTAGTAAAAAGAAAAAAATCTTGCACCATGACAAAACAAGAAAAACAGGAGCTCAAAGAAAAAATTATAGCTAAGATTGCTCAGACGGAAAAAGAGATTATCGAGTTAAATGAACTTACCAAACCAATATCACCTGAAAATTCAATTGGCAGAGTGAGTAGAATGGATGCGATAAATAATAAAAGTGTTGCAGAAGCCGCATTAAGATCGAGTAAGCAAAAGTTGAATAAACTTAATTTTGCATTAACGAAGGTGGATGCTGAAGATTTTGGAATTTGCATTTATTGCAAAAACGCGATTCAACCTGCTCGGTTAATGTATCTGCCAGAAAGTACGCGTTGTGTAAGATGTGCTTCAAGAAATTAATATGAAAACGTCGTACTGAAGCAAGTTAAAGTATGTAAAGCTTGCATATATTTTCTGCTTCCCAGCTTAAGCTATTTAAAAGCAAAAAGTGCTTTTGCGAGTAATTTGTTATTCAAAGTGGTTATCACAACAAAGTAGGTACAAAAAAAACAGGGTACAAACGCAAAAACTTACGTAGCACCCTGTATAACCCCAAAAAACCAAATGAAAACTTCTTTCATCCCGACTTACGGGAAGGGCTTTTCAGCCAATATATCTTTAAGGTATAACCTTTAGTATCGTTGTTTTGTTCATCACCTTCACATTTCTAGTCTTCCTCTTATTTTTGATGTCGATGCATTCATTGTTCATCAATATTAATTACGACCTTGTGACGCACATGCCAATAGCAGGTCACGTGCATAGGATATATTTTCTCAAAAAAAGTAGTACCTACTTAAAGATTTAATAGCTTTTCATAAAATTTTACAGCTATTTTAAACGAAAAATCTGAATTTTAGATCTAAATATAAATCTTGTTTCTATAATTATATAACATACAAAAACACAAACAAGAGAATAAAAATAATCAATTAGCAAAAAAAACAGTACAATATTTCCAAAATAGAATTATCCTAATCAGGAAGAAAAGGAAAAACGGTTTTGGATATTTTTTTGTTAAAAAAATGTTAAAATAAACTTACCAGTGGCAGCAAAGCTTAAAAAAATATTCGTTTGTACCAATTGCGGTACTACTTCTCCTAAATGGGAAGGCAAGTGTAATTCCTGCGATTCGTGGAACACATTTCAAGAGGAAACTTTGGTCAAAGCGACTACCCAAGAAGAAAAAAAGCAAGTCTGGCAGGATAGCAGTACCAAGGATAAAGTCAAACGTCCTATAGCACTACCTGACATCGTAACGGGTAAGACAGAGCGCTTGGTTTGCCCTGACGCTGAGTTCAACCGTGTATTAGGTGGAGGTATTGTTCCAGGTTCCTTAATTTTGATTGGTGGTCAACCTGGTATTGGTAAATCTACATTAATGCTTCAGCTTGCGCTACAAACTCCAATCAAAATATTATATGTGTCTGGTGAAGAAAGTGAAGAGCAAATTAAAATGCGCTCTGACCGTATTGGAGCGCCTAGCTCTGAATGCCTTATTTATACAGAAACCAATATCACTAAGATATTGACTCAGGGTCAACAACTCATGCCCGACCTTATGGTTATTGATTCTATACAAACACTTTCTTCTCCTCATATTGATTCTGCCCCTGGTAGTGTTTCTCAGGTGAGAGAATGTGCGGGTGAGCTACAACGTTTTGCTAAAGAAACTAAAATACCAACGATTGTAATTGGACACATCACTAAGGAAGGTTCTTTAGCTGGTCCAAAACTTCTGGAACACATAGTCGACACCGTATTACAATTTGAGGGCGATCGCAATTATTCTTATCGTATACTTCGTACCATTAAAAACCGCTTTGGTTCAACTGATGAATTAGGGATTTACGAAATGCAAGCCACTGGTTTGCGCGAGGTTTCCAATCCTTCTGAGTTGTTACTTTCGCAAACAGATGAACTTCTTAGTGGAAGTACTGTTTCAGCTACTATAGAAGGTATTCGTCCGATGTTGATTGAAACACAGGCGCTGGTTAGTACCGCAGTTTATGGTAATCCGCAACGAACAGCTACTGGTTTTGATTTAAGACGCTTGAGTATGCTGTTGGCTGTGCTGGAAAAGCGCTGCGGTTTTCAGTTTGGACAAAACGATGTTTTCTTAAACATAGCAGGTGGAATAAAAGTAGACGACCCGGCGATTGACTTGGCGATTATTGCTGCCTTGATTTCTTCGCTTGAAGATGTTGGTGTCAACAATAATATTTGCTTTGCTGGTGAAATTGGATTGTCGGGTGAGATACGTGCGGTGAATCGAGTGGAGCAACGGATACAGGAAGCGGATCGATTGGGCTTTGAGCAGATCTTTATTTCGAAGTATAATACGAAGGGGCTTGATCAAGCTCGTTTTGATATTGAGATTATTAAGATTGGGAAGGTGGAGGAGTTGTATTCTCGTTTGTTCGAGTAAGAGCATTCTGACAGTATTTCTTTTTATTGAAGGATTCAGAGAAGTTGATTCGTTTTTCTTTTGAAGACGATTTTTTGAGTTTGGGATCTTTGGTTTTGATTCCTCATTTCATTCAGAATGATTTACAGGATTGTTCTTCTACTGTTATTTTACTAATGTTCCCATTCCTATTTTTGTGTATTTATGTTCGATAGAAAATTTTTGATTTTAACTTTGACTCTTTAATGAAAAATACTGAAGCTTCTTCTGTTTTACTTTTTGATGGGGTCTGCAATCTTTGCAATGGCTTTATACAGTTTATTGTGAAACGAGACTCTGAATCTAAGATCCATTTTGCTTCTTTGCAATCTGATGTTGCCAAATCTATTTTGCGAAAGCATCAACTACCTAGCGAGCATTTGCATTCCGTCGTTTTTATTGAAAATGGTGTGGCTTACACCCAATCTGCGGCAGGGCTTCGTGTTTTGAAATCTCTTGGATTTCCTTGGAACATACTGTATGTCTTTATCATTTTACCCAAGGGCTTTCGCGATGCGGTCTATGACTGTATCGCGACTAATCGCTATCGGTGGTTTGGTAAGCAGGAGGTTTGTATGATACCTGATGCTGATTTGGGCAAACGGTTTTTAGATTAAAGTCTAGGAATTCTTACAAACAAGTGTGTCATTTCCTTTTGCGCACCCTGAGCCTAAAGAGGAATCTTCCCGCTAACACTCTTTATTGAACAGTCTCAAAATCTTGGAACTAAGTTCTTGTCCTTTCTTGTTATTATCCTTAATTTCGCAACTCTTATTTTAGGTAGTACGTTAAAACCTACCTATAAAAGTTTAAAATTTAAATCTATATCATGGATACCAAGCAAAAAAGGACGGAAGTCGCTGCTATATTAAAGGAACCTAAGCTAAATGAGAAGTTTCTCGTAAAAGGCTGGGTAAAAGCTTTTCGTGCTAATCGATTTTTAGTTCTGAATGATGGGTCTACCATAAATAGTCTTCAAATTGTGGTTGATTTCGAAAATTTTGATGAAGACTTGATTAAGCAAATCAGCTTTCATTCATGCGTAGCAGTAAGTGGTACATTGGTGGAATCGCAGGGTGCTGGACAAAGCATAGAGCTCAACGCTGAAAACATCGAAATCCTTGGTGGCTCTAATCCTGAGGCATATCCAATTCAGCCTAAGAAAATGACAATGGAATTTCTTCGGGAAAAGGCACATTTCAGAATGCGTACCAATACGATGAGTGCGGTATTCCGAATTCGCCATGCTATTGCTTATGCCGTTCACAAATATTATAACGATAACGGTTACTACTGCATGCACACTCCTATCATTACTGGCAGTGATGCAGAAGGTGCTGGTGAGATGTTTAGAGTTTCTACAATTGATCCGGACAATGTTCCAAAAACAGAAGACGGCAAGGCCGATTATGGTGCTGACTTTTTTGGAAAAGCGACCAACCTAACGGTATCTGGTCAATTGCAAGCAGAGGTTGCAGCTTTAGCTCTAGGTAAGGTGTACACATTTGGACCTACCTTCCGTGCAGAAAACTCTCACACCTCACGTCACCTCGCAGAGTTTTGGATGATTGAACCTGAAGTTGCCTTCAACGATATTTATGATAACATGGACTTGTCAGAAGATTTTGTCAAGTACTTGATTAACTATATTCTCGACAACTATCCAGATGATCTTGCCGTCTTAGATCAGCGTATCCAGAATGAAGAGAAGAACATGAAGGCTGACTTACGTCGTCCAATGGGGCTGATTGATACTTTAAGGTTTGTGGTTGACAATGATTTTGAACGTATCACTTATACGGAGGCAATTAAAATCTTGAAAAACTCTAAACCTTACAAAAAAGGGCGTTTTGAATTTGAAGTAGAATGGGGAAAAGACTTATCAGCAGAACATGAGCGCTGGTTGGTAGAAAAGCATTTCAAGCGTCCGGTGATTGTTCGTGATTACCCTAAAGTATTTAAAGCGTTTTACATGCGCTTGAATGATGACAATGAAACGGTAGCTGCTATGGATGTACTTTTCCCATACATTGGTGAAGTGATTGGTGGTGCACAAAGAGAAGAGCGCTACGATGTTTTGAAGACACGTATGGAAGAGATGGATGTACATGCCGATGAGCTGTGGTGGTACTTAGAATTACGCAAATTTGGTGGTTGTCCGCATGCTGGTTTTGGTTTGGGTTTTGAGCGAATTGTTCAGTTTATTACTGGGATGAGTAATATTCGCGATGTGATTCCTTTTCCTCGTACGCCTGGTAGTGCTGAGTTTTAGTGGCTCGTTCTTTGGCTCGCAGGCTCGCTCGTAATTAGGAGGATTGGAACACGGATTGAACAGATGAAACAGATTAGGACGGATTTTTTTCGATTGACGTAAATGCTTTCTAACGAGGAGGAGGAGATTTAACGTATGGGCGAATTAGGAGGGATACTTCGACTACGCATTCGACTTTATTCAACTTGAGCTTTTTTTCGTTTAACTCAAACCACATCTAAGCTAATAAACGCAAATCAGAGTCTCGCCTTTCAAATCGAGCAAATCATAGCACATTGCAATTGCAACTGAGGATCCCGAATCTATAATACATAGGTTCGGGATTTCTTTTGCGACAAGCAACAACCAAATGTATATATTTGTGTTATTATACTGGCTATTAGCTTTTGGCTTTTAGCCCTTGACTTCTCTTTATCGCACTAGACGTGTCAGAGAGAGGTCCATCGTCAATAAATATATTGCTTTTAGTCATTAGTATCCTTTAAGCACGTCCGAGGGAAGCTAATCGCTAAAAGCCAAAAGCCATTTACAATGCTAGAAGTAAAAAATTTAACGAAGACCTATCAATCGGCTAATAAGGAATTAACGGTTCTAGAGGGGATTAACTTTAAGATAGAACCAGGAGCCACCTTTTCTATTATTGGGCCATCTGGTAGTGGGAAGACAACTTTGTTAGGATTATGTGCAGGACTTGACCGTGCAACTAGTGGATCGGTATCTTTGAATGGCGTATTGATGGACAATCTGAGTGAAGATGAACGAGCTGCTTTGCGCAATAAGTATGTTGGTTTTATTTTTCAAAATTTCCAATTGATTCCTACACTTACGGCACTGGAAAATGTGATGGTTCCTATGGAATTGAAAAAGGAAAGTGGTGCGGCTAAAAAGGCGATGGCTTTACTGGAGCGCGTGGGACTAGCAGATCGGCATGACCACTACCCGACCCAACTTTCAGGTGGTGAGCAACAACGTGTTTCTCTGGCAAGAGCTTTTTCCAATTCTCCAAAAATTTTATTTGCAGATGAGCCTACCGGGAACCTTGACGAAGAGACCGGACAAAAAGTAGAGCAATTGCTTTTTGATTTGAATCGAGATATGGGGACGACTTTAGTGCTGGTGACGCATGATGGGGACTTGGCCGCTAAGACACAACATGTATTGAAGTTGCGGGGTGGGAAGATGGTGTAAGAGACGGAAGACCGGAGACAGAAGTTCCCCCTCAATCGTAGGATCCACAAACCATCAGCATTCCTACCTTTCATCTAAATGACTCTCAACTAAAACAACTTTATTATATTAAAAAAATCCCCTAAGCATCGCCTAAAGGATTTCTAATCTGGAGTTTAAAAACTAGCGCTGTGAGCACTAATTGCTTTTTTAGCTCCATAGCTTGGAATAAAGTTTCTTTGTCAAAATCGAGATGACATCCTTCTCAGATGCCATCTCAAATCAACGTCAATGTCTTAGTTTCATCAACTTTCGAAGCGTTGATTTTTCGTTTGCCTGAAAATGGATGAAGTAAGTTCCTTCGAGTAAATCTGAAATGTTTAGTAAGTAAGTTCCTTTCCTTCTACGTTCCTTAAATTTTTCTGTTTTGACCATTTGGCCTAGTGCATTGAGCACTTTTATTTCTACATAACTTTCTTCTTGCTCAAGCTTATAATGTAAGTATACATTATCCTTGGCAGGATTGGGAAATATTTCCAGAGCGGAGTGATCAAAATTTGTTTGATTTTGATCGAGCGAGTTAAAGGAAATTGTGGGAATTAACTTCCCAGTTTTTTCTTCAAGTTCACCCTTTCTCTCATACGCTCGACTAGAGACAAAGTCTCCATTTAGCGTAATTAATTTACTCAAGTTCACACTTTCTTTTGCGAGAAAGCGCAGATTAAAAAGCAAGCTTCTGTCATCTGCAAAGTTAGTTGAGTAGGTTGTTTCCTGAGTGCTTTGATCAAACCAGCAAACAGTAATCACCCCGAGCTCTAGAAATGAAAATCCAAAGTTATCCGATCTCATTTTAGTGGCAGCGTCTACTTGCAAATCAATATACTCCAATGCTTCGGTATCGAAGTCTATCGCAAATTGATAAGCAAGTAGGTCTGCAGTGTTGTTGTTGACATACACAGGTATGTCGTAGTAGTTTCCTTGTTGTAGTTCTACATCATCGATGTGTAACTCTAACGGTTCTTCAACGTTCGTATCGTTGTTAGTGGTAGTAAGTAAATAGGGGTCGGCGGTGCCATCGACATCGCCAATTTTCACCCCTGTAAATTGAATTTGATTATCCGTGTCCGGGTTACTTAGCAAGAAAGCGTCTGGAATTGTTCCTGCCAAAGGATTAACCGGATTAGGAAATGTATAATGAGATTCCACAAATCGCCAAGATTGATTATTTGGGAATACAGTATCCAATAATAAAATAACTTCTTGAAGCTGTACGATGTCCATTGTAGTGACTGCACCAGATCGGTTGACATCAGCAGCTATCATCTTGTAAGGCGAATCTAGTTCTTGATTACCTACGATGTGCTGTGCCATCAGATATAAATCCAAAGCATCGACTCCGTTTAAAATGTTGTTGGTTTTTTCAGGTCGTATTGAATAAGCGCTATCGGCAGATAAATTATTAAATTCGTAAACCCCCATATCATCCGTGAAGATATCATCTGATGAGTTTGTCAAACTCATCTGTACATTGTTGACACCTTCGCCATCTTCTGTTTGGAGAACTCCGGTAATTGCTACTGGAGGCACAGGGGTTAAGAAGTCCACTTCGATTAAGTTTATGGTTTCATCAGTAGCTGATTCTATACCGTAATCAAATATGACATTCGCAGTATTAAGAATCAAAGTACCTGGAGTATTATCTGTCAACTGCTTTACTCTAAATTTCACAAAACCTCGAGACGCAGCTTCATTTACACTTGCAGGTGGTAGTTCAATATTAGAGAATACAAAGCGTACTATTCCGTTTCCATAAAGGCCAAAATCATACAAATCTGAAGCAGTACCCGGGCGTATGGATGAAGCATCAAGCCATTGCGAAAGCGTGTCCTGGATGATTACCGTATAAACTGTATCCGTTCCAGTATTCTGAAAATGAATGTGATAATCCAGGTCAATATTTGCGTTCGTATAGCGCTCCACACCATAGCCTTTGGGGTATGCTCTTTTCATAGCATCATTAGTAGATGTTGTACTTTCTTGACAATCTATGGAAATAAAGGGGTTACCATCATGCTCCGGAAATTGGGTTACATAACCTATACTGATGTTTCCGTTGTTATCTGTACTACAGCCTTCTATAGTGATGGCTTGTTTCTTTTCTCCTGGATAAAGTGGATCTTGTGTTAGTTCTAATCTTAGTGTTTTTCCGTTGGGGTAGAATGTGAAGCTTGTATCTTCCGCTGGGCCCAAATTGTCTATTATTGGTCCTTGCAATAATACATGGTCTTCAATAACTATGAAGTCGCTTGCGAATTGCATAGCTCCTAAACCAACATTCGTTACTGTGAAGGTTGCAGAATCTCCTTCGCAAACTACATTCGCAGATAAGCTTGCTCCTGGCCAACTAGTTCCACAAAATGCATCAGGAAAAATATGTGCTTCTACAGAATGTGTTTGTCCTACTAAAGCATTTGTACAATCTAAAAATGCGGTTACATAAAAAGTTCCGCAATCTCCGATAGCTACATCGTCTAAATCAAATTGATATTTATTGTCACCAATTAAAGTAAAAGAAAGTGAGCTTGAAGTGATTGATAAATCTTCGTGTAGTTCTAGTTCAACATATGGCTCAAGTGCTGTTGCTGTTCCTTTATTACAATAGTGAATGGCATATTCGTTATCTGCGCAGTGCGTCAAACTATGTGTCGATACATCAACGGAAAGTACTGGGCAATCCAAGTTTCTTTGGACAAGGATATTTAGTTCAAGGCTATCAAAAGGGTTAGTAAGATCTATATCATCATTGATGGTACAGGAAGGATTCCAATTTGTATTAGGAGCAATTGCATTGATCGTATAATCGTTGCCTATAGGAAGTGATAGGAAGTAATATCCTAATTCATTACTTGTCGTAAATACTTTTGTAGTTCCATTATAAGCTTCGATCAACCAAGCTTCGAGGCCAGGCTCTCCTGGATCGAATACGCAGTCATTGGTTAAGTCGTGAATTATATTTCCAGTTACGAATTGCACATCTGTTAAGGTTTCTCCCCCAGTACTGGTTCTGTAGAATTGATTTTCACCAACTGCAAAACCTATGTTTTCATCTAAGAAGAAAATATCATTTATTTCATTACCGAAATCTCCCGAACTTGGCAAACTCGCAATTTGTAGATCCCAACTATTTGCTCCATTTATTGTTTTCCAAATACCACCAACGTTATTAATTTTTCCTGATAAGTAACCTATTTGGTCATCTATAAAATGTAACTTAGAAGGATTACAATCTACAGGAAGATCCAATGTAATCCAACTATTATCAAGCTCTGGAGTATTAGTATAAAACAAGAAATTTCCAGTGAGTAAGTAAGCGGCTCCAGAAGAAGTAATAAAAACATCTCTGTATTCAGATCCAGGAAGCGGAACTGAATTCCAGATCATTCCACCGTCAATAGTTTTGAGAAAAATACCCCCATCTCCTGTAGTAAATCCGACTGCTTGGTTCAAGAAATGAACTGTTCGTAAATTATCGGAAATACCAGTTATTTCATTTAGGTTCCAAGATTGACCTCCGTTGTCCGTTTTGTAAACAGCCCCACAATTTCCAACAGCGTAACCAATGTCAGGAGTAGGAAAGTGAATTGCGTTTAAACTGAATGCTGTTTCAGTTGTATCCCAAGTTGCTCCATAATTATTAGTAAAAGCTATAAGACCATCCTCACATAGACCGCCACTTGTACGTCCAACTACAAATGCTGATGTAGCGTTTACGAATTGAATATCCATGAAATCGTAATCACTTAGATCATTTATTGTTGGTGTCCAGCTTCGTCCTGAGCTTGCTGTTCGGAGGATCACTCCATTCCAACCAACAGCCAATCCATATTCAGGAGTAGTAAAAGCAACAGCTTCTAAGTTAGGTAAGTTAGTATTATTATAAAAAACGGTTTCCCACTGAGCGTGGCTCTGCATGCAAAAGCAAGCTACAAGTACTAGCGAGAGTACTGCTTTGTAGATTGTTATGAATGAAGAGTGGAGGTACATGTAAGTTTTGGTTTAGTTAAATGTGTAAGAGGAGATTTCATTAAAAATGTTGTCTTCCTTCTTATCACCTTACAAATATTGCCTTATTATTTATCGAAAAAAAGTACATTAGCAAGCATTTGTCGCAAGTTAAATTTTCATAAACAACTTATTTTCAATACCTTAGGATTAATAAAACCTAAATTAAAGATGTATACAAGTGATCTCTTTACCGTTTTTTCAAGTTTTACAGGCTCAGAAAAGCGTTCTTTTAGCAAATTTTTAGAATCTCCTTACTTTAATCAGAAGCAGGATACTATTGATTTATGGCAATTTTTATTAAAAAACGCCAGATTTGGGGCACCTGCCTTTAAAAAGCAAAAGGTATTTGAAAATCTGTTTTTGGGGAAACCTTACAATGACAAGGTAATGAGACATTTAATGTCTCGGCTGCTTAAAACGATGGAGCAGTTTCTTGCCTATGCTGAATATAAGACTACCCCAACCAATGAAACGCTGCATTTGACAAGGTCTTATAAAGACAGAAAACTAGTCAAGCTATTCCAAAAATCGATTAGAGCTGCGGAAATACAGTTAGGTAAAATGAAACAAGGGCAGGATTATTTTCATATCAATTACTTATTGGAGCTTGAGAAATATGAGTTTGCCGAAAGTTTACAACGAAGTAGCGAAAACAATTTAAGAGAAATGAGTGCCGCTCTTGACAAGCATTTATTAATAAGCAAACTAAAGCAAGCCTGCCTATTACGTTCTCACCAATCTGTATTTAAGACAGAGTATGATTTCAGTTTGATGGAACTATTACTTGGGTTTATAAAAAACAGTTCCTATAAAAATGACCCGACCATAGCTGCCTTTTACCATTGTTATCTAGCACTCAATAAAGATGATGAAAATGCATTCCAAAGTCTAAAAGAAACCATCAAGCATAAACAAATTCTCTTCTCAAGTAAAGACTTAAGGATTCTATATTTGTTTTCAATGAATTTCTGTATTCGTAAGCTGAACACAGGAGATCCTATTTATATCAGAGAAGCTTTTGAACTATATCGCTTTGGATTGGTCAATGACATACTTATTGTCAATAATATTCTAAGCCATTTTGCCTACAACAACATTGTATCTATTGGTTTAAAATTAAAAGAGTTTGACTGGCTCGAAAACTTCATTGAACAGTACAAAATATTTATACTCCCGAGATACCAAGAAAGTTATTCCACCTACAATCGTGCTCGAATATTTTTCACCAAACGAGATTACACCAAGGCAATGGAACTACTACATGAAGTAAGTGAGCGAGATTTACTTTTAAACCTCGATGCCAAAGTAATGCTCCTTAAACTCTATTACGAACTCAACGAATACGACGCCCTCTCCTCTTTACTAGCCAGTTTCAAAATCATGCTCACCAGAAAAAAATTATTGAGCTATCACAAAACACACTATAGCAACATCATAAAATTCACCAATCGGTTACTCAATTTAAAACCTCGTGATAAAAAAGCGCATGATAAATTGGAGAATGATATTCGGACTGCGGAGGTACTACAGGAGAAGGAGTGGTTGTTGGTGCAGTTGGCTTTGATTAAGTAGAACGTTGGAAGTTGAAATTGGGGAATTGAAGGTGGGAAGTGGGAAGTTTCCTGTTAACGCGGAGTTCCCCATTATAGTGATCTTCCCACTTCCAAGCTCCAACTTCCAATTCTCCCTAATTCGCCACAATCACCTTATTAGCTTGTAGCAATTCCTTGTCAGAATAAATAACTGTTTCATAAAAACCAAAAGGCAGATAGGCTGTTTCTATGACGGTTGTCCCTTCATTTATTTTTTGTCGTTTG
>CAKZUK010000068.1 GCA_937921775.1 uncultured Saprospiraceae bacterium
ATGACTTCTTCCAAATTTTCTCAAATAGCTTAGGCTATTCTTAAAAATATTGGAATCGTCCTCACTAAAAAACAATGCATTCAAATTCTTAACTAACTTATGATACAGAGTACTAAAGAGGATGTATGTAAGTTTTAAAAATGTAAAAAGTGAGACGTAAAATAATTCCGACGAAAGATTTATATAATATTCAATGGCTAATTTAACAGACAACGAAAAACCACCGATATTTAAGACCTGGAGAACGCTCTATTGGATTGTACTAGTTTGCCATTTGTTGATCCTTATTTTCTTCACTTTACTTACCCGACACTATTCCTGATGCATGCAATTGACTGGACGATTCTAGTAGCCATTTTGGCTGCCATAGTTGGATACGGTGTATGGAAATCTCGCGGCATACACGATACACATTCCTTTTTGGTTGGAGATAAAAACCTGAAGTGGTGGACTATCGGACTTTCCGTGATGGCTACCCAAGCTTCTGCAATTACATTCTTGTCAACTCCTGGACAGGCTTACGAAGAAGGCATGGGCTTCGCACAATTCTATTTCGGTTTGCCAATCGCGATGGTGATACTCTGTATTTTTGTTCTCCCCATTCTGTATCGACTCAACGTCTTTACCGCCTACGAATATCTGGAACAGCGTTTCGATGTAAAAACAAGAACCTTAACCGCAAGTCTGTTTTTAATTTCTAGAGGCTTGGCCGCAGGAATAACTATTTTTGCACCAGCAATTATCCTATCTTCCATACTTGGCTGGAGCCTTGGAATCACCACTCTGTTGATTGGAATACTCGTAGTGATCTATACTGTAGCAGGTGGTTCAGAAGCAGTGAGTCAAACTCAAAAGCAGCAAATGATTATCATCCTTGCAGGTATGGTTGTCGCCTTTTTTGTAATCGTTTCTAAGTTACCTCAAAACGTAAGTCTCGACAATGCCTTGCAAGTTGCTGGAAAAATGGATAAACTCAACGTAGTCGACTTCAAATTCGATCTCAAAAATAAATACAATATTTGGTCTGCCTTATTTGGTGGTACCTTTTTATTTCTTTCTTATTTTGGAACAGATCAGTCACAGGTGCAACGTTACTTATCTGGACGTACATTGACAGAAAGCCGCTTGGGACTTTTGTTTAACGGACTCTTTAAAGTTCCCATGCAATTCGGGGTACTTTTTGTAGGCCTGATGGTGTTTATGTTTTATCAATTCAATCCATCTCCTCTACATTTTAATGCTGCCAATGTTGCTCAAATAAAAGCCACCTCTTATGCACAAACTTACGAAAGTCTAGAACATGATTTATCGGATGTTTATGAACTAAAAAAAGAAGCCATTCACGACTTAGTCAACAATATAAATACAGCAAGTCCTTATGACAGCGAAACCATCAAGGTAAATGGCCTGATGAACCAGGAAAAGATATTGCGTGATTCTGTTCGAAGTATCATCAAAGCAATTAATAAAGAAGATCCTAGTGCAAAGATGGATCATGAAGATGGAGATTATGTTTTCATTAGTTTTGTCATGAAGCATTTGCCCGTTGGTTTGATCGGACTGTTGCTCGCAGTTATTTTTTCCGCAGCGATGTCAACGACTGCTTCTGAACTAAATGCTTTGGCTACAACATCAGTGATCGACATTTACAAGCGATTTTACAAACCCGAGGAGGAAGACCAACATTATCTACGAATCGCCAAGTTATTCACTGTCCTTTGGGGAGTGATCGCTTTATGCTTTGCGATGTTTGCCTCCTTGTTTGACAATTTGATAGAAGCGGTCAATATCGTTGGGTCTTTATTTTATGGAACTATCTTAGGGATATTTGCCATAGCTTTCTTTTTCAAAAAAGTGGGGGGTAACGCAGTTTTCAATGCTGCCTTGATCGGTGAAGTAGTAGTAGTAACACTTTTTGTACTGGATAAAAATGAGATCATTGATTTACCTTATTTATATTTGAACATGATCGGATGTATGGTTGTTGTATTGCTTGCCAACTTACTTAATAATCCAAGCAAGTCATCAAACGACCTAGCTAAAAACACGCATTAATGCCAACAGAAAAACGTGAGTTCTGGCTCATTATCCTTTCCTTTTTCCTAATTTATTTTGTTTGGGGATCTACTTATTTGGCGAATGCCTGGGGTATAAAGGATGTTCCACCATTTATGTATGCAGCTACACGTTTCATATGTGCAGGAGTTGCATTATTTGGGATTGCACGTTTGATGGGCCCAATTGAAATTAGTCGAGAACAACTTTTGAATACCATCGTTTGTGGCTTCTTTTTCTTCGCGATTGGAAATGGTTTTGTTGTTTGGGCCCTGCTCTTTATTGATACGGGGATATCCGCATTGATTATTTCTTTCCAGCCCGTTCTGGTTGTCGCACTCTTATGGGCTTGGAAAAAAGAGCAACCAAGTTTTGGAGTTATCATTGGGTTGATACTCGGAGTAGTAGGCATGTCTTTTTTGGTAGGCCAGCCCAATTTTTCATCAAACCCTCAATTACTGAAAGGAGCTTTAGCCATCTTCATCGCCATGCTCGGTTGGGCTTGGGTTTCTGTTTGGGTACCAACCGCCAACTTACCCAAATCCATATTTCTAAGTTCCTCTTTGCAAATGTTTTTTGGTGGTTTAATGCTATTAATAATTAGTACCATACTTGGTGAATACAATGAGTTTGACTCGAATAAGATTACAACAACATCCGTATGGATTTTTCTATATCTGCTTTTTTTCGGCTCCATAGCTGCTTTCACAGCCTTTAGCTATCTGCTGAAAAAAGTCTCACCAGAGAAGGTAGTGACTAGTACATTTGTCAATCCAGTGGTTGCCTTGTTCCTGGGATGGTGGCTAAATGCCGAAAAGTTTTCTGGTGAATCTATTTTTGCAGCAGTCTTGCTCTTGTCTGGTGTTCTTTTCATTAACGGGCAGATGGATGATTTGTGGAAATGGTTGAATCGCTCTAAGGTGATAAAAGAGAAGAAAATCCAATAGTTAGCGGGCTCCTTTTACAGGATATACTAAGTATTTGCCAAGTGGTCAATGCCATGGATTAGTCCAACTTAGGCCTTTAAATTGATGAGAAAAAGCTAAAGTAGATGTCTTTGTGAATGAATTAAAGAACAGAAATTTAATTTCTTTGGACTAAAGCTTGATTGATTTTGACGGAAACGGCTGATTATCAACTAGAAAGGAGTCAAAATGACTGTGGAAAAAAGAAGCAAAAAATCTTTCAATATACTTTCCCTTTGTTAGGAACTTAGCTATATTTGCATCGCTTTCCTAAAAAGCACCTGGTGGTTGTAGCTCAGTTGGTTAGAGCATCGGTTTGTGGTACCGAGGGTCGCGGGTTCAAATCCCGTCTTCCACCCGAGAAAAAAAGTCTGTTCCATTTGGAACGGGCTTTTTTCGTTGGGTATGAACCGTCCTCTTCTTCAAAAAAGGAAAGTCATTAGGGGTAATTTTTGACTATTTAGTCCTTTAATATCTTAGCACATCTAGTGGATCAATTATTCATTCCAAGCGCTAAAAGCATAAAGTAATAGTGAAAAGATAAGAAGGGTAATGATAGCATAAACAAGGAATCCCCACCAAGAGGAACGTGTTCTTAATGGATCGCCCCAAATTTGCCATGTTATAAGGACGCCTATTGGTCCGAGACATAGACCTAGCAAGAATGGCAGCAGGTAGAGCTTCCCATTATTTGCTGTACTGGCTAACTCAGATTGACTTGCTCCATTCTTTTTCATTTTCTTCATTCGCCTTTTTGCAATTTTTAATGCGACTTTTTCTTTGAGCTTTAGTTTCTTTCCTCGTTTCTTTTCCATTTGCTTGATATCCATTTTTATGAATTCATCAACAGTAATCTTTTCTTCAAACGTAACATCATAGATTTCATCTAGCTGTATGGACGAGCTAGGAGACTTAACGGCCTGTAGCTTTGACACCGCTAGTATGAGGCTGAATAATAGGAGCAATTTTTTCATCTTGTAATGTTTTTTAGCAATGGCGAAAAAGTAGGTTTTGTTTCTAAGACCTGCTCAAGGTACATCGCGACTCTATTCTCAGCTTACGCATATGTTTCACAGGCATACCATTTTAGCTATTGTTCAAAATAAAACTTACGAATATATTTCATCTCAACAATGAAAGTACCGCTAAGCCTCTAATTTATAGACAGTTGCATGTCTCATCTTTTGTTGTCTTTACTGAAAGGGGAGCATATATTCCCAGTCCTCACAAAGGAATTTATTTTCATAAATGAAGTCAATTTGACATAATTTATGAAAACTATATTAGCGGTCTAATCGTTAAGTACATGAAAGCTAAGGCAAACTAAAATACGAATCGAAATTTTCAAGAAACCAGTGACTCCTCAAAAAATAACCAAAGATCTAAAACACTTAATTTGTGCAATACTTTTATTGTTCACATTAAATATAAGTGCCCAATCTCATCTTCAATTGGAGGCCAATTTCTTGGTCGGATTTCAAAGTCAAAAAGAATTAAACCAACGTGAATTAACTAATTCTCAGCACCTAGGATTTCTCATTGGAGCTAACTGGCAGATCATGCTTTACAAGCGAATTTATATTGAAACTGGAGTTTATGGGAAATTCGTTCAAGGCCAATCTGAAACAGAGTTGGCATGCTTTACAAGTAAACTTATTAGTGCTCAGTTAGCCTTGCTTATTGGTTTCAAAGGAACTAATAAATGGCAATATAGCGGAGGACTTATCTTTGAAAATAACCGAGATTTCGAAGATATGAATATTAATCAGCCCTTTAATTTAAGGTATTATGCTTCGGCCAAAACTTGTTATCAAATAAAGTCCAAGTTGGGGATTAGCCTTTCTGCAAATTTTAATCTAGCTAAGATTCCAAAAAGTTACCTGATCATAAACCCTGCGAATTATGCATCTCTTGGAGTTATTTATAAATTGATATAAGTAATTGGTAGTAATAGGAACCGATATTTTTTTTAATACATTAAGTCCAAGCACTTACTTAGCTAACATAACCATTTGAAATTGAGAGAGAATAGAATTATTAGTTGGAATATTTTTACGTTGTTGCTTGTCATAAGTTTTGCGACAGCTTGTTCTAGCTTCAATGAAGAATTGAAGGAAGTAAGCGTAGATTTTAGAACTTTAAATTCTGAGAATATTGATACTGAGTTGAAGGTGCTCAACATTAAAGTTAGTCAAAAGGCATTCGACGATATGTACTCAGATTTTAATGAAGAAATTGAAATCGAAGGAACAATGGATCTGTCTCAAAATAATAATCTACTGATTAATAACAAGGTAATAGAGATTGAAATCAAAGGAACTTCTAGCGCAAATTTCTCTCTGAAATCATTAGGACTAAAGTTTGAAGATAGCTACGACAATAATCTCGAAAACCTAATATCTACAAACTCCTTAGCTTGGCATTCGCTCCAAAAAGTAAAAGCATTTCGACTACGTAACTCAGGGAATGATTTTAAGGAATCCATGATAAAAGATATCTCCTTAACAGAGTTGGCCATTCAAGCTGAACTGGACTTGGATTTAACTTATTCGGAGCAGGTGATTGTTTTTGTAAATAATAAATTTCATGGTTTAATGAACCTGAGAACAGAGGCAAATGCAAGTGGAATGGCTAAGAAGTACGAGCTTGACAAAGACAGAATTACTTTGGCAAAAATAATCGCTGGTGGTGAAGTAGTCTTTAAAAATGGAGATCAAGCTCGAATGGAACAGTTTTTTGATGCCATCAATGAAAAGAATTTTCAATATTTATATAACGAAGTAGATATCAATAATTTTATCGACTACATGATTTTTGAATCTTATATCGGGAATGAAGATTGGCCAAAAAATAACGTCCGTCTGTTTGCTATCGATGATGCCCCTTTTCGTTTCATCCTTTTTGACCTCGATTTTGTTCACTCCATCGGAATTGAAGCTCCTTGGAAAGACTTCGTCGATGCTAATTTCTACCCTTCAGATGCCAATCCAATTGGAGAGCTGTTCAATATTTTTTATGAAAATGAAGACTTTAAATCAAGATTCAACCAGCGATATAATGAATTGTTGGAGTCTGAACTATTGAGTTCAGAAAAATTCAATCAAATTGTCAACACCTATTCAAAGAACATAGAGTTGCTAATGCCCATTCAGATTGAAAAGCACGGATCTCCAGCAACATTTTTTGAATGGAATTTCTATGTTGAAAAACTCAAAGAGAATTTTCGAACCCGCGAAAATTATTTTAAGGAAAACTAAGCACTCTGTAACATAAGCTATTTGAGAAAATTTGGAAGAAGTCATCGCTGAAAAAGAACAATCAAAAATTAAATAAATTTATGTTACAGAGTACTAAGGAAGGAGAGTAAAGAAAAACGATGAAACCACAATACTTAGTGATTTCATCGTTTTTATAATAATAAGTAATTGAGCACTTACTTGTTTTGTAAGGATCGGTTAATTAAGCGATTCCAATCCATTCTAAATAAGTTTTCAAGCCATTTAATTTCCAGTAAGGAATAAACTACTTAGCCGCATCCAATGCATCCGGAGCTAAAGTAAACACGCGCTCAACAGGATTCAAAGGAGTATTTACCTTTGCGCCATTAGCGTCAACCAGTGTCAGTTTAACTTTGTTTTGCCCCATAGCCATTCCTTCAATATAATACGGCTGCCATTTGTCAACCATGTGTGTCTCACCATTGATGTCAACCTGAACTTTATAGTCAGCTCCCAGAGTAACATTCGCCAGATAGAAATCAAGCATAACTTTTTCAGTAGCTGCCTTTCCAACATAAGTACCTTTTGGGCGAGAGTAGAAAACCATAGCTTCAGTTACGTCCTTAGGATTTTTGATTGAATTGCCATGTACGTGTGCTTTCTTCAACCAGTGTGCATCAGTAGTCTTGATACTTTCATGGTAAGAGCGAGAAAGGAATCCAAGAATGTAGAAATCACCATGTCCAAGTGGATAATCAAACTCATCGGTATACTGAGCTGAGTAAGGAGCATTATTAGCGATTAAATGAATGTGCTGACCCTTTGCAGAATTCGCGCACATTTTTGCATCAGCATCAGGCGTTTGAACACCTAGTTTATAAGAGCCTTCTGCAATGTCAAATTTAAACTTACCGTTCGTGTAAGACACAGCATTGATTTTTGCATCAGCAAATTCCGTAGAAGGAGCAAATGGTGTAAGCTTGTATTTGTTGGCAACTTTAGCTGTTGCTTCTTTAGCGGCATCGGTAACAGCGTTTGCAGCATCAGTTGCAGCACCTGCTACTTTGTCGGCAGTTCCAGATTGTGAACAGGAGCTTAGGACCATTATGAATGCGAATAAATAAAGTGATATTGATTTCATTATAAAAGATTGTGTGAATGCAGTTGAAATGAAGCTGGTAAAAGGCTTCAAAGACTGCGGATTAATTATTCGGTGAATTTACGGATATATTGGGAGAATATTAGAAGCTATTTAAGCTTATCGTCTGATTGATTTTAAGCAAAAACTAAGTTTAGAACATAAAAAGTCCCGAATACTCATTCAATAGTATTCGGGACCCATAAGCTGTAAGCTGAAATTTATGCTTCCTCTTCCGGCTCAGCAACTGGTGTGATCATTGGTAGATCGATCCATTTCTCCTCTGCACGACTGATTGCACCAATACGCAAAAATCCGCCAGATGCCTTCGCTACATGTTCAGCAAAAGTAGTCAGACCTTTATAAAAGCTATGAGCAGCATGCTGATCAATCTTTGGCAATAAATCATTTAATACAGCAAGTCGTTCAGAAATTGCAGTATTTCTAGCTTCTGTATCTGAAGGTAAGCTGCTAATTAGCTTATCTAACTTCTCGCTATAGTTTTCACCAACAGCTTTGTAGAAATCATTCCAGGCTTCAGGATTATTATAGCTTCTGATTTTCGTTAATTTGGCTGCCCATTCCTTCTCCTCATTGTCAATATTTCCATCTGCTCCGGCAATAAGTACCGTTACCAATGGAATTGCATCCATCATCAAATCTGCTTCTTCCTGATTCAAGCCACTAAATTGTGTGATCATAATTTACTATTTATCAATTTTTTAAATAATGATTTTCTGTGAATTTGTATTAACCTACAAACCTAAACTCATCATTATGACGTGTCTGATCGGGGTTTTGATACAGCTTCTGGGCGCAAAGATAAACATTTGAGCAAAAAAGTGGGACTTGGAGCGGTGGAAATTGATTTGGAAGGAAGATTTAGACTGAATCTTCAGCTTCGCTTAGGATAATAATCCCAAAAAGATACCAAAATCCCTCCTTTTCTCAAGCTCCTCTTTCAAACATTTTTTTTACCTTTACCATGTGAGTAAAACTAGCAAAACAAAGAAGAAAACAGGGAAAGTTACCCCCCTAATGCAGCAATATTTCCAGGTGAAAACCAAGCACCCGGATGCCATCATGCTTTTCAGAGTAGGCGACTTTTATGAAACCTTCGCTGAAGACGCAATCACTGCTTCTCAGGTTCTTGGAATTGTTCTTACCAAAAGAAATAATGGTGGAGTAGACATCGAATTGGCAGGTTTTCCTTACCATTCGCTGGATACCTATTTGCCAAAGTTGGTAAGAGCTGGATACAGAGTGGCTATCTGTGAGCAACTCGAAAAACCCAGTAAAGAACGGAAGATCGTCCGACGGGGTGTTACAGAGATCGTTACGCCGGGTATCGCGGTCAACGATAAGTTACTCGACCACAAAACCAATAACTTTCTAGCTGCCGTTTCCTTTGGCAAAAAGGATTTGCATGGGATTGCGTTCCTAGATATCTCCACCGGAGAATTTATGGTAAGTGAAGGCAATCAGCATTATATTGATAAACTACTACAAGGTTTTAAACCAACGGAAGTCATCTATTCTAAGACCAGTGCCAAGCAATTTACACAGGCATTTGGCGATTCGTTTTATACCTACACCTTAGACGATTGGATCTTTACTTCCGATTTTTCATTGGAGAAATTATTGGCGCATTTTGAAGTCAAGTCATTGAAAGGATATGGAGTGGATGAGCTAGACGTAGCGCAGATTGCTGCTGGAGCAATTTTACATTATTTAGCTACGACCGAAAACACCAATCTAAAGCATATCAATTCTGTAAATCGAATAGAGCCAGACCGTTACGTTTGGTTGGATCGATTTACAATTCGTAATCTTGAATTGATTTATAGTCAGCATGAATCCGGTGTCTCATTGATAGATATTTTGGATAAAACCGTTTCTCCAATGGGAGCTCGTATGTTGAAGAAGTGGATGGTGCTTCCGCTAAAAAGCAAACCGGAAATTGACGCTAGGTTGAACATGGTGGAATTCTTCATTCGGGAGCATGAATTGAGTAAAGAAATTGATGACAACGTCAAGCAAATTGGAGATATCGAACGCTTGATTTCTAAAGTTCCACTTGGTAAAGTTAATCCTCGTGAAGTGGTGCAATTGAAGCGAGCACTCACCGCTATTGCACCGATCAAAGAGCAGTTGTTGAATTGTGGAAATGAGGCTTTCGCCAAAATCGCTACAGGATTAGACCCTTGTGAGAAAATCAGAAAGCAAATTGAAGAACAAATTTTGGAAGATCCTCCAGTCAACTTAATGAAAGGTGGTGTTATTGCAGAAGGTGTTTCTGAAGAACTCGATGAATACAGAAGCATTACCAAAAACGCAAAAGATCTACTACTAGAAATACAAAGAACAGAAGCAGAACGAACAGGTATTACTAGCCTTAAAATTGGATTCAACAACGTGTTTGGATACTACCTAGAGGTAACCAATAAATACAAAGGTCAAGGACTTGTTCCAGATGAATGGGTTCGAAAACAAACTCTTACCAACGCAGAACGATACATCACTGATGAGCTCAAAAAGCTGGAAGTGAAGATCTTAGGAGCAGAAGAAAAAATACAAGCTCTTGAAGTGAAACTCTTCGAAGCTTTGGTAAGTGACTTGGCGGATTATATTACACCTGTTCAACGCAACGCTCGCTTGATCGCCATGCTAGATTGTGTCCAATCTTTCGCCAAATGCGCCATCAAAAATAATTACACCTTGCCTGTCATTGATGAAGGCTTTGCTATTGATATAAAAGAAGGTCGCCATCCGGTGATCGAACACCAATTGGAATTAGGCGAAAGCTACATTCCTAACGATGTATACCTAGATAAAGAAACCCAACAAGTACTCATGATTACCGGACCAAACATGGCGGGTAAATCAGCATTACTTCGTCAGACTGCTCTGATTTGTTTGATGGCACAAATGGGATCTTTTGTTCCTGCCAAATCAGCTAAACTTGGTTTAATTGACAAGGTGTTTACAAGAGTTGGGGCCTCTGATAATATCTCCTCTGGTGAATCTACTTTCATGGTAGAGATGAACGAAACGGCAAGTATTATGAATAATATTTCTGACCGTAGTTTGATTCTACTTGATGAAATTGGACGGGGCACTTCAACTTACGACGGAGTATCCATTGCCTGGTCCATCGCCGAATATCTCCACAATAATGGAATGGCGCAACCCAAGACTTTGTTTGCAACTCACTACCACGAACTAAACGAATTAACGAACAAATTCGACCGCATCAAAAACTTCAGTATTGCCACAAAGGAAGTAGGACAGAAGGTGATCTTTTTGCGTAAGTTAATACCTGGAGGTAGTAACCACAGTTTTGGAATCTATGTTGCGAGAATGGCGGGAATGCCTAAGTCAATCGTTAAGCGCGCTGATCACATCCTCAAGCAACTCGAACATAACAGAATCGATAGCAACGCACTTGGCGCAAAAGAGAAAGACATCAAACAAAAGCTAAAAGCATTACCTGCGGAGCAGATGCAACTGACCATGTTCAATGCCATGGATCCACGCGCTGAGAAGTTGCTAGAAGCTATGGAAGATTTGGACGTGAATACCTTGACGCCGATTGAAGCGATGATGAAGCTGAATGAATTGAAAGAACTTCTTAAGGAGTCATAAGCGTATTTTAATTTAATGCTTTACAAAAGCGTGGACCCTTAGGTCTCGAAGTAAAAGAATACTAAATTAAAAAAGAAAAAGAAATCCCGAACCTTGATCAATCAAAGTTCGGGATGACTTATATCTTAGGAGTAATTTGATATTACTTCAGCATTAATTTCTTAGTAACAAAACCATTTTCCAAGTATACTTTCATGATGTACATTCCTGGAGCTTGATTGTTCAATTGAATGGTCTTATGTGACTGATAAATATCACTTATAGAAGTCATTAACTTACCATCCATGTTATAAATTTCAATCCTGTTTAATTCTTCATTGCCATCAGCAGTAACGGTTATAAAACCTAGGGCTGGGTTAGGAGCAACAGAAACTAAGTTGTCCGCCAATTTGATTTCATCTAATCCTACAGATATACAACCTAAGTCAAGTGTAATACAAGCACGAGGAATAACATAAGCCATAACTTCTGCAATGTTTGCTCTTGCTTTTTCAGCAGACATACCTTCATTTAAGGCAAGGCCTTGATCATGGAAAGTTCCTCCTGAAGGATGAGGCAAAGCGTTCCATGGCACACCATTTGGAAAGTCAGGTAAAATTGGAGGTGATAAAGCAGAAGGATCCCACCAGTTGATAACAACACCTTCGTCAATACCATTACTATTCAATGGTTTTATCCAAGGAAAACTACCTTCAAAGTAAGGGTGGCCAGTAGTTCCATTGTCAAGAGGAGCAAGTGCTGAATTTGCGATTGCATCCATCGTTACTGCATCATTTAGATTAAGGTCTTTCCAAGCTTGATTGATACCAGAGGCTTCCTGAATTGCACCAATCTGAGCTAATCCTTGTACACGTACAATAGGGTCACCTGTTGTTGGAACAATAAGTACTTTATCATCATAAGGAGCGAAGATATCAAAAGCTGCCTGAACAGAGATGATAGGAATTGTTTGGTTTGCTAACCAAGAAACATCTCCAAGTGCCCCGCCTACATTGATTGCTAAGTCGAAGTCATTAGAGTAGCCAAGGTGGTTTACATAAACAGAAGTATCTCCTGTCGGAAGACCAAAAGCATCATCTGGTACGATTGTAAGCACTTCTCCATTTATGTCTCCGTGGTAAGGAGGCACTATCATTGGAGTTTCAGGAATACCATCTTGGCCAGGATTCATGTCTGCTGGTGAACCTATAAAAAGATCCAACAAAAATTTACCGGGACCATTTGTGGTGTTAATAATTTCAAGATAATCATCTAGGCTTGCTAGTCCGAGAACGAGGTAACCACCTGTTCCATTACCCCAAGTTGCGATTCTGGTTTCGTCGATTCCAAATTGATTTCCATTTTCAAAATCTTTTCTAAAATAACGGATAGCAGTACGCCCATCCTGAATTCCCCTGTATGCCGCTTGGATTAAACCAAGTGCTCTTTCAGGTTGAGAAGCTGCTAGTGGATTCCAGCCATCTCTATATTCAACAGCTGCAGCAACAAAACCTCTTCGGGCAAGTTGCGTACAGATTTCTACTACTGATGAATCAGTTTTAGTTCCGGCAATTTGGCCATTGGTTACAGGAGGTAAGAAGTTTCCAGTATGGAAAACGAGAACTAGTGGTCGTTCAGTTTCAGAATCGTTAACTGGTTCGTAAACATCCATGGTAAGTGGTTGCTTGAAGATATGACCTGTGCTGGGAATGGTAATGACCGTTCCGTTAAACCCATAAACCACGTTTGAGGTTATTTCAACGTCGGTGAAAATCTCCGAATCGTATCGTTGTGCCTCACTAGAAAAAGGGGCTAGCATGAATACCATTGCGCTTAGAATTGTAAAAATTCGTTTCATAATTTTAATTGTTTAAGTAATTGTAAAATGTAATTTTTTATTTGGGAATACGAAAGTAAAAATATTAATAGGTATAAAGTACCTGTTTAAGCGGATTTAACAAGATTATTTATTCCCTTTAGGCTCATAAGTGAGGGAAATATAAGCTAATCTACCTATTCTAGGCCCACCATAGGTTTGGAAATTTTGTTTGTTAAGAAGGTTTGAAGCCCCAATTTTAACGGTAGTATCAAGCTTCGGGATTAAGATATTAAGCTGTGCGTCCAACATATCGTAAGTAGGAATGAACCCAGTAAATTGGGGTGAGCCTTCAAATAAAAAGCCCTCAATCCACTTATAGTTAATATTAAAACCGAAGTGTTTTATCTTTTTACTTCCTAGGTTAATCGTCATGTTTCTAGCACCAAAGCCTAAATTGAATTTGTGTTCTGGAGTATTAAAAGCAGGAATAATCGGGTCATCAGTAACGGTGTTCAATTTATTCCAAGAGTAATTGGCGGAGAGGGCATAAACCTTTGAAAAGTAATAATTAAAACCGATTGAAAACCCCTGAGTTGTTACTCGACTATCTGAGTTAGATGCATATCTGAAAACATCTAAATCCCTCAAGAATCCAAGGTTGTCAATTTTAAAATCAGCACCTACTTTATAACCAAGGAAATTATTATAAATACTGTAGTAATACCCTGCATCAATGAATAGGTTTTGGAACAAGGTTGTTCTGAATCCAACTTCAAAAGTTTGAACCTCTTCAGGTCTAACTGGATTAATATCAAAGGAATCCAAAACTCCGGGCATCGGATTGGAAAAATAGTCTTGCAATGACTCTATGGTCACTAAATTCCTTACCGTATCTAAGGTACCAGATAGGGTAGCGCGACCTACATCCAAAAACAAGTATTGATCACTTAAAGTTGGATTACGAATAGCAGAAGAATAAGAAAATCGGAAGAAATTATTTTTTGACGGGGTATAAACTAATGAAGCAGCAGGAGAAATTAACCAATTAAAGTTTTCATTTTTATCAGCTCGCATGGCAAAGCTTGCTTTCATTTTGTTGCTCAAAAATGATTTCTCAATTCCACCATACATCCCAAATTCAGAGTTGGTTATTTCAACACCAGAAGTATCTCCAAACACGGTTCCTTTTGATTCGGGGGTGTACAGTCTATAGTTTGATCCAACTGTGATTTTATCTGTCCATGTTGGTGTAAATATGTATTCTCCATGTAAATGATAAAGCGCTGAGTTATCAAAAAATTTCGTTCCACCTTCACTCCTTAATGTACTGGTAATCCGGTTAAATTCTTCATCAAAACGGTCAGTGCCTGGTGCAAAGAAAGGAACGGCCGATGAGCCAGGTGTTTGAGCGCCGCTATTCGCAAAATTAGCCGCCTCTGTATGCCACTGTGTGATTAAGGCTGCGTTGTCTGATATCCACTGATTCGCCGCTTCAGTATCAAAGTCCCCTGTGACTTCAAACGTAATTGGGTCAAGCATAAGGTTCTCCAATTCTGGATAATTACTATCTTCAATTAAAGGGTTTATATTGGCTTGCCAATAGTCAGCATAATCAACCGACCAATCATCATTTTCTTTTGAATTCTCTTGGAGCTTTAAGGCCGTAAAATAGGGATCATAAGAATCGCCTGCTTTAGTTCGCGTAGAAAAGGCACGTAGAAAGAATTTATTTTTCTTTCTTAATTCTATTCTATTTTGAAAAAATGTAATGCCCTTCAAACTAAAGCGATTATCTCCTTGATAAACGGTTGTTCCGGACCCAAAGTTGGAAGAAACAATCACTTCTGGCGACTGTTCTTGCAGAGAAGGTTTTAATCTAAAATGCAGCGCAGCATTCGCTTTTGTATTCTGTGTATTGTAATCGGCCAAATCAATTTCATTATAACCCGTACGATACCATTTACCTAAAAGACTAGTGGGGGAATGTTGTGGAAAATCAGAGAAATCATTTCTAGATTGAAATTCATCTCCATAGGTGTTTACACCATCAAAACCTCCGAGGTTATCGGGGCTTACTAGAGAGCCATCTATGGGTTGATAATTATCAGCTTCCCAATCATTGGCCTGCAAATATTCGAAATTTAGCTTGTATGCAAAAAACGGATCACCCTTTTTATTGTCAATTGCATCTCCCCATCTGACCGCTGTTTTTAGCATATTCCGCTCACCATACTTTACCATGGCAGATAAGCCATTTTGGTAAAATGGATCTTTGGTTTCCATACTGATTACACCATTAAACGCATTGGGGCCATAAAAGGCTGAACTTGCTCCGACTACGAGCTCTACTTTATTGATATCTAACTCAGATGTTCCAAGGAAATTACCTAACGAAAAATTGAGACCTGGCGCCTGATTGTCTACACCATCAATGGTTTGCAATGATCTCACAGGACTGGTACTATTAAAACCTCTTGTATTGACTACTTTAAAACCAAGACTGGCAGCAGTTAGATCGACACCTTTTAGTGCGCCTAGTCCATCATAAAAATCAGCCGCGGGGGTTTCTTTAATCGCGATATTATCGAGTGCCTCTATGGTAAGTGGAGATTCTTTTTGTTTATCCGAAACTCTATCGGCCGTTACCTCAACACCTACTATCGTTACAATATCTTCTTCGAGACCAATATTTAATCTTTTATTATCGACCACTTCAACTTCTTTTAGCGCGTAGCCCAAATAAGAAACTTCTAAAATGACAGGAAGAGGTTCCGCTATGGTAAGTTTAAATGAACCATCCCAGTCAGATGCAGTCCCATTTGAAGTACCTTTGATTACAATAGTTGCTCCAATAACGGGATCGTTAAGAGCTGCATCGAAGACCATTCCTTTGACGATAGTTTGTGCTGTTGATTCAAATGTTGATAGAAGAGCTAAAAATCCAATGAGGATAATAGTTTGTAAATTACGCATCATGAACTAGTATTTAAATAGTAGATTAAATGTGGGTTTGTGAAATATTTATCAATGTAATAAAAATTGCTGTTACTTTAGAGTTTCTAACTGGTGCAATTTTCAAGGATATGTATGAGATGACAAGAGCAAAACAAATCTAGGTGCTCAATCTTTAGGGTATTATTTCAAATTTCAATGGAGATGAAAAGGCCTATGAGCTTTTTTATAGATGAAAGCATTATGCAAATGCTAGTGGTTATAATATTTCTGATAAGCTGCTAACAGCTTTTTTAGTTTTCCGATCTGTAGACTGAAAAGTTGGGAGTAACTAGATATGCTTATCTCTCAGCTAATTTTCTTGCGATGACTTTTGTGATAAATTTTCGTTATATTTATCGCAGATATTAACTCTCGAAGGGACCAAAACTTAAGCAGAGTCCCTAAACCAATGAAAACAGCGATAAGCAATATGTCTTTATCTGACCCTTCCAACTCAAATATTGATTGGAAAAAATTAGTCGAATCCATTCGAAACCACGAATGTATTTTAGTTTTAGGCCCTAAAGTGATTACAGTTGAAAAAGACGGGCACTCATTTACCTTGCCTGATTTGTTGACAATACACTTGAAGCAACAACTGCTAGCTGCTAATCCTAGCATTCAATTAGCTGAAAATCCAGACTTGGCTTATGTTGCGAAACAACTAGAAGATAGCTTCTTACCTCGATATAACTTCTCCAGAGAAAAGGCACGTTCTAAACTCGGAGAAATCATCAGCAAATTTTACGAACAGTATTCTCATGAAGATTTTCCGGTTTTTCAACAACTGGCAAAACTGCCTTTGCGATTTATCGTGAATACCAACCCGCATCTTTATATGGGCGAAGCCTATGATGATGAAAATAAATTTGGGGCAGTGACGGAGTACTACCATTACGGAAATCCTACACACAACAGTAAGGTGAACATCGATGTAGATCAAATTAATATCGACTCACCTTTGATTTACAATCTATTTGGTACGATAGAAAATCCGGAATCGATGATCGTTACCGAAAGTGATCAGTTAGCTTTCTTAGATGCTATTTTGCAACGCGAAAAAACAGCAACGATTCCACCAAGTATTGCCATTCATTTTACTTCCGTAGAAAAAGAAACCTTTGACAAAACTTTTGTCTTCTTAGGCTTTGATTTTAATCAATGGCATTTGCGATTACTGATGCACATGATCAATCGTTATCAAAAGCAGAAAGAAACCTACGCACTTCAAAGTCCCCAAAGTTTGACAGACCTGACTTCATTTTTTTACAAAAGAAATTTCGAAGTACAGTTTGTTGATATTCCACCAGATCAATTTGTGGAAGCATTCCAAACGAAAATATCTACATTAGAAGAAACAAAAATTGAATCTCCTAACCTCAACGTGTTTCTAATGTACGACACTGCAGATGATGCAGCCAAAGATGCATTGGATTTACAACTTTCACCCCTGAAGCGAAACGAAATGATTCAAACCTGGGATGAAGAACAAATCCAACTCGGTGAGGTTATCGAAACGGCCGTAGAGAATCAATTGCAAAAAGCAGACATCATTATCCTTTTAGTAACCGCTGCTTTCTTTGCCTCCGACGCCATTTACGAAAAGCAGTTGCGACAAGCACTAGCTCGACATGAACAAAAGCAAACGGTTGTCATTCCAATATTAATGAAAAGTTGTGCATGGGAAAGTTCGATTATCAGTAGTCTAACAACGGTCTTGCCAAGAAATAAAATTCCGCTCAGCGCCCAAGAAAATGAAACAGCAGGCATGGCAGATACCATCAAGCAATTGGAAGGATTCTGCCACAAAATTTTCAAACGAAAAATGAGGAACATTAAATAAGTAATGAAAAGATATCCAGGAATACGATCATTCACAGCTGAAGACCAGCACCTGTTTAAGGGGCGGGAAAAAGAAAGCCGTGATTTGTTTCAGCTGATTGTGCTGAACGAAGTGGTCGTGCTATTTGGTAAATCGGGAACTGGTAAAACTTCCTTGTTGCAGGCAGGAGTCTGTCCGAATTTGGAAGAACGTAGTTTACATCCTGTTTTTATTCGTTTAAACCAAACCCAAGTCAAACCGGAAGAGCAAATTTATCAAAACCTCAAGGATAACAATTACATTCCAAATGATATGCCTGCGGGTTTGACGCTTTGGGAATACCTCAAGGCATTTTATTATGTAGACCTGGGTGAGGTTTTTAATCCAGTAATTGTGCTGGATCAATTCGAAGAATTATTTACACTTTACAAACCACAGGATCGAGTGAAATTTGTCACTCAATTCGCTGATGTGCTCAATGGTCATTTTCCGGAATCGCTGAAAGGAAGAAGAGATGAAGAGGATCTAGAAACTCCACCAAAAGTCAAGTTTGTTATTTCCATCCGCTCAGATTTTCTCTATTTATTGGATGAATTATCTGCAGAGATACCTGCCATTTTACGAATACGTTTCCAACTAAAAATGCTGGATCGCTCTAACGCGACAGATGCTATTAACTTGCCGGCAGCAGAGAAGGGGAACTATGATTCTCCCAATTTTAGTTATTCCCCAAAGGCTATTGATAATATCATCAACACGCTTGGAAAAGAAGAAAGCGATCAGTTGAGGAGTGACAACCTTCTGGGTGAACCCGAAATAGAAGCCTTTCAATTGCAATTGTTTTGTGGGCAAGTAGAGAATAAATTAATTGCAGAAGGCAAGCCCCAAGGTTTTCAAGTGAAACCAGATTACTATGGTGGAGCAGATGGAATCCAAGAGATCATTTCTCAGTTTTATGAGAATGTACTTGGCAAAGTTGATGAACCAAAACAGGAGGCTGTAGAAAAATTATTAGCGCTAGGACTTATCCGAAACAAGCGTCGAATTATCATGGAAGAGTCTTTGATAAAAGAAGAATATGGTATTTCGAAAGAGGTCTTGAATTTGTTGAATGAAGAACGTTTGTTGAATAAGGAAACCCGGAAAGGGAATTTTTATTATGAAATTGCACATGACACTTTGGTTGATCCGGTATTAGAAAAGTATCAGGCAATAGCGGAGAAGGAAGAACAAGAGCGATTGATTGCAGAACGAAAAGCTAGGGAAGAGGAGTTGACTGCTGAGCGCAAAAAGCGAAGGCGAACAATGTGGTTGGCCATTGTTGGATTTACCTTAGCGGCTGTTGCTTTGGTAGCTATGTTTGTTGCTTGGGAAAAGGCTAGGGCACTTGAAGCTTCTAGAAAGTTAATAGTGGAGCAACAATATAGCCATTTTATTGAGTCTGCTATTTCATTGAAAAATGAGGGAAAATATAAGGAAGCCTTGGCCACTTTAGACAAAGCAGATAAGTGGATTTTTGGTTTTAATTACATCAATAGAGATGCGCATCTAAAATTAAAAGGAGGCTGGATTGAAGTGCAAACTTTGGTAGAGAAAGCAGACAGCTTGTCAAATGTAGAATCTTATTATCAAGCCTTAGTTACTTATAAGGAGGCACTCGATCTTGATCCAGATGAATCGATTAAACAAAAGGAAAAATTGGCTCGTCAAAAATTAGAATCAAGGTATGCTGATTTAGTAGAAAAAGCAGACGGATTTTTACGTGCGAATTTATTGCCACTAGCTAAAGATTATTATGAAAAAGCACTTTTGCTAAAACCAGATAATAAAGCTGTTAAAGATAAATTAGAGGCAATAAAAAATAAGTAATAAATTATGTTCATATGTAATTAATCGCTAACTTCATTGGAGTTTTTTGTATTCATTTGAAAAGTCCAAACTCGTAAATTTGAATATTGGACTATTTGAACCTCAACTCCATACCAAATGAAAAATTTTACCCACATGTTGAGGGGCACTATTTTAGTTGCCTTTCTATCTCTTATCCATTGCCTTACTCTATTCGCTCAATGTCCCAACGACAATACGGAACAGCAGCCACCAGTTCTCCATGTACTTAGTTGTTCAAATAGCAATAATAATTTTGCACAGTTTCTTTTGCCGGGCGAATATGTAAGAGTTGCCGTTACCGCTGATCACAATTATACCTTCACCACCTGCGAGGTCTTTGATCCATACGATAGTAATTTGACACTGTATGATGATGCTACTGGTAACTTCTTAGCCTATAATGATGATTATTGTGGCTTGCATGCTCAGGTGTCTTGGTTGGCTACATTCACAGGAGTTATTCGTGTTGTACTTGATGCTTATAGTTGTGATGTTACTGATTATGATGTTGATATAGATGGCTTTTGTGAGGCACCGGTATGTGCGAATGATAATAGTCAATATCCAACCAATCATGAAAGTGTAGTGACCTGTGGTTTGGATTGGGTCAGGCTAGATGATTTTTTTGGTTATGACCTGTACCCAGGAGAGTTTCGTAGAGTAAATGTTACAGATGGGAACAGCTATTCATTTCGTTTGTGTGATGGCCAAGCCTATGCAACTCACTTTTCACTTCGCGATACGAATGGTAATTTACTGGATTATGAAACGGATTATTGTGGTGAACAAATGGAAGTAAGCTGGGATGCTGATTTTACTGGTCTTATAGATTTACATTTTGATTTGGCAAATTGCGATCATCTTACCGGTATTTCTTTTTATCCAGAGGTGAAATGTGAATCTACAACTTGTGGAATTCCTATAATAGAGTGTAATGACCAGTGGTTCTCAGGAACAACCATAGGTGCTACTGACGATAGAGGTCTCGCGACCTATAATTCAAGTATTAATTGCTATGATGGGACAGAGCCTTACGATGCCCCCGACAATATATATGCCTTTGAAGTAACAGAGTCCAGAGATATAACAGTATATATCCGAATTCTGTATAATGTAGATTTAGATGTTTTTATAATAAGTGGCTGTGATACCGCTAATGATTTTTGTAGGATAGGAAGTACAGAAGACAATCTGATTTCTGGGATCAACGTAGAATCAGTAAGCAGGATTCTTTCTCCGGGCACCTACTATGTTGTTGTTGATGGACCGCAGGCAAATCAGGCAGGAGCTTATGAATTGAAATTATCTTGTGCCTGTGACTGTACTGAAAACTTGAATACGAATTTACCTTTTGGCAGAACCAGAGTTTGTGAAAACTTTGAAAATTACGAACAAAATAATATCTCAGCTCAAGGGAATCGATGGACAAGCTGTACAAGTCCCACCAATGATGGACTTGTTGCACCTTTTGGCACAGGCCAAGCATTAAAAATGGACGGCAGTAATCCAACAGATTTATATTTTGAATTTGCTGAGTTAGAAGATTACCGAGCTCGTCTTTCTTGGGATATGCTGGTTGACGTAGGTAGCTCAGCGGCTTATTCTGTTACTCATTATACTCCTAATTGTTCAAGTAGCAATACAATTGATTGGGCTTATCATGTTTATTTCAAGACTGATGGAACTGGGGAGTTGCGTCTGGCGAATGACAATACACTAACGGTGGCCGATTTTACTTATCGAAATGGAGAGGTGACCAATGTTATGCAAATAATGCATCCCACAGAGCGTGTAGGTGAACTTTGGATTGATCACAATTTCGTTTACTCTTGGGACATACAAACAGCTACTGGTTTTGATAGAGACTATATAGATGGCGTTCATTTTATCTCAACTCCTGGTGACAGCTATTACGTCGATAATATCTGTCTGTGGGAAACTAAAAGAGGAATAGAATCAAGCTGTAATACAGAAGATATTTTTTGTACGAAAAGTAACGCTGCTTATAAATGCGAAGCTTCCGCCGGAGCTATTGGACTTTATACAGAAGATGAAAGAGGAGCCTGTTATTCCATCTGTGATCAAGGAGGAGCGCTAATTAATCTTGGTGATTATTTTACCGATACATTAATGAGTGATGATATCGCTCCGCCATTACTATTGCTAGAGCCCTGTATATTGGATGCTTATGGAGGAAGCCTACCTTCTTCGACTATGTATGCAGATATTTATGTCATGTACTACAACCAAAGTGAAGGAGAACTGTTGCCAAATAACATCATGAACAATACGACAAATGACACCAAGTATTTTATGTTCAAATGTGAATGTTCTGGTGGCGATTGTGAGACCATTTGCGTTGGAGAAGTCAATAGCGACCTTTGTGATGGCACGCCGGAATGTGAAGTAGATGGTTTTTATTATTTCGTAGTTCTCAGTCCAATTCTAGATAGCTACGGTTTTATTATTTTTCCAGACAGTCCATGTACTGTAGATACGCAAGAGACAATTGATTGCAATAGCGCCATCAGTAGCACGCTGGCTATTACAGAAAATGATTACGATGCAACCAGTTCTGGTGACTACGCATCTTGCAGTAATAGTGGGAGAGTGTACGAAGGAAGCGATAGAGTCTATCGATTGGATCTAAGTCAAAATACCATCCTATCTATAACGCTAGATGCGGACGAAGCAATGGGCGCATTTCTTTATGATCAATATTGCGCTGAAAACTGTTTGGCAGCAATTGAGAATCCTGACACAGGAGGTAGTGTAACGAATGATTCCATTACTTTGTCAGAAGGAGTATACTACATCATCGTCGATAAAAATGTGGCTGGTGGAAATGAAAATTTCAATCTGGGCGTATCTTGTTTATCAGATTCTAATTTCATTTATGACGTATGGGGAACTGACATTGATGAAGACTGTCCGGTAAACGAAAATAATTACCATACGATGGGAATCTATAATTCTGCATTTAACTTTTCAGATAAACACCTGGTTACATTTGGTGTATATGATGGAGGCCTCTTAAGACCTATTGAGGGGCAAAATAGATTTTGGAACGGAGATGATATTGTGGTTTTTAATCTCCCGGAAGATGGAATAGGAGGTGATAAATGTGGATATATTGACGGTGATTCTTTGGTTTTGTTTGTATATGATACCAGTGAAGGGAATCTTAGTGGCGGAGCCTGTGATCTGCAATTTTATGGAACTAGTGATCAAATAAACTTTACCGTAGGAGAAGCAGATGTAATTAATAACATCACTTACACAGAGTTGGATCATTTTACGGTGAAGCCCAGTTTCTTTAGTGCCAGTAGCTCGGGACCTATAAAAACAATTGTAATTTCTACCGACCAAGAGTGGAGTATTGATATTGATCCCGCTTATGATTGGTTGGATGTGAACCTCTTCTCAGGGGAAGGTCCTACAGCAGTTACTTTAGATGTATCACCAAATGATTTACCTATACCAAGAGAGGCCGAGATTGATGTCGTATTTGCTTCCGTACCACCTGTGACAAGAAGCATTACTGTTCAGCAACTACCCGACTGCACAGTGCTGCCAAATATTGGAATTCTTGATAGTCCCTCAGACCAAATATGTGAAGGTGAATCAGTTGATTTAGAAGTTGTTGACCCAGATGACTGGCAAGAAACGGTTTATTTATACAATTGGAGTTCTAATGTTATAGGTTCAGGAGCGAATGTAACCGTTACGCCAGGTGCTTCAACGATTTACAGCGTGACTGTAACCAATAAGTATTGTTTAGAGCAACCAGCAACGCAACTCTCCATTGATATTACCGTTTTTGATTCCCCAATTGCCGATGCAGGTTCTGCCATGCAACTCAATTGTAATAATACAAGTCTTACTTTGAACGGTACTGGTTCTTCTCCTGCTTCAGGAGGTTCATTAAGTTATTTATGGACAGGCCCAGGAATAACAGGAGGCGCAAACACTTCCAGTCCTACGGTGAACTTGTCAGGTCAATATAATCTGACCATTACAGAATCACCTTCAGGTTGTACTGCCGCATCATCCGTGATGGTTACAGAAGTCACACCTCCAACTGTATCAATAAGTAGCTCTACTAATCTACTTTGTTTTGAAGATGGCTCAGGTCAGGCGACTGCCTTTATTATTGGCGGACAAAGCCCTTT
>CAKZUK010000069.1 GCA_937921775.1 uncultured Saprospiraceae bacterium
TGATGCAATCTTCTCTCAAGATTCAAATAATGGTGGCAACAACTGTCCAGGTAATGCAACAGTAGTTACCAGAACTTACTTTGTAACAGATGTTTGCGGTAATGTTTCTACTTGTGACCAAACGTTTACTTACTTAGAAAGTACTTCAGGTCCAGTGATTACTTCAATCCTACCAACTTGTTTCAAGTACTGTGCATCATTGGCTAACCCAATGGAAACAGATATTACTTATGATACAGATTGTTCTTACGGTGCAACTGTAAATGTTGCTGGTCCTCAGCAAATTGGTCCAGATAACTGTCCGGGTTCAATCTACCGTTACACGTATACTGTAACTGATGATTGTGGACGTGTTTCATCGCCAGTTACACGTGACTTCGTTATTCAAAATGATGGACCTACAATTGAATGTCCTGCATTCAACCTATTGTTAGAGTGTGGTGATGCGAATAACGCAGATTACATTGCAGCTCATGTTGGATTAGCAACGGCTAATTCTTCCTGTGGTTCTGACGTAACGATTAATCATTTCCCACAGAACTTCAACAACATTACGTGTAACACATCAACGGTAGTTACTTTTGTAGCAACTGATGCTTGTGGACGTACTGCTACTTGTACAACAACGGTTAACATTTCTGACAACACTGCTCCTGAACTTACTTCTACTTATGTAGCAGAAGTATGTGACGAGGCAGAATGTAGCGGCAATGTTAATTTCTGGTTTAACGAATGGAAGGCTAAAGTATTATCAGATTTATCTGCAACTGATGCTTGTGACTCTAATGTTACCTTTACGACCTCTGGTCCAAATACACCTAATCAGGATTGCAGCGATGGTGAACAAGCAATAACTTGGGTAACCTTTAATGCAAATGACAATTGTGGAAATTCCAGTTCTGTATCATACTACTTCAAGGTGATTGACGAGACAGCACCTGTATTTACTTTCGTACCTGCAGATGCTAATATTGCTTGTGATGCAACTCCGGTATTTGGAACACCAACTGCAAGTGATGCATGTAATACGTTTAGTCTTGATTTTGAAGATACAGCTGGCGCTGCTAATAATAGCTGTTCTGGTACTTATACCAGAACTTGGACGGCTACAGATGAATGTGGTAATGCTTCTACAGCAGCTCAAACATTGACCTACGAAGATGTTGACGGTCCAGTTATTACCGGTGGTAGTGACGTGACTGTAGAATGCGATGGGCAAGGTAATTTAGCAGAACTAGCAGCTGCGGTGGCTAACAATTTCGGAGCAACTGCTACTGATGATTGTAACAATGCAACCTGGACGAACAATTTCGACCCTGCAAATATTGTAATTGACAATGCTTGTACTGGAGGTGTTATTGCTTATGTAGATGTAATATTTACAGCTACTGACGATTGCGGTAATGCTAATGATGTAACGTTCCGTTTCAATGTGGTAGATACGACGCCACCTGTTGCACCAGCTGCACCAGCAGATGTGAATCTAGAATGTGCATCTGAAGTACCAGCACCAGTTGATTTAACTGCTTCAGATATGTGTGTAGGTGATATTACTGTTTCGCCTTCAGCAGTGATTACGCCAGGTAGCTGTGATAACCAGTTTACAATGGTTCGTACTTGGACCTTTATAGATAACTGTGGAAACGAGTCAAGCGTAAGTCAAACGATTACTGTAAATGATACAACGGCACCAGTTGCTCCAGCAGCACCTGCAGATGAGAATGTACAATGTGCATCAGATGTATCGGCACCAGTTGATTTAACTGCTTCAGATAATTGTGATGGAGACATTACAGTTTCCCCATCAGCAGTGATTACACCAGGTAGCTGTGATAACCAGTTTACAATGGTTCGTACTTGGACATTTATTGATGGTTGTGGTAACGAGTCAAGTGTAAGTCAAACAATTACTGTAGATGATACCACTGCACCAGTTGCAACTGATGTACCAGCGGATATGACTATTTCTTGTATAGATCCTGTTGACTTTGGAACTGGACCAACATGGACAGACAACTGTGATGGTACTAACGTATTTTCAAGTTTTGAAGATTTCACAACGCCAGGCGATTGTGAAGGTAGCTATACTGTAAGAAGAGATTGGTCAGCTATTGACGGTTGTGGAAACCTTGAGGTAGTAAGTACAACCATTACTGTTGTTGATGATGTTGCACCAGTATTCACTTCAGTGCCAGCAGATAGCGAGCAAGAATGTGGAAACAATGCAGTATTCGGAGATGCAGAAGCAGAAGATGCTTGTGGTCCTACTGTTACGATTACTTTTGAAGATGTAACGAGTGGCCAGGGTTGTGCAGGTAGCGTAACAAGAACTTGGACAGCAACGGATGATTGTGGTAATACAGCAACAGCTTCTTCAACGATCACATTTAGTGATGATGAAGCGCCAGTATTTACATACATACCTCCGGTAGCTGACTTGGATTGTGATGATGACTTGACACCAGAAGCACCTCAAGCTACAGATAACTGTGGCGCTGTAACGGTAGAAATCACTAATGAAGACGTTAACGGTGAGCTTTGTGATAATGGTTATGCAATACACTATACTTGGACTGCAACAGATGCTTGTGGAAACACAGCAACTGCAGAAACTTCAATTTGGATTGATCCAGATAACGAAGCGCCAGTATTTACTTTTGTACCAGCTGGAGACTATGGCGATTGTGCTAACTTCCCTCCTGTGTTTGGAGAGCCAGTAGTAGAAGATGCTTGTGGTTCAGTAACTGTAACCTTTATTGATGAAGCAATAGGTAACATCAACGGATGTGATGACAATGAGAACTTTGATTACCGTCGTGTATGGACAGCAACAGATGCTTGCGGAAATACATCTACAGCTAAGCAAACGTTCTGGATACTAGTTACAGGACCTAATGCTAATGTAGGAGGTGTAATTGCAACTGAGGAAGGAGATGCAGTAGAAGATGTTGAAGTTACTTTAACAGGAGGTGTGAACTTCACACAAATGTATGTAACTGAAGCTGACGGAATGTATGACTTTGCGAATTTAGCAATTGGATCGAACTATGTGGTTGATCCATATTCTAATGAATCCCCAATGAATGGAGTTTCTACTTATGATATGTTATTGATTTCTCAGCACATCTTATCCTTGGATCAATTGGATTCACCATATAAGATGATTGCAGCGGATATCAACAGATCTGGTTCGATTACAACACTTGATTTGGTTGAACTACGTAAGATGATTCTATTTATTAATGATGAATTCCCTAACAATGATTCATGGCGTTTTGTGGATGCAGATTTTGTATTCCCTTATGTAGAGAACCCATTTGCTACAGCTTTTCCTGAGCTTGTAAATATCAATGGTTTACTTGACAGTGAAATCCATGACTTTGTAGGTGTGAAGGTTGGTGATGTGAATGGTTCTGCAATTGCGAATAACCTAATGGGCGCTGATGACAGAACATTCGAAGGTAACTTGAATTTCCAATTGAATAATCCACAAATGGATGCAGGATCGTCTTACGATGTTGTATTCCGAGCAAGTGACTTCGAAGGAGTTGCTGGTTACCAATACACGATTGCTTTTGATGCAGATCAAATGGAATTTGTAAGTGTTGAAGCTGGACAATTGGAAGGACTTTCTGAAGCTAACTTTGGATTGAGAATGTTGAATGAAGGAATTATCACAACAAGTTGGAACAGCAACGAAGCTGTAACAATGGATGCTGATGCTGAATTATTCACGATTACATTCAAGGCCAAGTCTGATGCGCAATTGAGTGATGTCATTAATGTTAGCTCACGCTACACTAAAGCAGAAGCTTACAATGCAAATCTTGATTTGTTGAATGTTCAGTTCCGATTTGATGCAACAACAAGTGTTGCTGATTTCCAATTGAATCAGAATCAACCGAATCCATTCAGAAATAATACTGTAATTAGCTTTACACTACCTGAAGCAGGTTTTGCTACACTAACTATTTTTGATGTATCTGGAAAGGTACTTAGAAAAGTAGAAGGTGATTTTGCAGCAGGTTATAATGAAGTATCATTGGATGCATCGTCTTTACAAGCGACAGGAGTAATGTACTACGAGTTACTTACTTCTTCTGATAAAGCGACGAAGAAAATGATTATGACAGTGAAGTAATTAATTTTAATTACAATTTAAAAATCCGGTCAGCGCTCATTGCGCTGGCCGGATTTTTTTGTTTAAGCTCTTAAGTTAAGTCGTAAGTCGTAAGTCTAATGTACCGTACTTACTAATTCGACTGAATTATAAACATCGACGAAGTCAGAATAGAGAATGGTTTCTTGTCCTTTGTATGTCGCGATTAGTTCTACGAGATATGAACCACTGACAGGGAAATCGTAATGAACCGTTTTGTTTCTTGCTTCAATAAAATCACCATTTCCTAAATCGATCAGGTAACTTACGTTTTTATCAAAGCTGTCGATTGTAAATGATAGTTTACTTGATACCTCTGGTTTTCCACTTATAATTAGTTGATTGGAGTAAGTTTTTTTATTGTTGAAATCTTCTTGGTTACTCATTTTTTTAGGAGAACCAACAGCATAGTTAAAGTTATTGTAGTGAGTAGAAGGGCTGATGTTGGTGTTGTAAACGGATGGTTGTTCGTAGGTGGAGCCTACATGATAGAGGCCTAGTGTTCCGAGTGCAATAAGAATGAGTGTGAGTAGACCATCTCCAGTTGGGCTTTTTTGAATAGAAAGAGGAGTAGTGTCAATTGATGTAGGGCGGTCTTGTCCATTGGTGGTTTCTTGATCTTTTGTCATTGAGTATAAGTGTTTCGTAGTGTTAGGATGCAAATTTTCGAGGACTACTAAGGTGGATTGTAGTTCAAGAGTTCAAATATAAATAAAAATATATATAAGTGCAATTTAATATGTGAAATTTATATATTGTTTATGCATATTTCTTTCTAAAGTTTGTTTTCTAATATCAGCTTAGAGGCTTATCATAAAAAAATCCCGAGCTCTGAAAATTCAGAATTCGGGATTTTTTAGTAAAAACGCTTTGTTTTTAGTGACCTCCAGCTCGAAGTACTTCTGGCGTTTCAGATGACTTGGGAAGTAGTAGCCAAAGCCCACCAAAATGATGCATAGCTGAAGCTTTTACCTGCCCTTGCTTACCCACACCTTGGTAGAGGTCAACATGACCAGGGCCATTGATGGCTCCACCTACATCTTGAGCAAACAGTAATCGATATTCATGACTTGTACAAACACCTTTTCTGTTAATGACAGGAACTGCAGCTAAATAACAACCACCAAGTGGAATATAGTCAGGATCTACTGCAATGGAGTGATAGGGTGTAAGTGATACCAGGCCAGCTCCTTTTGTTTTTGTTTCTGCAGGTTTGCGCTCAAAGAAAATATAGTTTGGGTTTGAGAACAAGATCGTGTCTTGCATTTCAGGATTCGTCGCTACGTATTTCTTAATATGCTTAATAGATACCTTTTCGATTGTAGCAAGGTTTTGCTTTATCATAAAGTTTCCGATACTTTTATACTTATGGCCATTGCCACTATTGTACGCAAAGTGTTCGTGTGTCCCATCCGGATATTCTACAATCCCAGAACCTTGCACTTGCATAAAATAAAGATCAACTGCGTCTTTGGCGTAAGCCAATTCAAGTCCTAATCCTTGTAAGGCATCTCCTCCTTCAATTTCTTCACGGCTTGGTAGCTTTCCTAACCATTTTTGTGGACGTTGGTAGATAGGATATTTATAAACATCATCTTTAGTCCGGCTCACCTTTAGCACAGGGGTAAAATATCCTGTAAAGTGTACATTACCTTTGTTGTCCTTTCCTTTTATTTGATGTGCTTCTAATGCTTTATTTAGAATCTCAGGCTTGTCAGCATATTTCATCAACAACTCAATGGTCTCCTGAAGTTGTTCGATCTGAACGTTGAGGTTTCCAAACGTAAACTCCTTTTTCTTTCTTCGGTTTTTCAGTACTCGAAGCTGATTTTGTAAGCCATTGATAAGCTTTGGGCTAATCTCTGGAAAATCAGAAAAGTTAGAGAGTGAGTTCTTGGTATAGGTAGCAGATAGTTCTTTTGCTCCTAATGCTTTGCCACTGCGATGAAACTTGTAAGATGGAGCTATATTCCAGTTTACTAGATTGTCTACCTTAAGCTCAGATGTTTTAGAAACATCTGAATCAGAACTTATAGGAACTTTAGCAGGGTATAATATCGCGCCACCGGCTGCGACTAGCAGGAATGATAAAAATTTGTTCATGAGACATTATGGTTTAAGGGACTTCCGTCTTGTCTTTGTGTATGGATTATAATTTCTTTAAACTAGAAAACAGAACGTTTGATATGTTGGAAAAGTTTATTCTGTCTTCAAATTCACCGCAAAGCTACAATAAGAAGTCTTGATAATCAAGGTATTTTGCAATTAAAGCTAAAGGTTTAAGATTAAAGTATTGATTATCAGTTAATTACAGTATAGCCATTTTTGTTACTTTATCTAAAAAGTAAATATTATGCCATTTTATTTTTAAAATACGTAAATATTTGATTGTCAGTAATTTAAATGTAATGTTAAAATAAATGTCCCCTAAAATGCTTAGTGGGACAATTATTAGTGAGATTTTCCTTCTTATCATTTATTCAAACCAATTATTTTAAGTAATTTCATACTTGAATTGATAGGTAATTTTGGCATTTAGCAAATTTGCTTAGTCTTTCAACTGCATACATTCCTTGAAATCGAAAACCATGAAGACCCTCTTCATGTACCAGAAGTACACTCAGGTTCTCTAATTCACACAACACATATTGTAATGATCCTTATTGGTTAAAAGCCACTATTGCTCATATTATTTCACATTTCTAAATTGAAATGTTGAATTATGCGCTTTGAGGTCAAAATGATACGATTAGTAAACCACTTATTTTTACCAAAATGACTAAAACAAATACAATGAGCAAGAAATTCTCTATCCTCACTTTTTTCATATGGTGCCTACTATTTGCAAGTACCAACTCTATGAATGCTCAACCTGCTGGTTTTTCAGATCAACTTTTTATGGGGGGCTGGAATCAGGTCGTAGGAATGACCTTCGATGATAATTGTAAAATATATGTTTGGGAAAAAAGTGGAAAAGTCTGGATTGTTGAAGACGGTGTGAAACTACCTGAGCCACTTATTGATATTAGTGAAGAGGTTGGAGGCTGGAGAGATTTTGGACTGGTAGGATTTACCTTGGATCCTGACTTTTCTTCAAACGGTCATATCTATTTATGTTATACTGTTGATCGTCACCATCTACTTTATTTCGGAACCAACCAATATAATCCCAACACGAACGAATATTTTAATGCAACCATCGGACGTGTAACAAGATACACTGCGCAGGCTTCTACTAATTTTACAACAGTAGATTACAACAGTCGGAATGTTCTCGTTGGTGAAACGAAAGAAACCGGTATTCCGAGTTTACATGAATCGCATGGTATTGGTCAATTGGTTTTTGGAGAAGATCATACCTTATTAGTTTGTGCAGGTGATGGAGCTAGTTATAATTCAGTAGATCAAGGTTCTGCATCTGAAACTTATTATGCCCAAGCTTTAACGGATGGAATTATTACACCGGATCAAAATATAGGTGCCTATCGCTCACAATCTTTGAACTCCCTTGACGGAAAAATTTTACGTATTGATCCTGAAACTGGAGATGGTGTTCCAAGTAATCCTTTTTATAATTCTTCAGAACCTCGATCTCCTCAATCTAGAGTTTGGTCAAGAGGTGTTCGTAACCCATATAGAATGGTGAAAAAACCTAACACCGGTTCTCACTTTGAAAGTGACGGAGATCCTGGAGTCTTTTACTATGGCGATGTTGGATGGGGAAATCGTGAAGAACTTGGAGTAATCACTACTGGTGGTTTGAATTTTGGTTGGCCCAAATTTGAAGGTATGACTTATCAACCTGGCTACAATAATGCTACTTATACTCCTGCAAGTCACGAACGACCAAGGCTTGACTGGCGTAGCGGTACACCAAGAGCCTTGGTCAATGGTACGATTTATAATGTTGGATCAGCACAAGTACCTGGCCCTTCTTTTAATGGCAATGCTTCGACTGGAGGTGTTTGGTATACGGGAACGGATTTTCCTGAAGAATATCAAAATACTTATTTCCATGCGGATTATGGAGGGGGCTGGATTCGAAATTTTTCTTTTGATGCCAATCACAATCCTACAGAAGTCAAAAACTTTAGTAATAATATTGGAGCGGTTGTATTTGTTACAACTTCACCCCTTGAAGGCGGTCTATATTATGTAAGTTATCCGAACAGTATTAGAAAAATAACCTACAATAATTCTGGTAATAACGACCCCATTGCGATCGCTTCAGCTGATCAAGAAGCAGGTCCTGGCCCACTTACTGTTCAGTTCACAGGTAATGAATCTTACGATCCTGATGGTGATCCGCTTAGTTTTTCTTGGAACTTTGGTGACGGAACCACTAGCTCAGAGATCAACCCAAAACATATTTTTAATCCGGCGAGCTCTAGTCCTACTAGCTATAACGTTACACTTACATTGAGTGACAATAATGGGGGAGTAGATCAGCAAACTTTATTCGTTTCTACAAACAATACGCCTCCTGTCATTAACTCAAGCTCGATTGATAATGTCAATACTTTTAACCCAAATTCTACTACGAATTTAAACTTAAGTGCCAACGTCAGCGATGCAGAGCACAGCCCATCTCAGCTGACTTACCAATGGCAAACCTTCCTCATGCACAACAACCATCAACATCAGGAAGCGAGCACGAACAACCCAACGGGATCTACCTTACTCACACCAATTGGTTGTGATGGGGCAACCTACTGGTATCGAATTAAACTGACGGTTACAGATGCAGCTGGCCTATCTACTGTTTTTGTGAAAAACATTTATCCTAATTGTAATGGTACCAATCAAACGATTTCATTCTCTAATATTTCTGATAAACTAGTAAATAGTGGGACTTTTAATTTGAATGTATCTGCTAGCTCTGGCTTATCTGTAACGACTTACGTTGTAGAAGGTCCAGCCATTTCGATGGGAAATCAAGTTATCTTGGATGGTGAACCTGGCTTGGTAACCGTTCGCGCTATTCAAAGTGGAAACGGGACATTCCAACCTGCTAATCCTGTAGAAAGGTCTTTCTTTGTGCACCCAATAAATATTCAAAATCAAACGATAAATTTTCCAAGTATTTCTAATAAATTGACAACAAGTGGACCATTCAACTTGAATGCCTCGGCAACATCAGGACTAGGAGTATCTTACGATATTATTTCTGGTCCAGCTACCGTTTCTGGAAGCACGATTACCCTTACCGGCGCAACAGGTATCGTAGTTGTACGGGCCTGTCAATCAGGTAATATGCAATACTATCCTGCAGATGAAGTTCTGCGTTCCTTCACAGTAACTGAACCTGGTTGTACCGATAATGACAATGATGGAGTTTGTCAAGCAGATGATTGTGACGATGGGAATCCAAATATTCCAACTACACCGGGTACCGCTTGTAATGATGGAGATTCTAATACAGAGAATGATGTCATTCAGTCAGATGGATGTAGCTGTGCGGGGACAGCTCCGGACGGTGATTGTGCAGATGTTGTTATTACATCTGGCCCAACTTCAATTACAGTTTCTGGATTGAACTCACCAATTACACAAGTTCAAATTTTTAATCCGACTTGGCAACAGGTCTTGAATTGTTCAGGAGACTGTGGTCTAACAGAAACAGCAAGTGGATTGACGCCCGGTTCGCATTATGTGAAAGTTCGTTTCTATACAGCGGGCTGGTCTTTGATTTGCGAAATCGACGAATATGTAAATATAACAGGAGGACCTTGTACGGATAATGACAACGACGGAGTTTGTGCTCCAGATGATTGTGATGATAATAATCCAAATATTCCAACCACAGTGGGTGCGACCTGTAATGACGGAGACCCCAATACAGAAAATGATGTGATTCAATCAGATGCTTGTACTTGTCAGGGAACACCAGTAGGTTGTACCGATAATGACAATGATGGAGTTTGTGTCCCAGATGATTGTGATGATGGGAATCCAAATATTCCAACTACACCGGGTACAACTTGTAATGATGGAGATTCTAATACGACGAATGATGTCATTCAGTCAGATGGATGTAGCTGTGCGGGTACAGCTCCGGACGGTGATTGTGCAGATGTTGTTATTACGTCTGGCTCAACTTCAATTACAGTTTCTGGATTGAACTCACCAATTACACAAGTTCAAGTTTTTAGTCCGACTTGGCAACAGATCTTGAATTGTTCAGGAGACTGTGGTCTAACAGAAACAGCAAGTGGATTGACGCCCGGTTCGCATTATGTGAAAGTTCGTTTCTATACAGCGGGCTGGTCTTTGATTTGCGAAATCGACGAATATGTAAATATAACAGGA
>CAKZUK010000070.1 GCA_937921775.1 uncultured Saprospiraceae bacterium
CACTTCTTCTAGCGTTTTGAATTGTCCATTGTGCATGTAAGGAGCGGTGAGGGCTACGTTTCTCAAGCCGGGTACTTTGAACTTACCGAGATCAGTACTGTCCTTTGTAATTTTAAAACGCCCAGAATCGTTTAGCTCCAAGCTTCCATCAAATAAGCCAGTATTTCGAAATTCATCGCCTGTAAAATCAGGACTAAAATGACAATCAAAACATTTTGCTTTTTCGCTACGAAACAAAGCTCTTCCCCTGATTTGAGAAGCGGACATAGCAGTGCTATCAATATCATTCAACCAAAGGTCATGTGGCGCAGAACCATCGCTCTCCAAACTTCGAATAAACTCTGCCAAAGCCTTTAAAACTAAAGCGGAATCTGGCGCACTCGAATATATCTCATCAAAAGCATTTAAGTAGAATTCCGTTTCTTGAACACGCTGAATGGCCGTTATAAAGTCAAGATGCATTTCCAAGGGATCTTCGATGGGACCAATTGCCTGCTCTTCCAATGTAGCAGCTCTACCATCATAAAAAAAGTAGGGTCGAAAAGCCATATTCATGACTGAAGGTGTATTTCGAAGCCCAATGCTATCCCCCACTCCTTTTGAGAATGCTAAGGTATCGGCAAAGGCAAATTCTGGTTGGTGGCAACTGGCGCATGAGATGCTGCGGTCCAGCGATAAGATTTTATCAAAAAACAACTCCTTTCCTAGTTCAACTTCAGTAGACACAGGTTCCCGAGTCGTTTCTACCTTTGCAATAAAGCTTAACAGAAAGAATAGTAATATCGAAATAGTTGTAATACCCTTCATGAAGATCTAAAAATTTTGACTTAATCTCTCACAAAGATATGGAAAATTAATGAGGCAATCTTGGCTTTAACATCCCATAAACAAGTGCGCCTAACAGAGCACTTCCTATCACAACTAAAATAATCCAATGTCCCTGCCCTAATAAAGTATACAAGGGTCCTGGACAAGCCCCTGTCAGTGCCCATCCCAATCCGAATATGGTACCTCCCAAGATACTGGCTACGTAGGTTTTGGGCTTATCACCGAAGGTAATGGTTTCGCCAAAATGGTTTTTCATTTTACCTGATTTAATCAGAAAATGCATGATGGCACCAGCGACTACAGCGACTCCAATGATTCCATACATGTGAAAACTTTGGAAACGAAACATCTCTTGAATTCGAAACCAAGAAACTGCTTCAGACTTTGTCATTACTATTCCAAAAAGGATACCTACAAAAAGAAATTTTAATAATTTCATATTCTATTCTGCTTAAAATTTATGATAAAATAAGTGGCAATAAAACAAAAGTGGTTAAAAGCCCTCCAATGAAAAAACCAATAACTGCTACAAGTGAAGGCAACTGAAGATTAGACAATCCACTAATTGCGTGTCCGGACGTGCAACCACCTGCATAGCGTGTTCCAAATCCAACCAAAAAGCCACCAACTACCATTAGTAAAATTCCTTTTAGAGATGTCAACATTTCAAAATTGAATAAATCATGAGGAATAAAACCTAATCCCTCGTCAAGCGTTCGGGGGGTCTGAATTCCAAGTTCACTCAAATCCGCTATAGTCGCTGAAGAGATCTGAACTGGCTCAGGACTTCCCAAGAAGTTGACCGCAATCCCACCTCCAATAATGGCACCCGCCACAAAAACCAATAGCCAATCGTGCTTTTTCCAATCGTAGTTAAAATAGTCGGCTATCTTTCCAGCACCACCAATACTACACATTGCTTGAAATGAAGAGGAAACTCCAAATCGCTGCCCCAAATAAATCAACAAAAACATCACGAAGGCAATCATAAGTCCTGAAATGGACCAGTGCCAAGGTTGGGAGATAAATTCTATCATTATTATTTTTATTACTAATTAAATATTTTCCTTCTAAGTTAAGTAGGTGCTTAAGTAGTTTTGATTCTAAATCCTTCCTCTTCTCCAGCAGCGATAACCACCCTCTAAATTAAAAATTTGATCTTTTTCAAAACCACCATTTCTCATTAATGCGCAAGCTCTTACACTTTTATGCCCTGTATGGGAATAAACAAATACATCGTTCCTATCTTTATAAGGTTCAATACGCTCCCAAAAGTCATCTGACTGGTAACTAATATTGATCGCCTTTGGAATACTCCCTTTTGCAAATTCATCAGGGCTACTTACATCGATGATAACCGAATCTCGAGACTTGATTAACTTACGTTGAAATGTTTTTGCTTCCAAGTTTTTAAACAAAGAGTCAAGTGTATTCTCCTGAGTGGACTTTTCAGAATAATTTTTCATGCTTGGTGGTTAGGATCTTATTATTCAATCCAAAGTAACAGCTATAATAGCTGCCTTGCTGTGATCTATATCACATAAAATACAAAAGAGTGTATTAAGCAACAATCAAATTAACTGCTAAATGTCCTGCCTATCTAAGCCTTACAAAATCGCTTCGCGTTTCTTAGATGAAGTAATTAATTCAAGCTCTTGTTTTGTATTAGCTACAATATTTGAGTTATTCAATTTCGCAGCAGCAGCACTTTGACCTTTTAATGAGAGCAATCTACGTGGATGACGTTTTAATGATTTTTCAAAAATAGCTAAAGCCGCTTCTGGTTTGTTTTGCTCAAGCAACCATTCACCATAAGCTTCGTGAACAGGTTTGAGAATGACTGGAGGTCCAAAAGAATATTTTAAGCCTTCATCCAATTCACTCGCCTTATCAAACCACTCTACTGCCTTTTCGTTTTCACCTTGTAGACTTGCACGAAATGCCTTTAGTTCCATTTCCATTACACTGACCATGTCTATATCTAATTGGTTCGCTGGCTTATTCGCATAGCCTCCTGAACTGCACATTGCAAATTGCTTGTCGCCTAATTCCAGCATGGCTTTATTGCGATCAATTTCCATTGCCTTGATTACCTTAGTCAATTGCTCCTCATTTTTTTCATGATAGCTTCTCATTCCTTCAAGGAAAGAATACCCTGCCCTTTTTGTCAAATTTAAGTTTTCGGTATCGATTTTAAGAAATGCGATAGCACCATCCCAAACATTATTTTCAACCATGTGCGCGCCTTTCATGGAGAGTAGGTAAGACTTTGATACTTTACTTTTTGTTTCTTCATGATAGCCTTTCATCAAATTCATGACATGGGTAGCCTGTTCTGTTTCGCCTCTTTGCAAAAAACCGTATTGCAACCAGTTGAGTGCGTGGTAGCTGAGTGCATCCGTTTCCAAATTTTTACGTTTCATACGTTTGACACCTGCGTTCCAGGATGCGATGTTTGAGTTAACGACTTCGTTCCATTTCCCGAGTGCAACGTAAATGTGTGAAGGCATATGTAAAGCGTGTGCTGCGTCGGGTGCTGTTTTGGAGTAATTGTCAGCAGCGGTCTTCGCCAAATACGCGTGTTCAGGATCATCATAAGAATGAATTAGATAATGCAGTGCCCCAGGATGTTGCGGGTTTTCTTTGATGATACTTTGAGCGATTTGAGCACTTTTTTCGTAGAGTTCTTCATTCCTTCCATTTCGGGATGAGCCCAAAAGTGAGATGGCGTAAAATGCTGATACTTCGTGATGCTGTGGGTATTTTTTGGTTAAGGATTCCATGAAATTTTTATAAGCCAAATCCCGCTCATATTTAGTCCCCTCTCCTAGTAATAATTCAATGGCTTGAAAAAAGTCTTGCTCAATTTCAGTTTTCACTAGTAATAATCTACTTGCCGAATCGGGAGCTAATTTATTCAATGCAGCTACTGCATCTTCTTTTTCTTGTCGTTGCCAAAGTGTATGATTAAAAGTCATTGCCTCTCCCCAGTAAGCCATAACAAAAGTTGAATCCAATTGCTGTGCTTCTATGAAAGCTGCACGAGCATCTTCGTATTCAAAACTATGTAAAAGAAGCAATCCTTTTTCGAATGCTGCTTGCGCTACTTCTGCTCCAGTGACTTCGAATGAGACGTCTCCTAATTTTGATCCCTTTTGAACTGTGTCTGTACTTGTTTCCTCTTCTTTAACAAACTCGGTGTTGCCACAAGAGGTAAATACAAAAATGGAGATAATAATAAATAGAATGGCTTTAGGTGTTTGCATATCTTTTGGATTTAAGTCTTGAGTTTTTTAGCAAATTTACAAGTACTTAGTATTTTACAAATCAATAGTCATTGAGTACATAAAAACCAAGAATCCAAATATAGCATTTTGCTTTAAAATAAAGAGATAAGTAAGCAGGTGTTCAATTTAAATTTCCTAATAACTTCTGATGTCTCAGCGCTTAGCTTAGGTATTCAGTTCGATGCGATTTCTGCCTAAAATGATCGCACCACTTTTTTCAAATTTTTTCAAAATTCGGGAAACGCCTTCACGAGATGAATTTAGGTCTAAAGCAATTTGCTGGTGGGTACCTAAGAGAATCTTAGAATTTAGGGCTTCAGATCTTGCGATTAGATAATTCTTTAGTCGCTCTTCCATATTATTGAAAACAATATTGTCGATGACTTCTACCAAATCAAGCATTCGATTATCATAAGCAGACATGACGAATCGGTTCCAACTTTTGTATTTCATCATCCATTCATCAACGAGTTTGATAGGCAAGCCGATAAAAGTAACATCGTCCTCAGCAATGGTTCTGATATCGCTTTTTTTACTAGCCATGCAACAAGAAAATGACATAGAACAGGTTTCACCACCTTTTAAGAAATAAAGAAAAATTTCATGGCCTCCGTCATTACCTTCACGCACCACTTTGATGCTTCCAGATATTACTAAAGGAACCATTGTAATATATCTCCCATAATCCATCATGACTGTACCTGCCTTGGCATGCATCAATTGCCCTGCCTTAGAAATTTCTTCTACAAGCTTTGGCTCATTCAAGCTTGGGAAATGAGATCTGACTAATTTATGTAATTCACTATTTATAGGTTCCATGTCATTTTTGATTTCATTGACATTTACGAGATATATCGGAATAAAACAATCAGCTAGATGTTTCATTAGCAAAAATACGATACAAAGACAAGAAAAAAGATAAAATGAAAGATTCTTTGACAAATCCCGTGGTAGAATCCAATGATAAAATAAAATCAGCGTTCTCCTCGGACGCTTTTGCTTTTATTTTAACATTGGCCACTTTTATTTGTCAAAAAACGAAATAAAAAAAGAGAGCCTCTTGTAAAAGTGACTCTCTTAAACCTCAAAAAACCAAATGAAAATTCTTTATGCGCTTTAGCGCTATACTTATATTTTTTTAATTTAATATTAGGTATTAGCTACCTATGTATCAAAATTTATTTCTTTTCTTATAAAACAAAGTTACGGATATTTAGACGAAACTTTGTGATCTATGTCACATATCTATGATAAAAAAGGATAAAAGCATTTTATTCTTGAATAAGTCTTTTAAAATGGCGGTTTTTTTAATAAAAAAGAATCTACTATTAACTTTAATCCTACCTAAAGATAAACAAATAAGTATCCAATTCCTACGCTAATCACCAAAAAAACAACAGGTCACACATTTACCTACCAAAATCAAATAATTTTATTTTTTCAAAAATTTTCGATCTGATGGGAATTTACTGAGATTCCACGCTTCTAATCAATATACCATCAGTTCTAATTATTATAATGACAACAGACCCCACTTGCAAGGCACATCCATAATCCATTCTGAAGAAATAATGACCAAGCTTAAAATAGGTGTTTTTGGTAAATACCTTATTTCCGGAAACGGTACAGATACGCAGCTCGCCCTGAAAAGTCTTTATTATAGTTAAATTTAAAGGTAGTCTATGGCTTGACACCTTTTATTGTCCAGCCCCTTCAAACCAGTTCTGAATATCCAAAAATGCTTCGTCTAGCGGTGCGTTTATTATTAGTAGTTCATTGGTAAATGGATGTGTAAAAGACATTTCCTTCGCGTGGAGTAACATTCTTTTGATTCCTAATTCTTCTATAAAATACTTGTTGTGTTTACAATCCCCGTATCTTTTATCACCAATGATGGGATGGCGTAGGTGGGCAAAATGACGACGAATTTGGTGGCGACGACCGGTATCTAAGATGATTTCCAGAAAAGAATATCGTGAGGTCGGATAACGATTAACGTGAAAGTCTTTTTCGATTTGTCCCAAATTCTTATAGTGTGTAATGGCTTCCTTAGCAGGTAGGTGTTCCTTGGTGACGAGTGGATAATCAATCGTTCCAGATTCATCAAGAAAGCCGCGTACCATTGCTAGGTACTTTTTATGGATGGCTTTATCGCGCATCAGCTCAGATAATTTGCTCGCGGCTTCCTGTGTTTTCCCAAATATGAGAACACCCGAAGTAGGCCGATCTAAACGGTGAATTGGATAGATATATTGATCTAACTGGTTGCGCAACAACTGCAAAACAAAGACTGTATCTTCCGATATTTTCGTCCGATGAACTAGTATATTTTTTGGCTTATTGATCGCTACAAAGTGAGCATCTTCAAAAAGGATGTCAAAGACAATTGATTGGATGGTGGATTCTTCATTCATAAACTGGCCGCTTCTGCAAAATGTGTCATTACTTTAAAATCACGTCCAAGGCATACACCAGATGGACAAAGAATATAGTCTGCGTTTTCCCAATTTGTGGAAAAAACTTAATAGGCATTTAACTCCTCTAAATAAGTGCTGGGTCAAACTACTTATCAATTTTCAGTAAATCGATCTGTTACAACTTCAGTCCCAAACAATATACAGCCATCACCCAAGAATATCTCTAAGCGATCCGTTTTTTTCCCAATTCCATTAAATGTTTCAAGACCTATGGTAAAGGGTTCGATCATAAAAGTAGAATCAGAAGTAATCGTTCCCTGAAAATCAAAAAGGGTCTCCGTTGTATTTTTGATCATAACACTTACCATCGTTTCAGAGACTTTAGCAATATCCACTGTGGCAGGAACAAGTCCTCCTTCGATTTGAGGAATAGCACAGGTAAATTCGACCATTTGACCTGTATAGCTACTTACCAATTCATCAATAAAGCTATCTTCTTCATCTTTTTTGCAGGCTGAAAAGATGAAAATGAATAACAAACTCAAGCTTAGGTAACGGGACCAAATTATTTGGCTTTTTCCGGTTCTGCCTGACACTGCCGAGTAGACAGGTTTTAAATAATTCCCTAAACGATTTTTCATGCGATTTTTTCTTAATAATTCAATTTTTGAAATCAAAATACGCCATTAGAACGCAAGAGATCAGTTCTTTGTTCCCTTAAGCAAAAATGAATTCATCTAAGTACTAAGCCAGAAACGAAGTTTCGCATCTTCATTTCCACCTACTTTGACGTAATTATCCGGTATCTCATCACCATGACTGAAGTAAGTTACCAAACGAGTTCCTGAGGGCATACGCTCTAGTTGGCCCTTCACAAAATCCGAGTAGAGGAAATATAATTCCCGATCGGTTTTCAAGTCTGTATCAAGTGATTCATTTGGTGTCCGATGTTCCATAAATGGGTTAAAAATATAGAAAGCGTTGAAATCAGCAAAATTTAGACTGGCAATGTTTCCATGTAAGAAATTGGTGTTTGTCAACTTGTATTGCTTGGCTAAGTCCTGGGCTACTTCTACTAGTTTTGCCCGTTGTTCTATTCCTGTAAAATGTCCTTTTGTAAGTGCTGCTGCGATCAAACAAAACTTTCCAGCACCAGCTCCAATATCCAAAACTTTTATTCCTTGTTTTTCTACTAGAAAATTTGCAGCAACTTTTGCTATTTCCACGGGAGTGAAATGAAAAGCAGCTGCTTCTCGCATCTGTTCCGGAAAGAGAAGGTCGAAGTCTTCGTCATTGACTTCTTGGTTGTTCTTTATTGCATTTAGCATAAATGATTGCTCAAATCGTTCTCCAAAAATAAGGTGTAAACAAAATCAATATCGTAAACAATTCCAACCGTCCCAGCAGCATCAGAAAAGACAAAAACCATTTTCCTGCATCTGGAATTTCTGCAAAATTATTGAGTGGCCCTACAGCTCCGATTCCGGGACCTACATTCCCTAAAGCCGTGGCTACTGAACCAATAGCTGTCAACAATGGCTGTTCTGTACCTGTCAAGATCAAAGCCATTATAATAGAACCGATGACAAAGGAAATCAAATAAATCAATAAAAAAACAAGGATGTGGGTTAGAATTCTTGGAGCAACTATTTTATTGTCAATTTTAATTCGAATTAATGCTTTGGGGTGCAGCAAACGTTTGAATTCCAAAAATGAATTTTTAAAGAAGACCAGATGTCGAATTATTTTGATACCTCCGCTGGTAGACCCTGCAGAAGCTCCCATAAACAACAACATGAAAAACAAAAGCGTCAAGGCAGGATTCCAGCTGGTATAGTCTGCGCAGACATAACCAGTTGTAGTGACCACTGAAATGGTTTGAAAACAAGCATTCCTAAACGATCGCTCTAAACCAAAATCTGAATTAAAATAAATCCCTGTTGTCACTATCGCTATCAACACCAAAATGAAAATCACATAAGTCTTAAACTCATCACTTGACCATACCTTTCTCATCTTGCCCATCAGACCAAAATAAATAATCGTGTAATTCACTCCTCCCAAAAACATGAAAAGCGTGATCACATATTGAATAGAAGGACTCTGATCTATCATGCTGGCATTTTTGGTTGAAAAGCCACCTGTAGCCATGGTCGTCAATGCATGATTAATGGCATCGAAAAAAGACATACCTAGAGAGTAAAGTAGTGCACAAAGCGTTGCAGTCAAGCCTACATAAATTAACCAAAGTCGCTTTGCAGTTTCTTTGATCCTTGGATGAATCTTATCTGAAGTAGGCCCAGGTGCTTCTGCCACAAAAAGTTCAATACCTCCTACTCCCAGCAAAGGAAATATAGCCACTGTCAATACAATGATTCCCATTCCGCCAATCCATTGCGACAAGCTTCTCCAATACAAAATCCCCTCTGGAGTGGCTTCAATATCATTGATGACGGAAGCTCCTGTTGTAGTCAAACCAGAAGCAGACTCGAAAAAAGCATTTGTAAATGATGGTAAAACGCCACTAAACCAATACGGTAAAGTTCCAAATAAAACCATTCCAATCCAACCCAAAACAACAATCAAATAACCTTCTCTTTTCTCTACTTTTTCTCTTGTTTTGAATTTGTACCACCAAGATAGACCTCCCACCAATATCGTCACAGCCGCTGCTTTCAGAATCGCAGCAGCATCCCCACTTTCATAATAAAATGAGAATGGCAATGCTGTTAGCATTAGCGTTCCCACTACTATGAGTAGGACACCAACTACATTTGACACTGTGCTTAAACTGAACATTTTTTATTTTTTTTCAAAAAATAAATGTGGCAAATTGGAAGTACACACTTCCGTGAAGTTTCGCATCTGTCGGTTCTATCCCCGAGTGAAAAATTCCAAGCTCCCACCTACTTAAATATCTCCTCCACCTTATGAATAGCTTCTGGTTGAGCAAATACAATAATCTTATCTTTCAACTGCAACTGAAAATCACCATTGGGAATAAAACTCTCTTCTCCTCTCACCACACCAGCAATAATCGACTTTTCTGGAAGATGTAATTCGCGAATAGCATGACTTGTAATTCTGTTGCTACGCAAAATTTCAAACTCAATAAGTTCTGCATCAACACCATGTAAACTTGCAATGGCTTTGATCGTTCCTTTTCTTACAAATCTAAATATATTATTGGCCGCGATTAATTTTTTATTGATCATCGTGTCAATACCAATGTTTTGCGAGATATGGGTATAGATGGTATTATCAACCGCAGCGATGGTTTTATAAACGCCACCTTCTTCCGCCATAAGACTGGTAATAATATTCGTTTCTGAATTTTTCGTAAGTGCGATAAAAGCATCCATATCATGTAAGCCTTCCTCCTGCAATAATTCAATATTTCCATAATCCGCAACAGAAACTAAGGCATTAGATAGAGACTCAATAAACCTCTTAGCACGCTCTTTATTTTTCACGATAAATGAAACACGGTATTTATTTTCCAACAATTGTGCGGTTCTGTAAGCTAGAGGTGTATCGCCAATGATCATTACTTTCTTGACAGGTTTGAGTTGCTTGCCAGCAAAACGGCTTACTTTATCAACACAATGTTTCTGAGCTGCGACATAGAGATGATCTCCTTGCCGAAGGATGGTATCGCCTTTTGGAATAAGTGTCCTGTGATTTCGCAACAGCGCAATTCCTCTAAAGTCAAAGTCGGGAGTCAGCATATCCATCTGATTCATGGACTTACCCATAATCGAAGAAGAGTTGTCAATCGTAAAACCAACAATTGCGATTTTACCATCTTCAAATTCAAAGACATCCGTGAAGGAGGAACGACGAAGTAAGCGCTCAATTTCCTGAGCGGCAAGACGCTGTGGCGAGATCAATTTATCAACGCCCAAATTTAGAAATTTTTCTTTTTGCTCTTTGGCTAAATACTCGGGATTGTCAACTCTAGCAATCGTTGTTTTAGCTCCTAATTGCTTGGCCAATATTGCCGATAATAGGTTGGTTGTTTCTGAAGTTGTCACTGCAATAAATAGGTTAGCCTTCTCTACATTTGCATTTTTTAAGATGCCCACAGAAGTGATATCTCCTTTTATGGTCAATACATCAAGATGCGTACTGGCATGCAGCAAAACGTCTTCATCTGTATCGATCAAGATAATATCTTGATTTTCTTTGGTCAGCAATTCTGCCAAATGAAAACCAACAGATCCTGAACCAGCTATGACTATTTTCATAAAGTGTTAAAAACCAGTGTTTTACCTGAATTCATTTTAAGATGAATGAGGATCTGATTAAGTTGGCAAATGTCTATACTTTTTAGTGAATAAACAAGTGAGCTAGACTTGTTTATTTGAGCAATAAATTGGAAAGGATTAAGTCGATATGAGGGTAGAATTGCAGCAAAAATGTAATATAGTTCGATAAGAAAGTAAAGTTTATATCTGATTTTTTTTACTTTTAACATGCTCACAGTAGTGCAAAGTCGCAAATTTCAATTAAAATAGCAGTGGTCATTGCAATGTACTATGCTTCTGAACCCCCAGAATGCTATAACAATTCACTTAGTTCATTAGCCAAGCCTTTGCAAACTTACACTATTATATCATACACAGCCAACACACCAAGAAAACTAAAAAGACATGAAAAAGAGACTTAACACCAAGGATTTTAACGTAACTAAAAAGGAGTTAAAAAAATCGAATCCTAAAATGAAGGTACTCGCTTACCTAAAGTATCCTAACTATATGGATTGGATTAAAGATAAACCAAAAGTAAGAAGACAAAAATTAAACAAGATCATGTCGGCGAATTATTCTATGCTGGAAAAGGCCATTCCAAAAGGAAAACTTAAACGGCTCGGCGCGAAGAAATCGCCACGCGGAATTATCATTGAAGCGAGCTACAAGGATATTGCTAGTATTAAATTGCCCGACACCGTTGATTCAGTATATATCGAAAAAATAAAAGGACATGCCCCTAAGAACATAGAACTGGAACCAGCTTTCTTTGCAGTAAAATCCAGATTCTTGATACAAATAGAAGGAAAGACCGAAGGGAAGCAAAGTTATGAAGATCGAATAATGCTGGTTCGTGCCACTTCTTTTATCGACGCAGAAAAACGGGCATCACTTAACTATGAGACCTATGCCGATCCATATTTGAATTCATACGGTCAATTGGTTCGCTGGAAATTCGTGAAGGTCATTGACGTTTACGAAACGTTTATAGATCAGATTGATGATTTACTTGACGTGAGTGGTGTCGAGGTCTTTTCAGAACTCAAGGAACGAAAGATGAAAAAATCTGATCACTGGGAGAAGCAATGGAAAGACTAAGCATAAGCATGCTCGCTTTATGCGGGAATACGACCTGAAGGAAAACTACCATTGAAAATTTTAATTTAAATTGCGACTGTGTTCACCTTTAGAAAAAACTACTTCTTACTCAGTATACTTCTTTTCATCATAGAGGTTCTGATTGGCTTGTACGTCAGAGACAATTTCATCCGTCCTTATGGAGGAGATTTTCTAGTTGTCATCTTGATTTATCTTTTTGTAAAAACATTTTGGAAGCAATCTAATCTAGTCATTGCAATTGCAGTATTGCTGTTTTCGTTTTGTGTCGAGTTTGCACAATATTTTAAGGTGGTCGAATTGTTAGGCTTGAAAGGGAATAAATTGGCTGAAATAGTGATAGGAACCTCTTATCATTGGCACGACTTATTGGCTTACTTGCTTGGAATTTTGACTATTTATTTTTTGGATAAAAAATGGGGAAGCAGTTCTGTTTGAATTGACTTAGCCGATCTCCCCCCTTTTCCAAATCAAACAAATCTGTATCTTACAAAAAAAAACATCAATGAATACTAGTCTAGTCGTGTCCAAGTCAATCGTCATCAATGCCAATCCTCAACAAGTCTGGGAAGTAATGACCAAACCTGAAAAAATCAAAGTCTACTTATATGGTACCCAAACTATTACAGATTGGAAAATAGGAAGTCCTATCATTTTCCAAGGGGAATACGAAGGTAAGACCTACAAAGACAAGGGGAATGTAATTGGCAATGTGGAAAATGAGTTTCTTAAATATAATTACTGGAGTGGCTTTTCAGGCTTAGAAGACAAAGCTGAAAATTATTCTGTCATCACCTATATCATTCAAAAACTGAATGACAATGAAGTCCAACTCTCTTGGCTTCAACAAGGCTTCGCTGACGAAACAGGCCAGCAACACATGGAAGCTGGGCTACCAACTATGCTAAAGGACATTAAAAAACTGGTTGAAGAGAAGCAAATCAAACTTCTATAAAACGGCATATTGCATAGCCCCTATTGACAGTGTCAGTTCCCATTTTAGTTTCAGTTTCAATGACACTAGCGTTTGACCTTTTGGTATTTAGTAGCAATTTGACAAGACATTATTCTCCCGAAAGTGAACTTTTATAAGCTCACTATATTGCAAAACAAATCATCAAAAATACACCATCATGAAAAAACTATTCTACCTACTACTCGTTTTCTTCACTAGCTATTCCCTACAGGCACAGGTTGCTGAAGCTGAAGTTGAAACTGAAGTCGCCATCGATGAAATCATCAAAAAGCATGGCATGGAAAAAAGTGAAGTTATGGAAATCGCTAGTTGGATAACGGACGTTTATGGCCCACGGCTAACTGGTTCTCCAAAACTCGATAAAGCCACTCAATGGGCAAAAGCAGAATTAGAAAGCTGGGGAATGAAAAATGTGCACTTGGAAGAATGGGGCCCATTTGGTAGAGGCTGGGAAATGACGCATTTTGAAATGCACGCTACAACACCATCTTACTGGCCACTCATCGCTTACCCAAAAGCTTGGTCACCTCCTGTTTCTGGAACGGGAGAAGTTATTTATCTCGACATTCAAGATGAAAAAGATATTGCAAAATACCGTGGGAAGCTGGCTGGTAAATTTGTTTTGATGGACACTATTCGCGATGTCGACGAACCATTCAAGGTCTTGGCGAAACGTCACGACGATGCAAGTTTATTGAAACTAGCAAACGCTGGCCCTCCTACTCCACGTCCAAGACGTAGAAATCGCGCAGGTGGTTTTAATCTAAACAAAGCCATCTGGAAAATGCTGGGTGAGGAAAAACCGATTGCCGTTTTAGATCGATCATACAAAGGTGACATGGGAACTGTCTTTGTTTCTGGCGCAAGAACTGGCGAAGGTCGAGCAAGAGATAATGATAGATATGTAGTCCCGCAGGTTACACTTTCCGTGGAGCATTATAATCGTATTTTTAGAATGATGCATAAAAACGTTCCTGTTGAATTGACACTTGAGCTTGGTGCAAAATATACCAACCCTGATGGTATGGAACACAATATTATTGCTGAAATTCCGGGAACTGACTTGAAAGATGAGGTAGTTATTTTTGGAGCACATTTCGACTCTTGGCATACTGGAACTGGTGCAACAGATAACGGTGCTGGCTCTGCAGTCATGATGGAAGTGGCTCGTATTCTTTTGCAAACGATTAAAGAAACGGGGATCAAACCTCGTCGTACCATGCGCCTAGCACTATGGACTGGAGAAGAACAAGGCTTGTATGGTTCTCGTGGCTACGTGGGTAAGCATTATGCTGAGTTTGACTCATTGGGATGGACGCCACAATCTTTAAAGCCGGCACAAAAAACAGTATCTGCTTACTACAACCTTGACAACGGAACTGGAAAAATCCGTGGCGTTTACTGTCAGGGGAATAATGATGTTGGTCCAATTTTCAGAGAATGGTTAGAGCCTTTTGAAGAAATGGATGCTTCGACACTTAGCTTGGGAAATACGGGTGGAACAGATCATTTACCTTTTGATGGTGTTGGCATTCCTGGCTTTCAATTTATTCAGGAACCGATGGCTTATTTCTCTCGTACCCATCACTCTAACATGGACAATTGGGATCACTTAGTTGGTGATGATTTGAAGCAGGCTGCTACGATTATTGCTTACTTTGTTTGGCAGACTTCGCAGCGGAATGCCATGTTACCTAGGAAGGAAATTGATGAGGATTTGAGGTAGACGATTTTAAATGTAAAACTGCAACACGCTAAATGTAAAATGTAAAAGTTGTCGGAAATCGCGCCTTCCTAGGCTTGAATCTCGTTCGTTGGCGAACTTTTACATTTTACATTTAGTCCTAGCCATGACATTTCAAGGATATTTGATAGCTTTTACTGAATAGACATATTTTTCTTGAGCGTAAAATCAAACCTTTGGTGTTCAAGCTTGTTTAATACTCTTTAACAAAACAAAATTATAAAACACCGAAATCAGTGGATCAAAAACCTGTACACATAGCTGGCAAGCCTTTACTTTTTAATGGAGCGGCAGATGAACACCTTAGTTTGACTGAAGTCAACAAAGATTCTTGTCATTTGCTGAAAGAGAAATTGGAGAATGGCTTGACCTTGCTTTGGTTTACTGAATCAGGTAATAAGCTAGTGATAGATGGTGTGCCGCACAACTTTGAGAAAAATCAGATTGTTTGTTTGACGGAGTTTCATAGACTTGAAATTGAGAAAGTTACATCATTAAAGCAAGTTAAATTCAACAAACCTTTTTACTGTATTTTGGATCACGACACACAAATTGGATGCAGAGGTATTCTATTTTTTGGCGCTTCTGATTTACCGGTCTTTCATATTCCAGATGATGAGTTGGATAAATTTGAAACCTTGTGGAAGATGTTTACACTTGAGTTTGAATCAAAAGACAACTTACAGATTGAGATGCTACAAATGATGCTGAAGCGCTTGTTAATCTTCTGTGCTCGTTTGTATAAAGAACAAAATATTCATGGCACCGATGACAAAGGCACAGTAGAATTAATTCGTGAGTTTAATTTCCTTGTGGAAACACATTTTCGAACCATACACGGTGTTGCGGAATACGCAGAGCTGCTCCACAAATCTCCTAAAACCTTAGCCAATTACTTTTCTAAGCATTATAGCAAATCTCCAATTCAGATTATTCGCGATCGAATTATGATTGAAGCCCGTCGTTTGTTGTTGTACTCTGACAAACCAATTAAGGAGCTTGCTTATGAATTGGGCTTTGATAGTATTCAGACTTTTAGTCGTTCCTTTAAAAAGAAACAAGGCATCTCCCCTTCTGAGTTTCGAGGCTAATCTCTTTTCTTTATTGACCTATTGATCTCCCTATTTTTTTAAAACTCTTAGCTTTCACCCAAGGTGCAGCGCACCGACTTTATTTGTAACTTTTACAAACCTCCCGTCTTTTTCGAGGTGCAGCGCACCGGAATAAAAGTTCTAAGCCCCAATAGAAAGCAAAACATCTCTCCAACAACTAAACTAACAAAGAGTCCCAAACATCTCAAAAAAATCCTGTCCTAAAAAAGATATGGAACATACGAGTTACAAAAAAGCCAACAAAAGGAAAAATTGACAAGTCCTCGGGAATTATAGCCTACCCTGCCCCTCCTTTTTACCCTCATCTTTGCATTGTACTTTTTAACTAAGATATGTTTTCAAACAAAAACTAAAATATCTCAAATTATAAATCACTAAAATAAAATTACAATGACAAATTTTAAAGTTCCAACAAGAGACGAAGTATCTGAAAGCAATCAAGCAATTTTTGACAACCTTAAAGGTAAATTAGGTTTTGTTCCAAACCTATACGCTTACTATGCAAAGAACGAAACAGCACTTGCTGATGTACTTGCTTTTGGAGCTCGAAAGACTACGCTTTCTAACAAAGAAAAAGAAGTTGTAAACCTAGTCACCTCACAAATTAATGGTTGTGATTACTGTCAAGCGGCACATACAGCCATCGGTAAAATGAACGGTTTCACTGACGAGCAAGTACTTGAAGTCAGAAGTGGTAATATCTCATTCGATAATAAGTTTGATGCTTTGGCAAAATTCACAACTGCTGTAGTTGAAAACCGAGGAAAAGCATCAACTGAATCAAAAGAAGCTTTCTTCGCCGCAGGTTACACAGAATCAAATATGATTGATACAGTGGTCCTAATTGGTGATAAAATCATCAGTAACTACATTCATAACATTACACAGTTTGCGGTTGACTTCCCAGCGGCACCAGTCTTAGAAACAGCGAATGTTTAAGTCATTTTTTTTGAATAGTCCGAGTTACAATACTCGTTTATCATATAACCAGATTAGCTAAAGCTAAGGACTATAATGGTCCAACAATTACCAAACACTGGTTTTTCAGAGCCCTTTCAGTTTAATACTTATTTAATCTGAGAGGCTCTGTTAAAATCTTTTTCCAAAAAATAAAATTCTAAATAAAATATCATGAAAAAATTAATGTTCGCAATCATCTTTCTAATGGGTTTATTTATCAACAGCTCATTTGCACAAGATACAATGGCTAAAGATCAACACGGCCACAATCACACAATCGAAAAAGCCGAAGTACAAACCATTCAACTAAACCAGGTAAAAGGTGACTTTACAGTAAAAGGAATTACACTTTCAGAAGGAATTTATATTTTTGAAATCAGTAACACTGGTGTGGACCATGAAGTTGGATTTGTAATTGCTCCAAAAGGCAAAACAGATCAGGAACACCATATCAAGGAAGGCTATGTTCAAAAGACAATTAAGGATGGAGAAACATCAAATTCAAAAGCAGTAACACTTGCTAAAGGTGAGTACGTTTACTTCTGCCCGCTAAACCCAACTCCACAGTATACGATAACAGTTGAGTAATAAGTTTTGCCTAGTCCTGAAATAAGGCTGCAGGACTAAATAAAATCTTCAGGATGAACTGAGTACTAAATCATTTTGGTACTCAGTTTTTTTTCTTTTATTTGGTAAAATAAAAGAATTGCAATAACACACTAATGGAACCGATTTTCTGAAATCACCTACATCATTCTATTGTAAGTTTGAAAGCAATTAAGCATATGAGCCTACTATTTCTTGTTCCACTGCGGTCAAGTCAGCAGGCGTTAAATAAGTATTATCTTCATCGATCAACTTTGTATCATTTGAATAAGTGTTTACCTTTTTCGACAATACACTTTGATCGATATTTGTCGCTCCAGTAAAGCGTTCAATCTCAGAGATCCAATGCCCTGGATCAGCTATCAAATCCTCATAATTTAAGTGCATCACATCTTCTCCTACAAGCAAACCCTTAGCAATCAGCGTATAGTTTTTCCAAATTTCACAAAAACGATTCACCTCTTCGAGATCAACTATCAATTCCATTTTACGAGCCGATCGAACACAATCCTCTAGATTTCGATGTAAATAAATTACTTTAGTTCCTGGTAAAGCATTTTGCACTGCTCTTAAGTTCTGCGCTTGCCACTCTGGTAATTTCATTCCCCATACCGGTCTCCCCTTTTGCTCAGCAAAGCCCCCATAGTTTTCTGCCAAAGCAGCTACTAATTTCTGATAAGCCGAAAGGTAGCTATCAATATCTGGCATCAAGTCTGGAATCCATTCATTCACATTTCCATCCAACACCGATTGCAATTGTTCGTTTCTTGTATATTTAGTCGGCAGCATAAATGCCTCTTTGTCACTCAACAAATTTGCCAAGGTCATAAAATCATTTGCACAATTCTCACCATAAATAAGCGCATTAGAAGCAGAACTCAATAAACGCTGTAATAAGGTAGTCCCTGTACGACGGACTGCTGAAGCAATACAAACAGGAGGATTGACTATTTTGGACATTTTTTTTAGCAGTTTTACATTTAATACTCTGTAACATAAGTTAGTTAAGAAATTGAATGCATTTATGTTACAGTGTATTTAAGCAGCTGTTCAATTTAAGTTTATTGTAAAGACAAACTTGACCACCTGCTTAAGTAGTTTGACGGAATTATTTTTGTCCCGTCATTAATAAAATGCAAAAGTAAGTAATTATCAATGCTTTTTGCCAATTGGTTTACCTTTATCACACTTTTCTTAAGGGCATTTCCTCTATTCACATATTTGCTGTAAATTAACTTCTCAGTTAATTAATTATTTAAGGTTCTTTGACAAATACCGTGGTAGAACCCAATGATAAAATAAAATCAACGTTTCCTTTGGTCACTTTTGCTTTCATTTTAACATTGGTCACGGGATTTGTCAAAGAACGATATTTAAAAAATAGAAATGAATAAGAACCTAGTCTCCCTCGTATTACTGCTTTGCCTATTTAGCCTCAGCTCATTTGCTCAAATCCACATCAATGAATATTCTGCTGCTAATCTAGAGAGCTTTCTCGACGATTATGGCAAAACAGAAGATTGGATAGAACTTTACAATGAAGGAAACACTGCAGTCGATCTCGGCGGCTGGTATCTTTCTGACAAAGACGACAATCCTACCAAATGGAGTATTCCTAGCGGTACTATGATTCCTGCAAATGGACATCTCGTATTCTGGTGCTCAGGAAGAGATCAGGTATCTGCTGCTAACTACCACACCAGCTTCAAATTATCACAAACTAAAGATGGTGAATTTGTAAGCTTAGCTGATGCTAGCGGTACTGTTGTAAATGTCTTTGAAATGGAAATCACTTTAGTGGAGCATTCAAGATGCCGACAAACTGATGGTAGCAATAATTGGAGCATCGCAACCACTCCCACTCCCGGTGCTTCCAACAATGGATCGCCTCAAGTCATTGGCTATACTCAAACTCCCACGATGGACTTAGCAGCTGGTTTTTATGACTCAGATCAAATCGTGAGCATCATCAACAACGAACCAAACTCTGTATTACGATTCACAACAGATGGTACCAACCCTACACCTACATCTCCTGAATACACGGGCCCTCTATTGATAGAATCAACCACTGTTCTCAAAGCACAAGCTTTCAGCAATGACCCAATGATCCTCTTAGGAAAAATGGACTTCAATACCTACTTTATTAATGAAGACTTCTCACTCGCAGTATTTTCAGTCGCTGCGGATCAAGTAATCGAACTTGCCAACGGAGATGGTCCTTTGATCCCTATTGGTTCTCTAGAATACTTTAATATTGACAAAGAACGCGAAGCTACTTCCTTTGGAAGCCTCAACCGACATGGACAAGACTCATGGGTATTGCCTCATCGTAGTTTAGACTGGATTTCCAGAGATGAAATGGGCTATTCTAGAGCAGTGCAAGCTCCTTTGTTTTCTTATTCAGAAAGAGATTCTTATCAAAAATTTATGTTTCGAAATTCTGGAGATGACAACTATCCTGCACTACCTGACAATGCTCATGAAGGAGCAACACACATTCGTGACGAATACGTTCAAACGCTTGGACTTGAAGGCGGAATGGAACTCGACTCACGTGCAGTAGAGCGTGTCGTCCTTTTCTTAAATGGACAATATTGGGGTGTATATGGTATGCGTGAACGACCAGTTGATCACGATTATACTGACGAATACTACGATCAAGGAAAGTACGATATTCAGTATCTTTCTACTTGGGGAAATACTGAAATTGAGTATGGAGGTGATCGTGCACAAAACGAATGGATTGCCTTCCGTGATTTTATTTTGGATAATGATATGAGTGATGAAGCGAATTATCAAATTGCAGACGACAGTCTCAACACTCTAAGTTTAATTGATTACATGATCGTCAACTTAAACGTAGTTGCTTCCGATTGGCTCAACTATAACACTGGTTGGTGGCGTGGACTTGACCCAGAAGGAAAACACAAAAAATGGGGTTACATCCTTTGGGATTTGGACGCAACATTTGATTACTACATCAACTACAGTGGTGTTCCCAATACCGATCCAGATGCGGTGCCTTGTGACCTAGAGGATATTGCTGATTACATGGATGAGTTTTTTGATAATGATGGCGAACCACAAGATCCGGCTGATTGCAATACCATTGCAAACGGCTCTAGTCCCTACCCTGCTACTGATACCATTTATAGTTGGGTCATTTCTGTGGATGAATATTGTTGTGACACAGACTGGGACAATATTTGTCAGGATCAATATGATAATTATCTAGATGGTACTGACCCACCACCACCACCGCCGAGCACAGGTGATGTAGGACGACATGAAAAGATATTTTTCAAACTTTTGAATGAGAATCCAACATTCAAACAACTTTACTATTCGCGTCAAGCTGACATGATGAACACCGTTTTTAGCTGTGAGAATATGATCAATACCTTGGATCAAATGTTGGCTGTTATAGAACCAGAGATGCCACGTCAAATTGATCGCTGGGGAGGCACCCTCACTGAATGGGAAGACAATGTTCAAGACTTAAGAGCGTTTATCGAAGAGCGTTGTACGCTATTGGATGATGGTATGTTGGATTGTTATGATGAACTATCGGGACCTTATGAAGTTACCTTGATGACTCAACCAGATGGCATTGGAGAAATTGATTTCAATACACTTGACATAGAAGTATTTCCTTGGGTTGGCAGCTATTTCGGTGGTATGGAAAATAAGATAAAGGCAAAAGTATTTGAAGAGTTTGAAATGGACTGGTCATTTAGCCATTGGGTGAGCACAAGTGGCAATGTTATTTCTCCAAATGAGCTGGAACGTAAAGCAACGCTTACCTTGACACAAGGTGATACCCTAATTGCCGTTTTCTCAAATCCAAATTCAGTAAACGACCTAGAACAAGAAATTGGGCTGAGTGTATTCCCTAACCCTACTCAGGATCATTTGATTTTGAAATATGATTTAGAGAAAGCAAGAAATGTAAGGGTAGAATTGCATTCGACTTTAGGTCAGCAATTGACTGTTTTTGCAGAAGCTAGTGGTTCCAGAGGAGCTGGTGAGCATAGGGTTGATTTGTCTCTAAAAGATCTAGGAGTCAGCTCAGGCATGTATTTTCTGGTACTGAAAGCAGATGATGAATCTGTGGTCAGAAAAGTAACCATTATGGACTAGATTCGTTGCAAATAAAATGGGAAACACCTCACTAACTGCTCTAGACTGCAGCCTTAAGGTGTTTCCCATCTTTACTATACCAATTAATTTGTAAAGAAAGATTGTCTCTAATTTTGAAATGTAATCAAATCAAACTAAATTTAACTTATAAGTTGTTTTAACGTAAAACGACAAGGACCCTACACAGAAGATTTTACTAAATTTGAATCTTGTATTATTAACTAAGTAAATTAAAAGAACTAATCTATAATAATGAAACGCCTTCTAGTCACCGGAGCCTCCGGTTTTTTAGGGTGGAACGTATGTGAGTTTCCACAAGAGGATTGGGAAATCCTAGGTATTTATCACGACCATGAAAATGGTATTCCCGACTATATAAAGAGCTACCAAGTTGATTTGCGTGAAGATTACGCCTTTGAACAGGTACTCGAACGTACACAAGCTGATGCAGTCCTGCATTTGGCCGCCAATTCCAATCCAAAATATTGCGAAGAAAACCCTAGTACATCTTACTCTGTCAACGTAGGAGCTAGCCGTGCTATCGCACAGATTTGCAAGGACTTAGCCATTCCAATGGTTTTTGCTTCAAGCGAACAAGTCTATAATGGTACAAAAGCCAATAATAATGAAGAGGATGAATTGAGTCCAAAAAATGCTTATGGAAATCAAAAGATGACCGCTGAGCAGAAAATCATGCGGATTCACCCAGAAGCCTGCATTGCACGCTTAGCCGTGATGTTTGGTGAACATGGCCCTAGCGCTAATTGTTTTATGCATGAATGGCTAAGTAGCTGGGAGAAAGGTGAAGAGGTCACTGCATTTACTGATGAGATACGCAATTTCTTAAGTGCTTACTCTGCCGCAGAAGGCTTATTCTTATTGCTCGAACGTCAGGCCACTGGGATATACAACATCGGTGGCAAGGATGCAATTTCTCGCTACGACTTTGCCCAGAAATTGGCGGAGAAGTATGGCATTAAAGACGCAAAGATCAAAGCTGCTTCTCAAAAAGACATTCCTGGCTTGGTAGACACTCGGCCTGCTGACTTGAGTATGGACTTGGCCAAAGCAGAGGAATTAGGCTTTGTAGTGAGGACAGTTGATGAAGAGTTGACGGAACTAGTCGGTGAAGACGCCTGAATTGAACTGTGAATTAGATTTGGAATTGAAAATGCCCTCTAACGTAAAATTACGCGTTAGAGGGCATTCTAATTCATTCACATTCTAATATAATTTGCCATCATAAGTCTTTTTCTCTCTCAAAGAGCTTTAATAGTTCAAAATAATAAAGAATTCATATACAGAACCTTTCTTACTCAAACAGAAATCATTAAGTTTGCAGCAGATGGATACAAAGCAAAAAAAAAGTAAACTCTCCAGAGAAACAGTCAATGTTTTCAGAACCACTCAACGAAACAATATTGACTTAACTGGTATCGCCGATAACAAAGCCAACGTTTTGTTATCAGTAAATGCGATTATGCTTACCTTTATTATTCCGCTTGTACTTGGCAACATCGATTACATAGTTGACAGATATATATTTATCCCACTAATTATTTTTGCTGCCACCTGTTTCGCTACTATATATTTAGCTGCTCAAGTTCTGAAGCCTTCTGATTTTGACAAAAAACGGCACTCTCTTGATCCCAACGTTAAATCAAGTCCATTCTTTTTTGGTAATTTTTACAAAATGGAAGTAGATGAATACTACGCTTTCTTGAGAGATGGTCTGGCTGACGAAAATTTTGTCAAAGCACACCTGGCACAAGACCTTTATTACATCGGCCGCCGTCTCGGAAATAAAATGGCTCATATCAGAATTGCTTTCAACATTTTTATTGCCGGCATATTCCTGACGCTTATTTCTACCATTCTTGTTTTGATTGTATTTTAGATTTTTTCTTTTTTCTAGCAATTGGAACTATTCTAAGCTGCATCTGGTTTTCCTACCATATTTAACAATTCACGAACTTTCATTTCAAAAGAAGTACACACTACTTCTTGAAAATACTATCAGTTTTAGACAGACTGGTCATCGCCACTCTACAGGAATATCCACTTTCCTTTCGAGTATTAGCAAAGTCATAGGAAAATAAAAATAGGCTCAACTATTCTCTTAGTTTATAACTAATTCATTGTTACAAACTAGCAGGACCGTTTAGTGCTTAAATCAATTAAATTTGTTTAACAAATTTCAACTAAAAAGCTATGAGTATTTTTAACAATCCATATTTCTCAATGATGAGAACGGCATGGAAGTATGCAGGTACCGAACGCAAAAAATACATCAATGTTTATACGCGTTTTGTAGTCAGCAATTTAGTGCATGCACTAGAGCCAATCCTATGGGGAATGTTCATCAATCAGATTCAAATCAAAGGTGCAGATATTCTCAACTCGACCTGGATGTACGTTGGTGCCTACCTATTGGTTCGCTTGGTCGACTGGATATTTCATGGTACTGCTCGCGTTATGGAACGAGAGTTGGCATTCAGCATGAGTAAAAACTTTTTGCAAGAGCTGTATTTCAAGTCTGTTCACCTTCCGGTAAAATGGCATCAAGACAATCACAGTGGTGCTACCATCAACCGAATTAGAAAAGCTTATGAAGCACTCAAGGAATTTTTCGGACACGGATTTGAGTACATGCATGCCTTGTCAAAATTCTTATTGTCTTTTGCAGCGATGATTTATTTTGCACCTTTTTATGGCTGTATTGCCTTACTCTTTGGAGCGGGTATTGTTTACATCATTTTGCTTTTTGACAAATCATATATCGCAACATTAAAAGAAGTCAATGAAGGTGAACACAAGGTCTCCTCCACCCTTTTCGACAGTCTCTCAAATATCATTACGGTGATCACTTTAAGATTGGAAAATCGGATGGAGCAGGACATTGTAAAACGTGTAATGGAGATCTTCCCTGCTTTCAAAAAGAACATTAGAATCAATGAATGGAAGTGGTTTGTTGTTGATACGCTGGTGGGGTTCATCTACGCATTTATTTTGATTGGATATGTACATGACAATTACGTAGTTGGTGAAGTATTTTTAATAGGTGGATTAGTTACCTTAATGGGATTTGTAAAGAAGTTTTCATCTGTTTTTCACAACATCGCATACTTGTACACCAACGTAGTACGATATGATACTGATGTAAAAACTGCCCTCAATATTATCGAAGCATATGATGCCTTGCATAAAGAGGAAGACAATTCTCAATTGGAACATAATTGGAAAACCATCAAAATTGATGCGCTTAACTTTAAGCACCAGCTTATGGAAAATGCGGATGCAAAAAGGTATGTACCGGGTTTGGTGAACTTAAGCATTGACATTCAGCGTGGTCAAAAAATTGCGTTCATCGGCGAAAGTGGTAGTGGCAAAAGTACCTTACTAGCCTTATTAAGGGGCCTCTATCCTGCCAATGAAGTACAATTGCATTTGGATGATCAATCCTACAGCAACCTAAATGTTATCTCAGATCAGGTAACCTTGTTTCCACAAGAACCCGAAATCTTTGAAAACACCATTGCATACAACATTACATTGGGACTTGACCATGAGCAAGGAGACTTAGAAAAGGTGAGCAAAATCGCTCGTTTTCAAGAAGTAGTGGCCCAGTTACCAAATGGTTATGCTTCCAGCATCAAGGAAAAAGGTGTCAACTTATCTGGTGGACAGAAGCAACGTCTGGCACTCGCAAGAGGTATTTTTGCTGCAAAAGACAGCGACTTAATTCTTCTTGATGAGCCTACGAGTTCTGTCGATCCAAAGACGGAGTTGTTGATCTATGATGAGCTCTTTGCAGCTTACAAAGACAAAGCGATTCTGTCTTCTTTACATCGCTTGCATTTGTTGCCAAAATTTGATTACATCTACATCATGGATCAAGGTTCAATTGTCGATGAAGGAACATTTGAGCAATTGCGTGGTAATAGTGCTGTTTTTCAAGAAATGTGGGCACATCAAGAATAAATGAATGGACAATGAAATTGGCAATTTCAGTGACAGTGTGATACTGTTATTGTTATTGCCATTTTTATTTAATTGAGATTCACTTTGACACAAACCTGCGCTAAATGATATTGTAATTGTCATTTACAGTCCCAATATCATTTCATTACCACTGTAACTGACACTGCCATTTTATTATCGCTGCAATTCCAATTCTTTTCCCTTTCTTTGCAAAAAAATAATGAGCCTCAATTTTATCATAGCAAGCTTAGCCTCCCTTCTTCTCGGTATATCCAAAGGTGGCTTAAAAGGAATGGGAATATTGGTGGTGACGATGATCGTGCTGGTCTATGGAGCTAGAAATTCCACTGGAATCTTAGTTCCTCTATTTATCGTAGGAGACATACTAGCAGTCATTTACTTCAAGAAGCATGTGAAGGTAAAGTATTTGATTCAGTTTATGCCAGCCATGTTGATCGGTGTAGTAGTAGCGGTATATGTAGGAAATGGTTGGGACGAAATCGTATTTAAAAAATGGATGTCAGCGATCATTCTTTTAAGTGTGATTTACATGTTTTGGTCTGAGTACAAATCAATTATTATTAAGTCAGACAACTATCTGTTTAGTAATATAATTGGTTTCTCTGCTGGCTTTACTACTATGGTGGGAAATCTAGCGGGGCCCTTTGCTAATATATTCTTTCTCGCTACTCGCTTACCTAAAAACGAAATTGTCGGCACCGCCGCTTGGGTATTTTTCATCATCAATATTTTCAAAGTCCCTTTTCACATTTTCTCTTGGGAAACGATTCATCGCGAATCGCTTTTGATTGACTTGCAACTAGCTCCCTTTGTAATCCTTGGCTTCTTTTTGGGCACCCGATTATTGGGTCTTTTTAATGAGAAGAATTATCGTAGGTTTTTGTTATTTGTGACGGCTATTGGAGCTGTAGTGATACTTTTTAAATAGAGTTGGGAATTGGAGATTGGAAGTTCCCCATATCGCAGAGTTACCGCATTTGTTACTCAGGGTAAAATGAAACTTCCAACTTCCTACTTTTCTTAGCGCCCTACACGGCCAGCTTCTGCCTCTATTCCCGTCTTACGCTTACGCGATTTCACATTTTGATTTCCAAAATTATAGCTGACACTTAATGTTACTTTTCTACTATCCCAAGTTCCACTACCTTCAGATACCAATCCATTAAATCGTGAAATACCACTCCATCCGTTCTCATAAAATAAATCGCTTGCGCTCAACTTTACGTTTAGATTGTTATTAAGAAATCGCTTTTGCAAACCAATATCTAATCCCCAAGTAGGTTCATATTTAAAAACACCGCCCCAAATCCCTGGACCAGAGTAATAACCTGATACTTCACCAGTAAATCCTTCAGGCAAATTAAAGGTATGTTGCTGGTAAACGGTGTAACTAAACACCTGTAAATCAACTGATCCACCTTCTCCATATTCTGCCTGATTATCAATATACGAACCACTTAGATTGAAGAAAGCAGACCACCATTTATTAATCTGTGTGGGTATGCTTAGGTTGGCACTAATGACTGTTTGATCATCCAAGTTATCCCATTGAATGAAATTCGTTTTGTCATCTCTTTCATCCGGACCGATCAATCGGGTGATTTGATTAGAGGTTCGACTATAGCCTATTTTGAAATTATACATGTAATTCAAGGTGTAACCCAACTCGATATTATTGACAATCTCAGGGTTTAATCTTGGATTTCCTTTCATAAGAGATATCTCACTCAATTGGTTTTCAAAAGGATTTAATACATCGTAATCAGGTCGATTAATTCGACGTCCATAATTCAAAGCCACGGTATGCTTTGGTTTTACTTGCCAAGTCAGACCTGCGCTTGGAAACCATTCTGGGTAATTGAGATTGAAAGGTTCCTCAGATAAACTTTCATCAAAAACCTGCAACTGCCCATCTGCGTCGGTTTGTTCAAAACGAAGACCTGCAGAATAAGTCAATTTTGGATTAATCGTTCCTGCGTAACTAACATAAGCTGCGTACACATTTTCGTTATAATCAAAAATATTTGATCGCTGATTGTTTTGGGTGAGCTTATCACCATCTACGTTGAAAAACAAAAAAGTATTATCAGATACGACACGACTTAACTTAGAACCCAAGCCTAGTTTACCTCCCATAAACTTCTGTTCATAATCCAGTTTGAAAGTATAAATATCAATGTCAGTTGGTGTTTCAATAGCATTATTATTAACCGACAAAATATCCTCCTCATTTGGCCCATAGTATAAATTAGGTTGAGCACGAGCTGTCTCATTAACAAAGCGACCAAAGTCCAAATCTAGGTTGAGCGTCTGCTCTGTTTTACGATTATTGAATCTGTAATTGAGATTATACTGACTTTGATCTTTTGTTCCATTTTCAGTATTATTGGCAACCAAAATACTATCGAAAGCGATCATTTCAGAAAAAGGTGCAATGCCAATTCGGTTGGTATTCTCACTTTCTTTTAGGGTATGATTTCCACTTACAATAAAACCCATCGTATGCTTATCTCCCATAAAGAAATCAGTTCCAATACGGTAATTTGTATTATCATTGATGTGTTTACTATTGTTGGTCTCATCCAAAAAGATTCCATTCTGGGTACTTTCAAAAATAATATCGTGAAAGGATCTTCGACTTCCGTAACCAACATTACCGAAAACATTCATCCGACTGTTTCGATAGTTACCACTTGCTCCTAGATTATAGGAAGCATATCGACCTTTCCCGTAGCTACCATTGACGGTTCCATTTGCACCATGTTCCTTATTCCGTTTCAATCGGATATCAATAATACCCGCATTACCTTCTGCCTCATAGCGTGCTCCAGGATTTGTGATAATATCGATCCGATCAATTTGTTCTGCTGGAATATTTTTCAAGTAATTGCTAAGATCATCACCCGACAAAGGCAAACGTTTTCCATCTACATAAAGGAGCACTCCTGCACGACCTAAGACAGTTATGTTTTCATTGTTGTCAACCGTTACACTAGGCGCTTTTCGCATAAGTGAAAGCGCATCTGAGCCCACACTATTAATTGTTCCTTCCACATTAAAAACGGTTCGATCTGGTTTAATTTCTACAAGGGCTCGTTTTGCGGTGACCATTGCTTCTCCTAGCTCAATTGAGCTTAGCCCAAACTGCAAAACACCTAATTGCATATCTTCATCAGCCTTCAGGTTTAAGTCCCTTCTTGTCAGGTCATCTAGTCCAACGTAGGAGGCAATCAGATAATAATCCCCTGCTTTCAAACCTTGCAATTTAAAGTTACCCTTATCATCGCTGGCTTCTACTTTGTACAGACTGCTATCCGCTGCATTGTAAAGTGCTACATTGGCATAATCGACAGCAGTACCGTCATTATTTTGCAACTGACCGCTTATTGAAGAAGCATATATTTGGGAGAGAAAAGAACTAAGTAATAGAAGTAGAGTAACACGCATAAAAATATTTTATTAGTTTTTAAGAGAGGCGACTTGCTTGAAACACGATTTACTCAATTGTGTTGCAATAAAGGTCTTGTATTTTTGACTCTTTGACAAATCCAGTAGTAGAAGCCAATGTTATTTGTCGTAGAACGGTATTTTATAGATACTTGAAAGCACAAAGGTACAATAAGCTAATGAAGTTGTTACCTAGCTGTTATTTTGAACTAAAATAATCTAGTGGTACAGCTAAGGATAGATATAAAAAAAAATGAAAGCTCAGCTTAGCTGGACCCCGGACTTTAGTCCGGCCAAAAAAAAGAAAATTTCGGACTAAACAGGCCGACCAAGAATCCAGTTGCTTGAATATTTTGGCCGCATCGCTTTTAGGAATGTTTCTAAATGTAAAACCGCAAAACGCTGTGCTGAGCGAAACTGTCTACTTGGCGCAGCCAGATAGAGTCGAAGTATGATAAATTTAAAATGTAAAAGTGACCAAAAATCGCGGCTTTCTAAGGTAGCATGTCGTTCGCGGGCAAACTTTTACATTTTAAATTTTGCGGTTTTACATTTTACATCCAGGCTGGTGGCCTGTCTAGTTAGCCAGATAGACTCGACAGGTTTAAACTCTATTCCGCTGCTAAAACCAATTGCTGGTCGCCCTCTAAAGTCCAAAATTCGACAAAATTCTACGAAGGAAGTGCAATAAATTCCAAGCCAAACAAAAGAATAGTGCAAACAGACTTGCCTTATCGAAACTAAACCTCCGTATTAGCTTTAATAAGCTCCGCATACCAAAGTGCAGAAGCCTTCGGTGTTCGCACAAGTGTTTCATAATCAACATGATGGATTCCAAAACGCTTGCTATAGCCAGAAGCCCATTCGAAGTTATCCATAAATGACCAAACGAAATAACCTTTTAGTTGTACGCCATTTTCAATGGCTTCGTGGCAAGCTTCAAGGTAGGTTTTTATATAATCGAGGCGATTTTGATCGTCTACTTTGCCATCTATCATTTCATTATCCATAGCACAACCATTTTCAGTGATGTAGATCTCTGGAGAATCGTAACGTTCATTGATCCATTCCAATAGTTTTCGGCAACCCCAAGGAACAAGGTTCCAGCCCATAGCTGTTTTCTTCCATTCAGGATCAGAACTTAGGTTAATCATTTGATCTTCTGCCATACCACTATTATCATAAACGCTGGTTTCTATCAAACCTTCAGATCCATCTGAGACCAACATAGTACTATAATGATTGAGCCCAAAAAAGTCGGAAGAGTTTTTCAAAAGAGCCTTTTCACTATCTGTAAAAACAGGAAGCCGCTCTCCCACTCGATCTCGCATACACTTTGGATAATCACCCAAATAAATCGGATCAGCAAACCAAGCTAAAAAGAATTCCATGGCTCTTTGCGCAGCAGCAATATCCTTTGGGTCATCGGTAGCAGGTTCCCGCCAATCACAATTATTAGTGATCCCAATTTTTCCTTTTTGATTTGTTTGAAATTCCTTGCGGTAAACGTCTACAGCCTTTGCATGTGCAAGCAGCACATTATGACCTGCTTGATAAGGCTCTGCATTCGAAACCCGACCAGGCGCAAACAAACCCATTCCATATCCCAAAACAGTTATCACCCAAGGCTCATTAATGGTAATCCAGTTTTTGACCCGATCACCAAAATGCTGATAACATACTCTAGCATAATCTGCAAACAAATCAGAGATGTCATCGCCCAACCAACCATCGTTCTCAAACTCCAATGCCAATGGCATATCCCAATGATAGAGCGTTACCCATGGCTCAATATCATTAGCCAGCAATTCATCAATAAGGTCGGAGTAAAACTGAATGCCTTTTTCATTGATTTTATCTGCTCTTCCGTTTGGCAGAATTCGTGGCCAAGCAATTGAAAAACGATAAGCTTGCAAACCCAAATTCTTCATGAGTTGTACATCTTCTTTCATCTTGTGATAATGGTCACAAGCGAGATCACCTGTGTCGTTGGAGTCTACCTTACCTGGAATTTGGCAAAAGGCGTCCCATATGGATGGGCCTTTGCCGTCTTTGTTGGCAGCTCCTTCTATTTGAAATGCTGAGGTGGCAGTACCCCAGAGGAAATCTTTTGGGAAGTGTTTCATAACTTATTAATGAAAATTAGAAATTATTAGTCCGTTCTGTTTTAAATCTTATGCTGATTTTTTAGCATCCACAGCAGTTTGAAAACATATAGGCAGTAGCACATAGATCATTCAATCGATCAAACTATGTATTACTGCCTATATACTAAAACGCCGTAGAAGAAATCATGATTACACCGTAGTCAAACTCTCAATCGAAGCTTTCATCTTGGCCACCAAGCTTTCCGCTTGCTCCACAGATTTTGCTTCTGAGTAAATACGAACAATTGGTTCTGTGTTTGACTTTCGCATGTGTACCCAACTATCAGCAAAATTAATTTTAAGCCCGTCAATGGTATTGCAATCTTCGTTCTTAAACTCTTGGTGCAAACCATCAAGGATTGCGTTTAGGTCCAAACCTTTTTCCAATTGAATTTTATCTTTTACCATGTGGTAAAGTGGGTAACTAGCCTTTAGCGCCGACATCGTTTTTCCATTCTTAGCAAGATGAGAAAGCATCAAAGCGATACCAACTAAAGCGTCTCTTCCGTAATGCAATCCGGGAATGATGATGCCACCATTTCCTTCACCACCGAGTACCGCATCTACTTCTTTCATTTTAGTTACTACGTTGACTTCACCAACAGCACTAGCAAAATATTTGCCTCCATGCTTTTCTGTCACATCACGTAATGCTCTTGTTGAGGAAAGATTGGATACCGTATTTCCACTTTTAATTCCAAGCATATAATCTGCAATAGCAACCAAGGTATATTCTTCCCCAAACAAAGTTCCATCTTCACAAGCAAAAGCGAGGCGATCAACATCAGGGTCAACCGAAATTCCTAGATCTGCCTTTTCAGAAACCATCTTGGCAGAAAGCTCAGTGAGGTGCTTAGGAAGTGGTTCTGGATTATGTGCAAATTTACCATTAGGCTCACCATTAATCATCACATACTCACAGCCCAAACGATCCAAAAGTGGTGGAATTGAAATGGCTCCTGACGAATTAACTGGATCAATTACAATTTTAAATTTACGAGCTTTTATTGCATCTACATCAATCCAGTCCATTGCCAGAATCAAATCAATATGACGTTCAATCCAGCCTGCTGCTTTTTCATAGGTTCCCAACTCATCAACCTCGGCATATCGAATGGCTCCTTCATCCAACATTTTGAGCAATAGCTCACCATCAGCTTTTGAGATAAACTCTCCTTTTTCATTCAAAAATTTAAGTGCATTCCAATGAGCCGGATTATGACTAGCAGTTATGATGATTCCAGCACCTGCTCCAAGCGCAGTTACCGCAATTTCTACCGTGGGAGTAGTTGATAGCTCAAGGTCAATTACGTCAATCCCTAGACCATTTAAAGTGGCGCTCACCAGTTGAGTGACCATTGGTCCTGAAATACGGGCATCGCGCCCCAATACTACCTTTTTCGTATTGCCTTTTTGGAGTAGCCAATAGCCGAAAGCAGCTGTACATTCTACAATGTCTTGTGGAGTTAGATTATCCCCTGCCGATCCACCGATCGTTCCTCTTATTCCTGAGATTGATTTAATTATTGACATATGAGTGATTTTGTGTGTTATTAGAAGCGGCAAAGTTAATAATAAAATTATTATTGGGAAGTGTTTTTCTGAGACGATATCTCTAGATGTGACGGAGCTAAGTCTTTCAAGCTAAGCGTGAAGATTATTATTAGTGGATTGTTTTCCAAAGCATATTTGAATCCCTAAAATATAAGGGTAATGGGCACATTCTAATTCGTTCCTGTTCTTACAAAGCGAACAACATGCAAGCGACCATTTTCCGAAAGACTTAAGGTATAAACACCATTTGCCAAGTTGTTGACATCAATGGTATGCGGCTGAGAGCGATTTTCCGAAAGGGAATAAACAAGACGTCCAAGGGCATCATGAATCATCAAAGTATAATCTTGCAATTCAGGACTTAGACCAATATTTAGTTTATCAAAGACAGGATTTGGATACAGCCAAACAAGTGGACTTGCTGATTCAATCTCCTCATTTGAGATAAACAAAAGTACTTCAAACTCTTCTACTACTTCTGGAGCTGCGCTATATACTGGATTGCCTGGCTGACTTGCGGTGACTTGTACGTATCCTACTACACCATTCAATGTAACTAAATTCCCAGTAATACTTGCAGGTCCTGTAATTGAAAAACTGACTGGCAATCCAGAACTTGAAGATGCTAGTACTTCAAAAGCTTGATCAGTTATGAGCTTATCAGCTATTGATTCAAAGCTTATTGTTTGTGGAACCAGACTTACGTCAAAACTTTGTTGTGATGCTGAAGCTGGATAGTAATCACTGTCCCCAGATTGATCGGCTTGAACGACTACAGTACCGACGATACTAGTTAATGTAATCGTGTTTCCAACAATAGTAGCTGGCCCCGAAACAATGCTATAGCTAACTGGTAAGGAAGAGCTGGCTGTGGCCGAAATATTGAATGGTAAATCTATCACAAATTTATCTACAAGGGGAGCAAAATCTATACTCTGACTCAATAATATCGCTTCTGTTATTTCAAAAGATTGAGTAACAGGAGCAGCTGGATTATAATCGATATTACCAGCTTGACTTGCTTCTACTGTTACCGTTCCTACTACGCCATCAAGAGTGATGGTATTACCGGCAATGGAAGCTGGACCGGAAAGTATCGTATAGCTGATGGCAAGACCAGAACTTGCAACAGCGAATACATCAAAAGATGCTGCTGTCGTTTCTTTGTCAGGAATAGCAGTAAAGTTGATACTTTGATTCAATAATACTGCCTCCGTTACTTCAAAAGATTGACTTACTGAAACGGCTGGATTGTAATCGCTATTCCCTGGTTGACTTACTTCTACAGTTATTGTTCCTACTACTCCGTCAAGAGTAATGCTGTTGCCAGCAATGGAAGCTGGGCCAGAAAGAATGGTATAACTAACTGCTAATCCAGAACTTGCTGAAGCGAATATATCAAAAGGAATATCTGTTGTTTCTTTGTCAGGGATCGCAGTAAAATTGATCGTTTGGTTAAGCTGTGTATTATTTTGAGCACCTGGAGTTGGAGCGACTGGCAGCCAACTCTCCGGTAAGGCATTGTCTAAAACTGGAGCAATCAATTGCAAAGTTGCACCTGTACCTGCAGCTACAGTTGGCCAAGGAGCATTGTCATCGTATGACACCTCATCACTGAAGGTATTGTTTGCATTTCGGATAGCAATCAACTCTCCCCCATTTGATAGTTTAAAATCACCGTTGGCAGAATTACCAAAACTTCCAATGAAATTGCTAACAGAAGGAAACATACTCGAAAACAAGTTTGCGTCTTCAACAAGAACCAGGTATTCATCTGGAGCAAGCATTGTGTTATCTGGAATACTAAAGTATTCACCACTCTCATCTTCAAAGTACCAAGCAGAAAGGTCAACCATTGTACCACTATTGTTATATAATTCTATCCAGTCACCTGAATCAAAGTTATCGGCAGATTCGTAATTAATTTCGTTGATCACAACATCGGCTATTTGGCTAGACCCCAAAACAAAATGAGCTATAATATCAGTATCGCCAGACAAGATCACTTCCCCACTCGCTTCTGCCAGAGGCAAACCCGTCCAGTGAGAAAAGATATATCCTGGTGCAGCAACTGCTGAAACAGGGATTGCAATTCCTTCAAAATGTTTTCCAGAAAAAGGAGCATAGTTTTCATCAACTGTCAGCGTACTCCACGCTACTTTTCCACCTACAAGCGGCTCTACAGTGATGGATATTTCAGACTGGCCTGTAACGTCATCAAACTCCTGTTCGAAATCTTCCCATACTACTGGTGTCCGATTTTCTGCGAAATACTCAACGATACTTATTTTGTTTGGATAATCCCAAATGATGTTATTAAATCGCTCATTGTAAAAAGCAATTTCATCGGTATAGGCTGTTTCAAATTCACCTAACCTTGCCAGCAAACGCTGGGTGTTATACAAAACGTTTAGTTGATCCGCCGCTCGATTGAGGTAATCTGTTCGAGCTTGATCGTTTTCCAAAATTCTTCGCAAGAGTAGCGTTGCCCAAGGTACATTATAATATTCATCTCCCATTGGATCCATGACCATGGCAACAGAATTGGAATTTGGATCACCTGATTCCCAAATTTCATTAATGGGTCGGAGTCCAAAACCGAAATCTAAATCATAGGTTAACCATCGCCATTTAGCATCTGGTGTTTGTTCGCGATAACGTCTGTTATTATTCCCTGGCCAATCCGTATTATCAATAAACAATCCAAATAGAATATAATCGATGTAGTGATCGATGTCCATTTTAGTTTTCAGGGAGTCCATCATGACTTCCGTTTCAAAAGAATGATCTTCATAAAATTCTCTAAAGTCCAACCACTCCGTATCTGTACCACGTACTAAGTCGTCATTTTTAAACATGATATCGACTTCGTCGTCATCAATTCCTTTTCTTCTTTCGATGTAGCGATGGTCCATTTTTTCGCGCATGTTATGTACACCAAAATAAGTTCCATTCAAGTAAACAACAGCTGGTCGATAATCCTGTAAATCTAAGTTGGGTTCTTTTATCAAACCATCCACGTCTTCGATTTCACGAACCAGACTACTTGCCATAGCGTCTCGAAACATCGTGCTATTGAAATCTTGTCCCGAATTCCGTAGAATAAACGCATCATATTCATCGTCTGACCGGTTTGGGAAAATCTGATAATTTATTTTTGAATCACCATAATCATCACGCATGATGATACCCAAAGTTTTTCGAGGCCAAAAGATCGTGACAGCACCTTGTAAACGGATACCTGCATCCACAGCAAATCCTTGATCACCGTTTGGTTCAAACATTTCAATATGTGCAGGATGTTCCAGACCTGCTCCTGGATTTTCATATAATCCAATTTCAGAATCCCAAAAATGCTCATCTTCAGTTGAGATACAAACTACTGCAAATTCATGATCTAGTCCATATAAATAAGTATGCGTCATGACCCGACTTTCGATACCATTTAAAATAGCAATAGCCCGTATTGTAGTCGTTGTATCCAAAGTGAATGGACTCGTATAAGTCGGATAGTTCGCATCTGGTCTGGAACCATCTAGTGAATAATGAATATCAGCGTTTGTAATGTTAGAATTAATTGCAAGCGAAATTTGAGTGTCGTAATGTCCGCTCAGATGAGAAGCAAAAGGTTTTTCTATAAGATCTATGACTCCCCCATCGTTAGAAGTTCCTGGTGTAGATGTAGAATAAGAAGCCCAGGATGACCCACCGTTTGGCTGGCGACCAAGTGAGATATCGCTTAGTTGGGAACCATAAGTATAGGAGTCAATTAGTGTTTCATTGCTATCAAAAAGCCCAATACTTTCTCCTGCACTAGTTAATTTAAAATCAGCATGGAGAATTCCCTGCGTATCATCCTTGTCACACCAAAAGATCAGATAACCGCCAGCGGCTATGGTGGTGATAGAAGGATCGGTATTTGGTATTTGCCAAAAATCATCTTCATCCAAATTATCATCTGCCAGATACATGCCACCGACATTGATACTAGATGTGCCATAATTGTATATTTCAAGCCAATCTTCATATTCCCCAGCATTGTCTTCAACTGTTGCATCATTTGAGGCCATGAATTCATTAATTAACAGCGTCTGCCCTTGAGCTTGCGTTAACAAACAAAGCTTAAGAAAGAACACAGCAAAGAGGATTCTCTTAGAGAGAAAATATGAGTTTGACATATCTCAAAAAATTAAGTTTGCTTGTAAGGTGAAATAACGGTTTGAATTAAACCGAATTGGGCTGATTCAAGAACAAAGTTTGTTTGTCCAATGTTCTACATAGAGCTGAGAACAAAAATAAACAATTATTGAAAATAATAAAAGTAAAATGGCGACTATTAGGATAAGAATGACGCAATTCTGTTAATATAATTTTACTTAAAACCTATTATCTAACATAAATCTGGTAGAAATTATAACATTGTCTAGACAAAGTGAGGGAGGGCCAAAATTGTTAAACTAACTAGACATAGCAGGTTGCCTACCGTAAAAGGTAGCTTGCAATGTACTATAACTTGACTTTATCTAGCCTCAGACTTCTGTTTTCTGCCTATGATAAAGCTGCAAATGATTAATAGGATTTTATTTTAAATGATAAATCCAAACTAGCAGAAAAGCCTTTCAAACCAGTGCTGCGTGTGTAGTACGATGATCGGATATTGATTTTGTCTAACATAAATAATTTTCGACTGAGCTTAAAACGTGCTACTCCATAGAGTGGCGCATATGTAAAACCTAGTCCAATGTTTTGGCTGGTAAGTTCCGACAAGTCGTAATCAGATGTGTAAAATGTTTCATCAATCGAATGAGTAGAAATCGGTGCAAAATAGTCAGAAGCGCTTTGAGTGTGATAACGATAAAAAGGATAAACCGTAAACGCTGTTCCAACTTTAACTGGTACCTCTAAGCTCGCAGTGTGCGCACTTATTCCAAAATCATCCCAGTAAAATCGGTAGTAAGATCTTAATACCACATTATCAGCCGGGAAATAGTTAAGACGAAGTCCGATAGGAATTTTCAATCGACTATCTGGTAGTCGTTCGATATCCAAACGGTTCTGTTCTGCGAAATAAACCCGGTGAAAAGGAGTCGATAAAAATCCAGTCATGTAGATGGCCTCTCCCGAAATCGACATTTGTAAGCGCTTATTTAGAACTTGTGAATAGGTCGCTTGAAAGTTATAAGATTGTCGTTTAGATGAAGCGACCGTTCCTTTTACTTCGTTCCGAATTTCTCTTGGATAAATCAAATCCCAAGAATCGAAAAAAGCTTGGCCGTTAACATTGATTTCTGAATTACCTTTGTTCCATTCTTTGGTATAAGAAATCCGACCTGAAATAGAATTATAATCGTACTCAGTAGAAAAACCGAGCCCAAGTCCATAGGTCTCTCCTCTTCCCAAGTTTTTTCGTGAATAGCCTAGGTTTCCATAGGTTCTTAAATCTTTGCTAGAAGCAGAAGAAACATTATCATCGATATTGTCAGTGGAAGCTGAAGTATAAAAATCAGCGCCAAGATTTATACTAATGGCATTGATCGTGTCTAAGGGAAGGTTGACAACAATGAGGGATGCAAAATCTTGTAACTCTTCTGTCCCTACTCCACCAGTCACTGCAGCATTGTCTCCATCTTGTTGATAATAACCGAACAGAAAATTAGCGTCGATTTCTTTTTCATTACCTTTCATTTGATAATCGCTTTGTGCGAAAAGGTTTAATGAGAAAAGACTGACTAGGACGAAAAGGATGATTCGCATATGTATTGTTTTATTTACGCTTAAATTTAATTACAAATTATTGAACGAAGTAAAAAGTGAGAAATGGAGACTTATAAGTCTGGAGTTTGAAATTAGAAAATCACTTGGCCAAAAACAACAAATGCGAGCCTCCTCAATCGAAGAAACTTCCCAGTCCCCCCTCCAATTTGAGCTCAATTACAACCACAACCTCCACCAACCTTTCCTCCATTAGCGCCAGCGGCACCTTCGCGATAAGCAGCAAAATTTGTTTCGAATATTTCAATTTTCTTAGCGGCCAGTTCCATTTCTGCATCGTTGAGATACATTTTTTGATATGCCTTTACGGAAACGCAAGAACTGGTTTGTGCAATCACAAAAACCAAACAGCTTATTTGCATTAATTTTTTCATAATCTTATTTAATAGTGTCTAAGTTTTAAACGTTCCGAACCAATAATTTTATTATCGTCGGTGATAATTAGGCATTCTATTCCTACCAGTTGATTGATAAGTTCTAAGCCTTCCAATTGACCTAATACGAAAACTGAGGTTGCCAAAGCGTCTGCGACTTCTGCATCTGGGCAGACAATGGTGACGCTTTTGATGCCAGTAGTTGGATAGCCAGTACGAGGGTCAATGATGTGTGCATAGCGCTTTCCGTTGTATTCAAAAAAGCGTTCATAGTCACCGGAGGTTACCACTGCCATGTCATCGATATTTAGCCAGCCTAGCGATTTATTTTTATCTGTTGGATTAGCAATTTTAATGGTCCAAGCATCTGGATGACTGTTTTCGCCCCAGCTGATCAAGTCTCCACCTGCATTGACTAAGCCTCCGCGAACACCTTTCATTTTTTTCATTTTAGCCATTGCTTTATTGGCAGCATATCCTTTTCCAATGGCACCAAATCCGATTTTCATACCTTTCTTTTTTAAGAAAACAGTGTTCGCTTCGGAATCTAAAACTATATTTTTCCAATTGATAAATTGGCTAGCAGTACTTATTTCTAAGCTATTAGGCATTGTGGTCATAGAACCATCAAATTTCCAAATACCATCCATTGAAGCAAAAGAAATATCGAAGGCTCCGTTTGTCAATTTAGATATCTTTTTGGATCGAAAGATTAGGTCGTATAATTCTTTGTCGACTCTGACAGGTTTTACACCAGCGTTTTGGTTGATTAAGCTTGTTTGAGAATTTGCATCCCAGGATGAAATTAATTTTTCAATTCTAGTAATCTCAACAATGCCTTTATTTATTGCGTCCCAGGCGATCGTGTCATTTTCAGCGACCGCGGTTAATTCAAATCGAGACCCCATCAATTTGACCACTTTCTTTTGTGCAGACAAGAGTTGGTTGTTGGCTTTACATTGTGTAAAAGCTAACAAGAATATTAAAAATAAAAAATTCGTTTTCATTAATTACGTTCCTTTAATTCTGAGATAAAAATGCTTGTTGACTGTCCATGAAAATCAGGTTGAGATAGAATATTCTCATCTGAATCAATCAGTACTACTTTGGGAAATGAGCCTTGCCTATTGTATTTTTCAGCCAATGCTTCGTTATGTGTGGTTTGTTCCTTGGATAAGCGATTCTTTTTCCTAGCGGGAAAATCGAGATATAAAATTACAAAATTTTCTTTAGCAAACTCGATAAAGGCAGTATCCTCGAGAATGTCTTTTTTGAATTGAATGCAGGGCTTGCACCAATCCGATCCTGCAAATACCATTAGGATAGCTTTACTGTTTGTCTGAGCAGATATTTTAGCTTCATCAATATTTGTAAACCAATCCTCAGACTGGCATTGAGTGGAAAACTGAGTTCCTGCTAAAAAGAGAAAGACGATGATGATTCGATACATGGGCTAAAAGTTTGGATTAATGTACACTTAATAGATGTAATCGAGCAAGGAAAAGTTGCCTGATTTTATATAAACTCTCCAATAATGAGAAAAAGTATGAATGTAGGTCGATACTGAGAAAAAAAATAATTTTAGTACCTGATTTATTGGTTGATATTAAGAACTTCTGTAGTTTAGGGATGCGGCCTAAATAACTGTCCGAATTGAGAGGTAAACATTCTAGCTATATTTCTCGAAAAAGCCTCGTCATAGCTCGCTATGTCTACGTTTTTTCGATCATCTAGCTCAATATTTACGATCTCAATTCGGACATTTATTTAATCCTTATCCCTTAATGATTATTTTTAATCCAATTACAAAATTTTATCGATTGATATTATTTAAAGCTACTTTTTATGGCTGCGCATAAATCATGGGAAACTAAAAGAAAAAGATGGAAGAGAAAATGAAAAATAATATCTTCTCCGAATGGCTAGAAAAGCTACAGCAAGAAAGTTGGCAGTTAGAGTTGCTAATTTCAGGATTCGCATTATTTGGTATTTGGGAAAGTCGAGATTTGGTCGATCAAGCCGGCCGGTATATTGGGATTAATTCAGCTGTAGATGGATGGACTGATGATATACTGATCGTCTTCTTATTAATGCTTCAAGCTGCTTGGCTCATTTTCTTTATTAATCTACTTTTTCATGTAATGCTCAGAGGGCTTTGGATTGGAGCAATAGGATTGAGATATGTGTCGGGAGATATCGACTATGACAGTCTGGAGTATTCAGAAGAATTTAATAAGTATTTTAAAAAACGAGTCGGTCGATTTGATGATTATATTGAGCGACTGGAAAAAGTATGTAGCGTTATATTCGCTTATACCTTCTTGTTGTTTTTCATTTTTCTTTCGTTTGCCATGTTTGTGGCTGTTTCTATTCTATTAGGGAAAGTATTGGGTCAACTATTTGGAGACTACGAGGGCATTGTTACCGTCATAATGTTGACCTTTATATTTCTGGGGCTTGTAGTATTTTTGGATTTCATAACTTTAGGTGCACTTAAAAAAGTCAGGAATAAAAACTTCACAAAATATTACGCCTACCTATATCGCTTCTTCTCCTACATTACTTTGTCGTTCATTTACCGTCCACTGCTTTACAACTTTATTGACTATAAATATACGCGCCGCTTATTTTGGTTTTCGATTCCCTACGTATTAGGGATCACTTTAATCTTGCCTAATTTCTTATTGGACGGGACGCCGCACTTCCCTTCTCTTGACTATAAAGACAATGAATATGAACAATTTTCAAAACAAATAGTCAACAAGAAAATGTATGATAATGAAAGGAATACTGATGATAACATTAGTAAAGGTGAAAAGAGTCAAATTCGATTTATCAGTCTGGCCAGCAGAGAATTCTCCGGATCGCATGGAAAATTATTCCTTAGGCAAAGAAGTTCTGATGAAAAACTATTAAGCTATAAATATGGAATCACTCCATACCGAAATTCAGGATTAGGCCATAAATTTTTTGGTAATAGTCAAACCGACAGTTCGATACTAAAGCTTGAAAGACAAAAGTCAAAAATAGTTAGGGGACTGATACGTGCACGTAAAGCAGAAAGAGAAGCGAGAGGTGAAGTGGACACAACGGGGAACAAAACTCCATTTCAGATTGGAATGGAAGCAGGTATGTACAAAGATAAAACACCAACTGCATCAAACAACTACTGGGATCAACAAATTGATAGCACTCGTACTGTTTGGCGAAATAAAATAATAGCCGCAGAAGAAGATAAACTTAGCCGTATTAAAAATGCATTAATAGAAACAAATCAAATTTTTATCGATGGAGAATCTATAAACGATCAACTGAGTTGCAAGTTTTATCAGCATCCAAATCTTGATGAAAAAGGGTTGCTATGCTATTTTCCGCTAGATAGTTTTGACTTGGGAGAACATATTTTGACTTTAGATAGATCTTTTTATGACAAAAAATTTAGGGACTCGACTCAGCATATTATTTTCAATATTCCTTTTTGGAAAATAACTAAAAACTAAAATTTGAGAAATATCGTAGCTTGATTTTTATTTTATGATTGCTTTCATTCAGCAACAGTATAATCATAAGTAACCGGAGCGCTTTCAAGAAAAACACTGAGTTTCATTTTTACATTTTGATGAATTGAGTCCTTCTGATAAATTTTCAATCCATTCATATCTTTAAACACCACTTGCATCACCAGTTCGTTTTCTTTCATAGACCTTTCATCTCCTACTTCAAGATAATCACCGTAGATTAGATTTTCAATAGTACTTATCTTTCTCAAACTTTCAATAACTTCAATGAATTGACTGAGCTCCTTCTCTTCTAAATCACTTTTCAGATTGAAGAACACCAAATGAATTAGCTTACCATTAAGGCTTGGAATTCCTTGTTTTGCGGCGTCTCTTAGCTTTTGAATTTCTGTTGTTTTTTCAATGAGCAAGTTTTCCAAAACTCTAATTTCGCCACTGAATTTCCCAGGCCGCTCACAGCTACATAGAAAGCCATAAGAGCAAACAAGTATCATTACTACTTTTTTAAATGCCATGAGTCTACAATTTTATTAAAAAATTGCTACTTAATTAGAAAAAGCACTCTTCCTAACATAGAGTAGTCATTGTATAAAGCAAGGATCCCTTTAGAGCAAAGGTGAACCTTTTTCTATAAAAAAGAAAAGGTAAAACACATTTCTTCTTCAATGGAAATTTAGCAAAATTTAAACGCGCGAGCTATTATTTGAAAACGCTTATTACTCAATCACAATTCAAGATTTATTTTTTCTGCAAATAAGCAAAATAATGTTTTCAAAGGTTTGTTTTTTTATTCCGAAACAATATTAATTGTTCCTATTTCTACGGATTGTGTAGCAGAAGATTTAGTCGTGACCTTTAAAACACAAGTATAAATACCTGCCGTAAAATCAAGTCCCGCTAACAAAACCTTTTGCTGACCGATCATTAACTGACCGTTGATAAGCTGATGAACCAATCGTCCATTTATATCATAAATTATCAGATCAACGAGACCCTTGCTCTCAAGTTCAAATTGGATCCAACTTGAAGCAGCTACCGGATTAGGATACGCCGTTAAACCAAACACTGAAGATCCTAGCTCTTTTGTTGGCAACACTAGTTCAAAGCCTACATAGTCTACCGTATTCCCTTGAGGAATTGCTAGCGTGTCTATTGCTTGCGCATAACCTATATCAGCGGGTGAGCTCAAGCCAGGAGTTGTAACAGTAAGCGGATTCTCAAAATTGGAATCGTATTTTGTGATTCGATTGGGGCTCCAAGAAGAGATATAATAATTCCCATCGCTGTCATCATCAATTCCGTCTATGTTACCTAATGTAGTAGTTGTGATTATAGATACAGAATTATCGCTCAAGTCAACTTGTCGAATATCCGCGTTATTACCCCAAGTTACAAAAATCAATCGATCATTTATACCATCATAGATAATACCGTTAGGTGTTTTTGTAGTATTGCTTACGATGATTTCTTGAGTAGGATTAGTCAAGTCAGCAACATTAATCTTATAGATCGTCTTATTGCTAAAATCCGTGGCATACAATGTTTCAAGGCCGTCAGTGGTAAGCCCATTTAAAAACCCTGCTCCTGATAGATTTATTGACATAACTTCTTCAGCAGTTTCCAAGCTATAAGCTCTCAACACATTTCCTGAAAGCCCAAAAACATTATCACCTAGTACTTCTAACCCATGAGATGAACTTCCATTCCCAAAATAGGATAAGGTTCCATCACTGGCTCTAGCAAGTATGTTATTTCCGTTTGAAATTAAAAATCGATTTTGAGAAGGATCATACTCTACACTTTCTGCAGACTGATAAGTCTGGGCAGCAAGGCTGGAGCAAAGAAAAAATAGAACTAAAACTACAGAAAGGTCTTTAGTAGAAATCATAACTTATTGAGTTCGAATCATTTAAAATAATTGCTAAAAAGTGTGGGCTAATATCAATCAGAAAATCACCAGATTTATGCATAAAGTAGAATGCTAATATAAAGGAAATAAAATCACTTTTTTTTATTCTTTTATAGTTCCTCATCCTTTTGTCGCTCAGTATTCCATTTAAATCTTAAATCACACCCAAAGTTTTCAATTATTATTTTTAATAAAAAAAACTTTATTTATAGGCTTTTGCCTAAACCCATGAACAAACCAACATGCATAAATATTTACATCAACTAATATATTCAACAATGAAAAATCATGGCCTCAAACAGCAAGAGCGCCAATAAAAATTAATTCATTGGCGCTCTTCTTTTAGCTTGAAAAACTAAAGCTTTTTTACATTTTTACGATACGCTTTGTCGCAACCAACTGTTGGTCAATATCTCTAAATAACAAGAAATAAACTCCTTGCGGAAATTCATCAAATGCAACATTTGCACGTTTTTCCTGAAACTTAAGCAACATCCCTTCTCTCAAAACTTTTCCTTCAGAGCTGAGAATGCTAAGATACCTATCGTCATTGTCATCAGCTTCAATACTAAGTTGGTCAAGCACCGGATTCGGATAAACGTTGATCTGATTCATTTCTTCTAAATCAATCACACCTACCATCAAATCCTCACCATCGCAATCCTCGTCAATATCATTATTGATCACCTCAGTAGCTGCTGGGTTGATCGCAAAATTTGCATCGTCACAATCCGTACTATCTATCACAAAACCTACGATAGGCGTTTCCCAACAGGTCACAATAAAAGAATCAGTTGTTCCATAAGAGTCTTCATCTTCATCGAGATAATAAGTGTATAAGTCCAGACCATCGTCAATCTCATCGTTACAGTTATTATCGATCCCATCGCAGGTTTCTGTAGCATCTGGATTGATCGCATCGTTATTGTCATTGCAGTCTAAATCATTGTCAACATAACCTACGATTGGTGTATCCTGGCAAGTATCAACCATCATATTTGCATCACCAAAACCATCATTATCTGCATCAAGGAAGTAAGTAAAGATAGGAAGACTATCATTGATCATTTGATCACAATCATTATCAAGTTCATCACAGATTTCTAATGCTGCTGGGTTGATCAAAGAATCTTGATCATTGCAATCCCAAGAGTTGACAACGTATCCTGTAATCGGAGTATTTTGACAGGTATCTTTTGAAAAATTAATGTCTCCAAAACCATCACTATCTCCATCTAAATAATAGGTAAACAATGTCAAGCTATCATCAACCATAAGGTCACAATCATTGTCAATACCATCACAAATTTCCAACACCCCAGGATTGATTAAAGAGTCTTGATCGTTGCAATCCCAATCATTAGCTACGTAGCCAGTAAGTGGAAAAGCTTGGCAAGTATCTGCTGAAATATTTACATTACCATAGCCATCATTATCGGCATCTAGGTAATACGTATATATTGTTAGTCCATCATCAATTTGATTATTGCAATCATTATCTTTCCCATCACACAACTCCGGAGCACCAGGATAGATAGTAGCATCGTTGTCATCACAATCAGCATAGTTATAATAGCCATCCTGATCAAGATCCCTATAAAAATAATCCTCCGCAAGATTGAATGCATCAACACCAATTTCTATTCCCATCAAACGGCCTGGAATATCATCTGCAGGAGGATGAATACCTCCCCAAATTCGAGATAAGCTACATTGGTCCGAAGCATCTCGATAAGTTGCCCATTGCAAAGTTACATCAACAGAAGGCCCATTTTCAAATACAAGAAAATCATTTTGTGGTGCACTAAACTCGCCCATTCCTCCAGGGAAATATTCGTCACCTGTCAGCATCGTCAATACTTCAGCTGCAGCACGAGAGTAAGTTGAGTGACCTGATACGTAGCCCGCAAAAGGTGGCGTTACAAAAGAAGGTCTTTGATAAGGCCACCAGCTTTCTGCTAGTATCCAATCTACTCCTGCAACCTGAGTCGTAGGATCAGTAATATACTCATGTCCTCTCCAAGCAAAGACTTTTATTTTTCCAACATTTTCATCAGCTGTTCCTGCTAAGAGATCACCTGTTTCAACCAATTCAATAAAACCTGGAATTAATTGAATTCCTCCTGGATGGTAAGACATCAAAGTATCAGAAGAAGACTGACCAAGACCAGCCATATATCGAATCGCTGAGATTGGTCTTAAGTAGTCATACCAACCCTTGATTCCCCAAGCAGTGATAGCCGAGTCATGCATCGCACCACCTAGTGCAAAGTATCCTTTTATATCCCATTCTAAACTATCCAAAATGGCTCCTTGTCCGTTGAACTGTCGAACTATAAGTGGATTGTCATTGACATAATTTAAAATGGTGTACCAGTGTCCTGGGGGTGTTTCTGAGTCAGGGCCATCTGCCCAAAATTCTGCTAATACACGTGCGTAATCTGCACGAGGTACCATTTGTGGCTGATATGCTTGTCCAGTGACTGGATTCATTGCTCGCCCAGGGCTAGTATCTCCTCCATCTATTAGATTATAAAAGTTAGGATATTCAGCAATCGTAGTTGGATAGGATTGAACATTTCCGATGGATGCAGGAGAAATATCCCACATCGTTTGATCGTCAAAATCAAGATGAGATGACCAAATAGAAACTAATGAGAAGCCCCAAATATACTCATCCATAGTGGTAGCCGTAGCTGAAGTATCATACAATGGCGGCATTCCTGGGTCATGATAAACTTGATAATCAAATAAGTCTCGCTCATAAACAGTCAAATCATCAGCTTGCAAAGCAAAGTTAGAAACCTGCCCCCATTCTGGACTTAAAAATTCAGGCGTATTAAAAGGAATTTCATTACCAGATTGATCAATAAAGACTTCCAAAGTAAGTGGCTGCCAGCGGTTAGGATCTATCATGTCTGGGTTGCCAGGAAATTCCGTTACTAAAGGGTCATTGACCGGTTGGTAAAATTGATTAATGTATGCGTTTTCTTCGTTTGAGTTGTCTTGAGCACCAAAGTCAATGATACAGTTTCCAATATAATTTCCAAGTGCTGCCGGGTTTCCAGTAGAATAATCAGTACCCGAAAAATACGGCTGAAAACCCAGACTTACCATTTGGCCGTAAGCTTGATTTTGTATAGCAAAGGAGTTGGGTGAATCTTGAAATCGGTGAATGATAACTCGAAGAATGGCGTAACTGATGGCTTCCTCCCTTGCAGCATCCAAGTCTTCGCTAGTTGTAAAGCCATCAAAGGGACAGTTAAATCCATCAACTGTTTGGCCTAAAAAGTACGGATCTGCTATTGAGTCAAAAACAGCCCAAGCATCGTACATCGCCGCTGAAGAGTGAAAGAGGTTTCGAGCATGAACAGTAGGTCTAGCGAAATCATTTCGAATTCCAAAAAGAACCACTTCATTCCATTCTCTGGCAACTGAATGCTGCGCGCTGAGAACAGAAATATTTGCGAATAGTAGTATTAAAACTAAGCGTGTATAGTTTAAATTCATGGGTCTAAGGTTTAGTATATGAGTCGGAGAATTCTCCTAATAAGTCAAATTCCCTTTGATAATTATTTTTGATTAAAAAGGTAGCTTGAAAGACAAAAATACCAAATAATTGGTAATTTTTCATATAAGTAGTCTAACGGAATTATTTAAATATTTCCTTTTAATGGTTTTGAAAAATTCCCACACTAATTCCCTACCGGTCAATCGTTTAGGAAATTGTTTAAAAACCGGAAATATCTAAATAATTTGGTCCCGTTACTTATCATAGTGCTATCAATTTGAAGTTAGTTTAGAATAATAGTAGATCTGCTCTATTCTTTTGCTTAGAATTCAATAAGATATAGGTGAATTATTCAAAAAATGTACGATCAATTTGAGCTACAAAGTCTAGTTCTGCTAGCTGGATCAATACTTTTCGCCAATCTTTCTGATGCGTATCTCCCATGCAAAGCCATTGATCTTTGCTGCAAGCGATCCGCCCTCTACTCTTCTTCATAATCTTGAGTTTGGGATCAATTTTACGAACAATTGCAGCTGATTTCTCATCTGCAGGAATACAGTATTCGTAATCTGTCGCAACTTTAGAGCCAGATTTAGTACCTAATCCATCTTCACCAATTTGCTCAAGATCAAAGGTAATTTTGGGGGAATTTTGAGGAAGCGTAGTATTATTGCATTTTGCCGAAAGGCATAAAAGAGAAATAACAATAAAAAAGACGCCTAGCTTGCTAAATTGCTTTGTCATATCGTTTTGAATTATGGCCCAAAATACAAAATCCCGAATTATGAATAGGTATTCAAAATTCGGGATTGTTGTTAAGATTTTATAATCTAGTAGATAAGACCTTATTATTTTTCTGCCTTAGCCTTCTTTTCAATTTCCTTAGGCAGGTTATTTTCTTCAAATTTTTTGCCATTCCACTTACCAAGCCACTCAATCTGCTTTCCTACATCATTGTACTTATTGTAAATGTACAAAGCCGTGTCAGCCGTATCTCTTGATAATGTTATGTTGTTCGGAATAGAATTGATAGTTAAATAATACTTACCAACTCCGTAGTCGAATTTCTTAGAACTCCTCATAATAAAATATAAATCTACGGTTGGGAAATCCGTAATTAAAAAATAACACAATTGCCTTTTCCCTTAAGACAACATGAAAGGAACTTGGGTGCTCATTCGAGATGAGTCAATTCCCTATTTGATATAGCTAAGGAGAACCTAACTACAAGCTCTCAACTCTAGCTTTAAGGTTGTGTTGCTCTACAATCTTTTCAGTGAAAGCTTTAGAACCACGTGGTGCCAACAAATAAAGTCGACCACCTTTTATTTCAGCCATTCGGCTTAATAATTTCCATTTTGAAACAATCTTTTGGACATCATCTGCTTTTTGAGCAATTTCAACATAGCACTTTGACGTAGAATGCAAACCAGTAATATCTGGAATTACATCATCTTCACCATCACCCGTACGGGTAAACTTAGAAGGCGTATCATAGTTTTCTGTGTTAGCCTTGATTGATTTGATTCCCTTTTTCTTAGCCCAGGCAATAGCTGTTTCAAATAATTCAACGTTTTCCATATGCAAGAATAATTTAATTAGTTCAAGATTTACAAATCTGAAAACAATGTTAAAATAACGAATAATATTCGTTAATTCATAATATTCAGGTGAAATGAAGAAGAAAATTTGGCAAAGTCAACGAAAATGACAGGGCTTAGATAGGATATGGCCTGACATCTGGGTTATTTGTGGTTTAAAGTTCGAAACTCATTCTCAATTTTCAACATATAATACAACGCATAAAACAGCTATTTTGTTTCCTAAACCCTTGATTTATATTGATTTCTCATGATTTTGAGCTTCAAATTGTGCTAAATATTACGAATAACTTTACACGGATTTCCTGCAGCAAATACATTTGCTGGCACATCCTTTATGACTACACTTCCTGCACCAATGGTAGTATTGTTTCCTATTGTCACTCCTTGACATACAATTACACCTCCTCCAAACCAAACATTATTGCCAATTGTAATGGGAGATGCTAACTCTGGCCCTTTATTACGCTCTAGGGCATTAAGCGGATGATAGGCAGTATAAAGCTGTACGTTGGGACCAAACATTACATTATTGCCAATGCGCACCTCTGCACAGTCGAGAATCGTTAGATTGAAATTGGAAAAGAAGTTTTCACCAATATGGATATGTGTCCCATAATCGCAGTAAATAGGAGCTAATACCTCAAACTTATCACCTGTACTTCCCAACAATTCCTTAATTATTGCATCTCCCCTTTCTCTATCCTCATAGGCTAGTTGGTTAAATTGACGAAAAAGTTGCTTACAGCGCTTACGCATCTCCATCAATTGCGGATCGCCTGGCTTATACAATTCACCATCTAGCATTTTTTGTAAGTCTGTGTTTTGCATATGGAAGAGTTTTAAACTGAATTTTTCAACAATCGAAGAACCAAATTAATATAAAACGCCAATTTCTTCCACTTAGGGTAATTCAAATTGCAAAAAAACAATTTGAATAAATCCCCTATTCACAAATGCTTTGTAGTTTTGCAACCAATGAATAAACTATCTAAAAAATATAAATGCCGCTCATAAAAAATTCATCTTATCCTGGTCCTCCCTTTTATCAATTCAATAGTCATCTACAAACCATACTCCCTGCTCTAATCCGAAAAGTAAAGAGCTTCAAATATGAGCGTGAACGATTTACCTTATCTGATGGTGATTTCCTAGATTTAGATTGGATTGATTCCAAAAGTAAAAACCTCGTTATTCTATCTCATGGACTTGAAGGAAACTCTGATAGACACTACGTAAAAGGAATGGCCCAAACCTTTAAAAACAAAAAATGGGATGTACTCGCTTGGAACTGCCGCTCCTGCTCTGGTGAAATGAACCGCAAAATGCGCATGTACAACCATGGTGAAATCGGTGACCTTAGCGAAGTAATCAATCATTCCCTAAAAAGAAAAAACTACGAAAAAGTTGTACTCATCGGCTTCAGCATGGGCGGTAATATCAACATGAAATATCTAGGTGTCAACGCAGACAATCTTCCTGAGCAAATCTATAAAGCGGTTTCATACTCTGCCCCGCTTGACTTGGTCAGCTCAGTGATAAAACTCGATCAACCAGAAGCTGCTTTTTACAAAAAGCGCTTTCTAAGAATGCTCGAGCCAAAAATCAAACTTAAATCAGAGCAATTTCCCAATGCTATTGATTTTAGCAATTACAAGAAAATTGACAAGTGGGAAGACTTCGATAACTTCTTTACTGCTCCACTCAACGGTTATAAAGACGCACAAGATTTTTATAATCAAGGATCTTGCATTAACTACATCAGTAAAGTCAATATTCCAACATTGATCGTCAATGCCATCAACGATCCTATTTTGACACCCGAATGTTTTCCATATGAGTTTTGCGAAAAGCATCCTTATCTCTACCTCGAAACACCTCCGAAAGGTGGCCATGTTGGCTTTACCATGCCACGTGAGTTGAAATCTTGGGCTGAGTATCGGGCTCTTGAATTTATTGCTAGTTAGTTTCCCTTGAGCAGGGATGAGAACACGGATTGAACGGATAGAACAGATGAGAGCGGATTTTCTTCTTTTATCGCAGGCTGGCTTTCATCTCAATTCATTACATTCACGTAAAAAATCGGTCTTAATCCGCTCAATCAGTTAGATCCGTGTTTCCATCCCCTCTTCAGACAAAAAACTAGGGCAGCAAAGACGGCTAAATCATAAATTTTACCTTCTTTTACAGAAAATAACACACAATTGAAGATACTCCACTTTTCAGATACACATTTGGGTTACAGTGAACTAGACAAAATTGGTAGCAGCGGAATCAATCTCCGTGAGCAGGATTTTTACGATTCTTTCACGCATGTTATTGATGAAGCCTTGCGTATCAAGCCTGATGTCATTATTCATTCAGGCGATTTTTTTCATCGCCCCTCCCCTGCCAATCGACCTATGATTTTTGCTTTGGAGCAATTGATTCGAATTTCAGAAGCAGGGATCCCATTCGTTGTGATTGCAGGAAATCACGAAACGCCAAAAACGGTTTATACTAGCCCTATTTTGAAAGCCTTTCGAACCATCAAAGGCGTGCATCCTATCTTTTCTCAGTTTTATGAAACGATTGAAATTGGAGATTTAGTAGTACATGGATTGCCACACATTAATGATGATAAAGTTCTGCGAGAAGAGATGGACAAGATCAATCCGGTAGAAGATAAATTCAACATTATGATGCTACATACTTCCATCGGCAAAGAATACTTAATGGAGGAATATGGGGAGCAACTATATCCAAAAGAACGACTGGAATTACTTGACAAATTCGATTATGTAGCACTGGGACATTGGCATAATTTTCAAAAAATATCTAAGCTCAAGAATGGTTGGTATTCCGGTTCAACCGAACGAATGAGCGATACCGAGGCTGGCAAAGACAAAGGTTACTGCATCCTTAATTTAGAGAAAGGAAAGGTTTGCGAACCAGCGTTTTTTCCGATTCAAGCACGTGAATGGTTTCGATTAGACATTAAGAAATGTAATGACAAAGAATTAGAAAACATTGAGCTAGAGCTAAAAGAATTTATTGCAAAAACGGATATTAAAGATGCGCTTTTGAGCATTTACTTTCAGGATATAAAAGTCTCGCAATCCATCCAGTTGACCAACCGACATATTCACGAAATGATGCCAGGAGCTGCGCATATTCACGTCAAACGAAAGTTTAAAGATGACTATGATAATTCTATTGGAATGCAACAGCAAACGGAAAGCTTGGATGACTTGCTTACCAATTTTATAGGAGATGAATATCCAGATGAGACGATTGCGAAACCATTGATTAAAAAAGCGAAATTCTATTTTGACTTGTTTGAGTCTGGGGAGTATCGGAACCGGTAGCTCGGTAATCAAAATCAAAATGGCAATCAAAATTTCAATTTTCCCTCTTACGTGAATATACGATCGCGGGAAACTTCGGACTTCCGTCTTCGGTCTTCCGACTTTTTTAAAAAACTAAACTACAAGCACCTTGATCCTACATACATTAAAACTAAATAACTTCAAACAATACGGCAATCTTGAGCTCGACTTCAAGGAAGGCCTTGTAGGCATTGTGGGACGAAATGGATCTGGAAAGTCATCTGTTTTTGAAGCTGTTTTGTTGTGTCTTTTTGGGGATATAAAATTGGATAAAAACTTTTTTCGCTCCAGCTGGGCTAATTCAAAAGATCCGGTTGTTTTGGACCTATCATTTGAAGTTAGAAATAAGCGATATAGAATCTTACGAGAATTCCGAGGCAAGGCTTTAGCTCACCAAGCACAGTTTTATGATCAGGATGAGAAGTCATTGGCGGCTGGGGCCAAACCGGTTACAGAAGCAGTGACTGAGCTTTTGGGAATGGACAAAGATTCATTCACCCGCTCTATCTTTTCAGGTCAAAAAGAACTAGGTGAAATATCCAATACCAAAGGCGAAGAACGACGAAAGATGATTCGCAAAATGGTAGGTTTGGACAAGCTAGACAAAATTCAAAACATCATTCGAGAAGACCGAAATAAAAACAAACATGAAATCAAAGGTCAGGAAAATCTACTCTATGAAGATGCAGATATTAAAGCTTTTGAAAAAGAGCTAAAAGAACAGAACAAAGAGTTGGCAACGCTTGAAAAAAAGGAAGCTAAAACCAAAAAGGAATTTGATGAAAAACAAAAACTATATCTAGCTGCTCAGAAAGCTTCTGAGCAACAAAATGAACAATACAAACAACACAACGAACTTTATCATCAATTGAATAAGTTTGAGGGTGGAATTGAAAATTTAAAAGCGCAATCCAACGAATATAAAATTAGAATAAAAGAGCTAAAGGAACTTGAGAAATCACTCAAAAAAATAAAACCGCAGATTGATGCTTTCGAAAAACAAAAGACTGAATTACAAAAATTAGAAACTCAGAAATCAGCTTTTGAACAAATCGCTTCCATCAATCAAAAGAAACAAATATTTGGCGAACGACTGATCAGTTGCAAGCAAAAAATCACTGAACTTGAAAAAGAAATCAAGGAAGCTGGAAGCATTCAAAAAGCCTTGTCTGATATTTCGGAAACGATACAAACAGAAACAGAGCGAATAACAAAGGGAGAAAAACTAAAAACAGATCTCAACACACAATTCGGAGCCATTCAAGGCAAAATTGCTGACCGAAATAATAGCATTCAAAATATTACAAAACTTGGAAAGGATGCAGAGTGTCCTACCTGTTTTCAACCACTTCTCGCTTCTTATGATCAAACCATTGCACGCTTACAAAGCGACATTGCTGCCTTTGAAACGAAACAATTAAGTGAATTAAAAATCAAACTTGATTCAACCATTAAGGGTCTAGAAAAAATCAAACAATCTAAAAACGAAAACCTTGAAAAGGAAAGTAAACTCAAAAGCGATCTTCGAGTAGAAGTAGAAAAACTAAAAGAACTCGCAGATAAAAAAGTAGAACTAGAATCTGTAAATAAACAAGTAGAACAGTTCGATCAACAAATCAAAAGCCTTGGAAAAGTAAGCTTCGATCCAAAAACTTACCAAATCCTTAAAAACGAAATTCAAGCATTCGAAAAAACATACATCAAGTACCACAGTCAAGTCGATGACGTGGCAAAAAACCCCGGACTAGAAGAGAAAAATCAAAACTTAATTGAGCGAATCAAAAAAGGACAAGTCGCCGTCAAAGATCAACAAAGCAAAATAAAAGCACTAGGCTTCAAAGAAAAACAACATGAAGCCGCTATGGCAAAACAGCAGAACCTAGAAAAAGAACGGGATGCTATCACCGATATATTGACTTCAAACAAAGAAGCCATCTATACTTTAAAGTCAATCATCCAGGAAGTTGACAACAAAATCAAACACAACGAGAAAATACTAAAGACCATCAAGACCCAACGCGACGAACTCCAACAGCTGGAATCCCTCGACGCCCTATTCTCAAAATTCAAAACCAATATCCTCGAACGTGTAAAACCCGTCATCTCACATCACGCCAGCCACCTTTTCAATCAAATCACCAAAGGGCGCTACGAAAGCATTAAAGTGGACAACAACTTTGAATTCCACATCTTCGACAATGGCGACTACTACCCCATTACTCGTTTCTCTGGTGGCGAAATCGACCTCGCCAATCTCTGCCTCCGAATCGGTATCAGTAAAGCCATTTCTGATCTATCTGGTAGTAGTGCAGCGAATAGTTTGTTGTGCTTTGACGAGATATTTGGCTCACAGGACGAGGAACGACGTTTTGAGATTCTCAATGCTTTGGATTTACTAAAAGAGCAGTATCGTCAGATTTATATTATCTCACATATTGAATCCATCAAGGATCACTTTCCTAATATCCTTCAGGTTCGTAAAACTCCTGATGGGAGTGCTGCTGAGTGGACGTAAAAAGACAGAGGTACAAATTAAGTTCCTTAAAATCCGTCTCAGAAATTGGGCCTTATAGTTCCAAGCAAGAACTCACATTCACTGTAGGCTTCCATCTTTCGTCTTCGGTCTTCGAACTATCTCAACCACTACTTTTCATTTTAATTAAAATCCATTACTCGATATTCTAACGATTCTCGTCGAACTTTCCCTCAATTTTTAATATATTGGAGTAATTTATCCACTGAATCGAATGTATATATGAAAAACCTATTCCTACTATTTCTTTTTCTATCCCCCATACTACTTTTGGCGCAAGCTGATCAATCCAATGGTACCTCGCTAGACGAATACCGTTTTTTGTCAAAAGGCTATGCCTATCAAATCCAAATGGGCATAGACCCTTTTAAGGAAGGCTATGATTTAGAAACGATTGCTTCCAGTAAAAAAGAGGTGGAGTATATTGGTCTTTATGAAGCAGATACCAATATTCCAAAAGGAATTTTATTGATTTTCAAAAGCAATACGAACGAGTCTACTTATATTTGTTTGCCAAACAATCAGTCAAATAAACGCGTTTGGGAGCTATACGAAATGGACCGAAAAGCCATTGTTGATCCAAACATCTGGGAAAGCTATGATGCAGCCATGCGCGATTTGGCTTTTCAATTGATGGGTAGTGCACCTGCAAGCCAGAAGCTACCAATTGAATACGCTGAGTCAGAAAAGGAAACAGGAACTGAGATCAAAGAAAAAACTAAGGAGATCACAAAATCAGACAAATTAGTAGTGAAAGGTGTGAACTCTAAAGTTGAAAAACAATCGAATCAATCGAAAAATACAGAAGAAATAAACCCTGATGTCAATATTACAATGGATGCTTATCTCGTTAATAATGGTGTAATTGAAGCGCCGGTAGTTCGAGGACTTTATAAAGGAAAAGGAATTTTGGTTATCAAATTCTGTTTTGATCATAAGGGAGATGTAATTGAAGCAAGATACACCATGAAAGGTTCAACAACCTACAAGGAAAATCTAAAACAAATGGCGCTGGAAAGCGTAAGAAAAGCAAGATTTGCCCCAAGCTCCAAAGATGAGCAATGCGGTAAAGCTACTTTTCATTTTAAATAGGGGTACATATAGACCCCCTTGGAAGTGGGAGGAGAGAAAGACCGAAGTTCTCGTCTAACGTGTTTTTACGATATTGGGAAACTTCCGACTTCCAATTTCCAACTTAATTTTCAAACACCGAGTGAATCGGAACAACATAACACTTAATTAAAATGGCGAAAGATTTAAAAACACTATTTGGAAACGCACACAACCTAGATATTAAAAGTGTGGAATTTTTGACCAATTCATTGGAAAGAAGCAACCTTCCTGGCTTTGATTATATTGAATACAAGCAATCACTAGGTGCTTTGTCTGAAATGGACATGGACGAAAGCACTGCATTCAAATCTGCTTTTGCAACAGCTTCCACCATGGGCTTGACTAAAGCTAAACTTATTGAAACAGCTAGTCATTATAAAAGCGTGATCCTAAAAGAGAAAACGCATTTTGATGAAGCGCTAAAGAATAGAACACAGCAAAAAGTAGAAGGTAAGCGACAGGAAGTTGAAAAATTGAAAGAGCAAATCAATAAACATAGAGAGAAAATTGCACAACTAGAAGAGCAGATGAAAAAGTATCAAACCACCATTGACGGTGCTGACGCACAAATTCAGTCGGAAACTGAAAAAATCGAATCAACTCGTGAAAATTTTGAACATACACATCAAAGCATTCTAAATCAAATTGATAAAGACATAGCAAACATCAATCAATATTTGTAAATTTCGGCCTTAAACAGGTATTCTTTGTTTAGAACACCTAAATTATAAGCAGAATCATTCAAAGATATTAATCAAATTCATTTAAAATTATGGCAAACCCTATCGATACGGATAGCTTTAAGCAAAAATCTTTTTGGCAGAAACCGGAAGGTGTCACCGGTACTATTTTCTTAGTAGCACTTGTTGCAGGTGGTGGATTTCTTCTTTTCAAGTTTCTTCCACTCCTAATTGGGCTGGCTTCTAACTTGATCGCTTTAACTGGTATGTTACTCGTCCTAGCCTTGATCATCTATATGGTGCTCGATCCTAAAATGCGTAACCTCGTAGGCTACATGTACAAAAGTATCATGCGCTCGATTACAGGTATGTTTGTGACCATCGACCCTGTCGGTATCCTCAAAAGCTATGTAGAAGACCTTGCAGACAACCTCCGCAAAATGAGCAAGCAGATCGCTGCCCTTCGGGGACAAATGCGCAAGCTGTCGACCATTATGGATGACAACAACAAGGAAATTGACAAAAACTTATTGCTTGCAAAAGCAGCTCAAAAGAAAGGCAACCAATCTGCTTTGACACTGTCAACTCGTAAAGCAGCGCGACTAAAAGAAAGTAACGCGAAATACAAAAACCTCCATTCAAAAATGGATGTAATGCACAAGATTCTTTCTAAGATGTATCAAAATTCTGAAATACTTTTGGAAGATACTAAGGATCAGGTTAATCTAAAAGAACAGGAACGCAAGGCCATCCGTGGCTCCCACTCTGCCATGAAATCAGCAATGAGCGTCATCTCTGGTGATCCAGATAAGCGCGCAATGTTTGATGCTGCAATGGAAAACATTGCGGATGATGTGGCCAATAAGGTAGGTGAAATGGAGCGCTTCATGGAAATGTCTTCTAGCTTCATGGACTCCGTTGATTTACAAAATGGTGTATTCGAAGAAGAAGGTTTGAAGATGTTGAAGAAGTTTGAAAAACAAAGCTCCCTTATGTTGATGGGTGATTCTTCTCCTACTGAGACTTTGGATCTAGATTCTCCAAGACCTGAGTTACGCGATAATTCTAGTTCTAACAGCAATGAGTCTTATGACAATTTGTTTGAGTAGCAGCGTTGGTAATTAGCATAAAAAAACCGAATTTGCTTTGTTGCAGATTCGGTTTTTTTGATTCCCCTTAACGGGAATGAGACAGGGATTTGACGCCAGATCAGACGGGGACTTGGACGGAGACTTCTACTTCGTTCAGTACAGTTTTTTTTCTGGGAATGTAGATAATCGTTATTAGTAAGCGCATCTCTAGAACCAAGAGATTGATCAGTTGTGCCATTAATATTCCTGTAAATTTAGTTATGTTAAGTAAAAAGGAGTGAGCATAAATTTCATATTTAACCTTATCTCTTAATTTATTACCAAAATATCATTCTCCTGTTCACTTGGTACGCACTTAATCGATAGGAGAAAAATCACAAGAGAGAAAAAAGGTTAGGGATAATAAAACTAAGCTTAGTAGAAATTCAAGTTAGTTAGTTAGTTAGTGGTGTGGATTCTGGGGGCTAGTATCATTTACTAAAAAAAGGAGGGTTTATCTCTTGAAAAAGGAATAAACCATGACGAAATCAGAGTAAAAGATAAAGCATTGCTGTTTCATTAACCATCATTTTGTAATTTATATAATTTATGTGTAAATTCACAAGACGTGATTGAATAATCATAACAATTTATTTGTAAAAACTAAATATAGTGAGGATTGCAGTATTAATTTTTACTTTACTAATACTACAAGTCAATATTAGTAATTGTGCGCATATTGTAGGTACAGATATGTCTTATGAATGCCTAGGAGAAGGTAGTAATTATAACACTAGGATATACAGGATTACATTTATTCAATATGCTGAATGTAGTTCCCAAGGTTTTGACGAACAAATTTCTTTATCGCTATGGAATATGGATGATCATACTGAGGTCATCTTTCTTCGAGATACAATAGTAGAAATAGCAAACCCTAATTATCCTTGTTTAGAGTTCCCTCTTGATATTTGTATTAACAAAGCTACTTTTTCTATCGAACTAGAGTTAGCTGTTAGTGATTCGAGCTATTTTTTGGTGAAACAATTTTGTTGTAGAATAGGTGGAATTACGAATATAACATCAGTTGGTAGTTCTATTGGAACAACTCAATATGTAGAAATTAATTCAGCAGCGCAATATTTTTGTAACAATAGTCCCTCATTCCAAGCAATACCTCCGACTGGATTATGTGTGTTAGAGAACATCTCTGTATTACAAAATGCTATAGACGTTGATGGAGACCAGTTGATTTATGAGTTTTGTTCTCCTTTAGATGATTTCCCCGGAGAATTTTTCTCATATCCCCCTCCTCACCTTCCTGTGCAATTTGTTCTTCCAACCTATAGTGAAATTACTCCTTTAGGAAACGGTGTTTTAAATATAGATGTAAATTCTGGCTTCTTATCTGGCGAACCTATGCTTACAGGTAAGTTTGCCGTCGGGATATGCGTAAAAGAATACAGAAATGGTCAATTATTAAGTACTATACGGAGAGATATTATATTGAATATAATTACTTGTCCATCTCCTGTTGCAAGTATTGACGCAGATAGTGTTTTGGAGAATGGTATTTTTTTAAATCACACTTGTGAACAAGAGATAGAACTCATAAATACAAGCGCTCCTATTAACTTAATAGATGATTTTGTATGGATATTTAATATAGAGGGAATGCTCGACACTTTTTTTGAGTGGGATCCAAGCATATTTTTTCCTGAACCAGATATTTATTCTGGTCATTTAATATTAAATCCTGATTCCACTTGCCCCGATACTGCTAATATTTTAATAAATGTTGTGGCGAATAATATACCTAGCTTTATAGTCGAGTACGACACATGTGTAAGTGGCCCTGTACAGTTTTTAAATGATTCTTATTCTGCTAATACTATAACGGATTGGGAATGGTCTTTTGGTGATAGTACGACCTCTATCAACGAGAATCCTTTAAAGTATTATGATGTATCTGGTTTATTTAATGTTTCATTGAAAGTCACAGATAACTTTAATTGTGTAGATAGTGTTGAAAAAATTATAGAATGGAAACCCGCACCGGAGACAATCATTATTTCTCCAGATGTATTTGAAGGATGTAAACCCCTTTCTGTTTTTTTTGACAACCTCTCATGGCCTATTGATTCTACATACAGTGTCCATTGGAATTTTGGTGATGGGCTTGGAAGTAGTAATATTCTAAGGCCATACTATACTTATAGAGAGGAAGGTAGCTATTCCGTTTTTGTTTCTGTTACTTCTCCATTGGGTTGTTACGTAGATACAACGTTTAATAATTTATTAACTGTGCATCCTCTTCCTGTTGCTCAATTCAATTATACTCCTGAGGTTCTTTCCAATATAGAACCAGAGATTCATTTAATTGACAATTCCCAAGGGGCGATCTATTCGCAGTGGGCTTTTGATGAAATGGATATTATATTAAATGAGGAACTTACTTACACTTTTACAGATACTGGACACTATACTATTCGGCTTATAGTGTCGGATATAAATAATTGTAAAGATACAATAACTCAAGTAGTAGATGTTACTCCAATGAATAAATACTTTTTACCAAATGCCTTTACCCCTAATAATGATGGAGTTAATGATATTTTTAAAGGAAAAGGAGTTCTCATTAATGTTAGTTCTTTCAAGATGACTATATGGAATCGTTCGGGGCAAAACGTTTTTGAAACAATTAACCCAAATCAAGGTTGGAATGGGCGATTCCAAAACATTGGGAAACCATCCCAAACAGGTGTCTTCATTGTAACTGTTTCTTATGAAGACTCTAGAGGGAATGTTTATAACATTAATACCCCTTTTTTACTAATTAGATAGCACCCTACCAAGTAAATAGATACAACATTATGTACGTAAGATTGAAATTATTGAAAACTAGTAAGATTTTTTATTGAGAAAAGCATAAACCCAATATAAGAATAAAGATAAATTTGAAATAATAAAGGCAAAAGAAATAATTTCGGCAAAAATAACACTGAACCAGGGGGGGGGATTTATATTTAAAATATCACTTAAAATAAGACACATAGTAATCAATAGGTACAAAACGGTTATTGAGTAAGTAATTTTTAGTACTCGTAATATAGAATGATCTTTGTTTTTTGAAAGCTTATTTACAGATAAATATAATAAACTAAGCACAAATAAAACAATGCAAAATAAGCCCATCAAGTAAGATGAGGGAAACATAATTCTATCCCACATTCTACAATCATTATAAATGGATAATAGCATGAGTATAAATATTAACGTCCAAATCAAACGTGGAAACTTAAATATCTTTATCATTTTTAATTAACATTTTTGAGAAATGGCGATACTCCTTGATCAGTAAGAGTATCGCCATAAGTATTTAATTTCTTAAACAGTTATTGTAGTGCATCATATACGTCTATTACACCCCAACCAAATTTTCCGTGTTCTAAAGTAGAGTTGCTAGATGCTTGAACCATTTTTAGTATGACATCATCTCTTGATTGAGTAACATCTTGAGCCCAAATTAAGGCTGCTATTGCCGAAACGGATGCAGTAGAAGATGAAGAACCTGAAGCATAATCCGGTATATCACCATCACAAGTAAGAGCCAAAGTTGTTCTATTATTATTAGAATTGTCTTGAATTATTACAGCAAAATCAACAGTACCAAAAAGGTCATAATGACAGATGTTACAAGCCTCAACAAAACTACCAAGTGGGGATCCATCCCAATCGGTAGGCTCTTTAATACCTGTTGTACCTATAGTTGCAGCACTAGTTGCAGGAAATGCTGTAATAGTTTGAAGAAGAGTACCAGTAAATGGAGAAGTACCAGCTGCACATATTATAAGTTTGTCAGCAATAGCTGCGGCGTCTATTGCATATTCAATATTTGGACTCTGATAAGGAGGAAGTTGAGCAATGGACATACTAATTATCCTAATATTGTTATTAAGAATAGTATTCAGTAAGCCATCCTCAACTGCGAGTTTTTCCAGTCCAGTAAGTATTAAAGGATTATGTACCACTCTGTAATTATATAAATCACAATTATAAGCAATACCAGTTACGTTATTATCAATTCCTCTAGGTGCTGCTACCATTCCTGCCATACGAGTTCCGTGTCCACAACGATCATGTGGCCCAATCACAACCGGGTTTCCAGGCACTTCAATTAGACGGCTAATAAATCCTCCTGAACCATTTGGAAACAAAGCTGTTCCCAATGTTGCCCCCAAAAAATTTATTCTATCCTCATATCTATCAACAGAAAGCCCCTGCTCAAAATCACCATCATTATCTAAGTTCTCCTGATTAATGGAAACTCCCGAATCTAGCACAGCAACACCAATATCATTTCCTTGAGAAAGTATCCATGCACCATTTTCATGAATACCATTTTTCTCGTAGTTCCAAGGTTTTTTACTCTCATTAGGATCAAGATCGAGTAAATCATCACCTGAAATTTCAGGAACATTGCAACGGCAGCCTGCGTTATTTAATAAGGACACATATTCTTTATTATTGGTAGTCAAAAAAAGCTCACCAGAGGGCTCAATAGAGTATACTAGCGGTGACTCGGCTAGTTGCTTAATAACATCAAACGAACTTGTCTTAAGATAAAGAAAAGGAGATATATTCTTCTTACTTACAGGAGTCAAATTAACAAAATTAGGGTCTCCTGAACTAAATATTTTAAGACTTCTTCTTTTTCTTCTAGCCAGCTATGAGGAGATGATTTAAATTGATTTATCATTTCACTTAAACCATTTACAGAAGAAGGCTTGTAGCCAACAATAAAAGTAGAATCTGTATACATTCCAATACTATAAAGAAACAAGGGATCTAATTCTCCTTCTGTTTTCCAATCTATCTTCTCAGATGATTCTATAATGTTAAGGATATATTCGCGCTCGTACAACCCTTCATCAAGGCTACTTTGTTTGTTAATTTCTGTTTTCTGGCATGCGGTTAAGTTCATTAAAATAATAATTGCTATTAAAATAGCCTTTGATACATTTTTCATTTTGTTTTGTTTTGTTTTGTTTTTTAATTTTTGCACCATACATAATATTGCACTGTTAGTGATTTAGCAAAAAAAAGTAAATAGGCCAAGATATTTATAGTTTTTTAACAAAAAAATGCGAAGACGTAATATTATTACTATGTTCCTTACTTTCGTAAGTATAGTTTTGTAGCGTTTTTCAGAAAAAAATTTAGATTACTATTATCTCTACCCTCTTTTTAATAAGATACTTGCCCTATTTAAGTATAATTGAGTAACAAAAAAACGGTCGTTTTATTATACTATCCCCCACCCTTTCATCCTCCGGATACCTAACACAAATAAAAGTATAAAAAACTAGTCTACTTAATCAAAGTATAACACACTAAATCCGACAACTTTAATTATACTCCCTTGACATTTAGATACACTCGAATCTCCACAAAACATCCAACTTCAAACCTTCATCTTGATCATTTTGTTTCGCGACTTAATATTAAAGTTGTTAACTAATATTCAAAAGCAAAACTACATCGCAGCAAAGCCGTAAATCAAAACGCTGTGCTAGGCGTAGAAGAAGTATTACAATTACAAGCTCAATGTGCTATTGCTTAGCTAGCTTAAAAACTTTATTTTTTTAGCCAACTGATACAAACACATAAAATAAAGACCCCCTGCTTGCAAAGTTTGCAAGCAGGGGGTCTTTATTCAGCAAGAATCGTTTTCAGCTTCGCCGAAAAAACGAACTCCAACTAGTTAAAATTAACCAGCTCAATATCAAAAAGAATAGGCGTATTAGGGGCAATAGCAGTACCACTACCTGTAGTTCCATAAGCCAATCCTGATGGGATTAATAAAGTACCTTTTCCACCTTTCTTAAAGTACGGAACTCCTTCGCCCCAACCTGCAACTACCGCTTGCAAATTAAACGTAGCCGGAGAACCATTTGTAGTTTGGTCAAAAGTAGATCCATCCATCAAATAACCTTTGTAATAAATGATTACGTCAGAAGTAGATGTAGGGAACTCTGTTCCAGTACCTTCCTCTTCAATAATGTAATGCAATCCCGATTCCGTTCTCTGAGCGGTCAATCCATTCTCCGTAAGGTAATTTTCAATTAACACAATGTCATCCGCCAATTGGTCTGGGTTGACAGCAACTGGATCCTCATCTTTGTTGCATGCTGATAAAAGTACAACTGCTAGTAAACTAAAAAGTAGTGTCTTGATATTCATCTTTTGTTTTTATTTTTTAAAATATTAATTTTTTATTCGGATTCCTTATAAGTGCTTTGACTTAATTGGTTTAACATTAATCGATGAAGAATTTTTAGTTCAATTGACTAATTATTTGTCTTCATCCTTTTGGCTGGAGTCAAATAATTAGGAAAAGTGAGCTAAAAAGGCTCAGCGATTATACTATA